>JAXFQM010000019.1:0-43056 GCA_034178965.1 Bacteroidales bacterium | reverse complement strand
GTAGCAGATGTATCCGTCTTGGAAGATGGCAATGTCAGTGGTGCCGCCTCCAATGTCTACCAAAGCCACGCCGGCTTCACGGTCACGGTCGTCAAGCGTGGCTATTGCCGAAGCCACGGGTTCGAGCACCACGCCCAATATCTTTAGGTCGGCACGTTGGACAGCACTGCGGATGTTCGTGAGGTTGGTTTTGTTGCCCGTCACGATGTGGAAGTTGCCTTTCAGTTGATTTCCAGCTACGCCCACGGGGTTTACGTCCACACTTAACGGTTCTCCGTCCACAATGTAATTCTGCGGAAACACATGTATTATTTCCTCTCCAGGCGAAAGCATGATGTGGTGCTGGTCCTCAATGAGTTTATACACATCTTCCTGGGTGATGAAGTTGTGTCCTGGTGGAATCATGATACTGCCTTGGTTCTTTCGGCTCTTGATGTGCTGCCCTGCGATTCCTACATAGACTTCCTTGATGTCCACATCGGCCTGATCGGCCGCAATAGACACTGCGCGCTTGATGCTATCGGCAGTGGTGATGATATTCTTCACCACGCCATGTTCCACTCCTATAGACTCGGTCTTGCCGTAGCCAAGTATGCGGACTTTTTTGGTGGTCTCGTCGCGTTGTCCCACAAAGCAAGCTATTTTCGTGGTGCCTATGTCGAGACCTACAATAATCTGGTTACTCATGAGTTTTACGTATTTATTGATCAATATTTACACTTTGTAGATTGATTGTTTGCCTTTATTCCCGCCTCGTGCCAATGACCTGATGTTTATACTTTAAGCTTATCTGCCTGTAGGTGTCCCAGCCCACTTGTTGCAGGCCTTCGCGATAGAAAGCCAGCAGGTCGTGGAACTTGCGGTCGAGGTCATCGTCGGAACCCACCACGACAATGTGGTCGCCTACCTTTGGAACCAGGCAAAGGTCTCCCTCCTCGTTCATATATTCTTGGTCGAACAACACACCGTACTCGGGATTGTTGTAGAGAAAAAGAGCCAGGTTGTAAACACGGATGAGACGTTGGTTACGCGTTTTTTTCATCTGCTCATATGAGACGGAATCGAGGACTTGCGGCAATTTGATGTTAAAGTATCCGTTACAAATCATTACGTCGGCCATGTGTTCCCCGCTGGGGGGCAAGGCGTTGCCGTCCTTGTCCAAATAGAATTCACGCCCTAAATAGAAGAGATGCAGTATTGGAACGTGCTGCTGCACTTGAAGCCTTACGTCGCCACCCACTCCAAAACTCACGCGGCATTCTTGAACAAAGGGGTTGCTCGTTGCGGCTTTCCACACTTCCTCTTTCTTCACGTCTTTCACCATCATCCCTAACAATGTAGGCATCTTCTTTGTCACTTCCTCTTCCAAGTGTTGGGTAGAAAGCAGAGTGTCACCCGACTGGTAGTCGATAATGGCTTTAACGCTGCGCACAGGAGCGTTACGACGCGCCATGTTACTAAACACCAGCAACCCCAATAATATTAGGGTTCCAACGACGTAAATGGCTGTCTGTGTACTGCGTTTCATCTTGTTTGGTGTTTTTGGATAATGGAGTCATTCCATGTTTTCGCGAAGGGCTTTTTCTATGTCAGGCACCAGACGGTCTATGTCGCCAGCACCCATTGTGATGACCACATCGGGGCAAAGTGCAACAACCACGCTGGGAACGTCCTTGCGGTCTACGATGTACCTGTTCATGCTGTGTATCTCATTTAAGATAAGCCGTGAAGTGACGCCAGGAATCGGCTTCTCACGAGCGGGATAAATATCCATCAGTACAATTTCGTCCAAGGGCGATAACGCCTCGGCAAACTCCTTGTACAAATCTGCCGTTCGGCTATAAAGGTGTGGCTGAAATACACCCACAATGCGCTTGTCCTTGTAAAGGAGCCTTGCCGACGCGATAGCGGCAGATATCTCCTGCGGATGGTGGGCGTAGTCGTCGATATAGACGATAGACGGTTCGTTTATGTGGTAGTCAAAACGGCGCACCACGCCTTTGAAGCTTTTCAACGCGGCGCGCACCTCATATTCACTAAGTCCCACGGAGAAAGCTACGGCACAGGCAGCCACGGCGTTTTCCACGTTAAAAAAGCTGGAGTTGACGAGTTGTAGGTCGTAATATACGCCTTGTGGGGTGCGTAGGTCGAAAAAGATGTTTCCGCGATGGGAGCGCACATTGATGGCGTAGTAATCGCTAACAAGACTGTCGGCACTATAAGTTTGTGCGGAGAGACCTTCTGCCAGTTTCAAGCCGTGAAGGGCTTCTCCGTGGTCGTGTTGGCAGTGGTTCGTTAAAGAACGCGCCGATTCTGTATGGGTTGTGTCGCCTTGAAGTTCTTGGATATCCTTGCCGACAACCATGAATTTGCCAGTAAAGTGTTTGCCATGCCCTATCGTTTCGTTACTCTCGTCAAGGAAGCCAACCCCCTCTTTTAGAAAGATACGTCCAGCGGGGTCGGTTTGGTTTGCAAACTGCTCAAAGGCCTCTATTAAGTTCTTGTGGTTGCCGTAAATGTCCAAGTGGTCTGGGTCGGTGGCCGTGATGACAGAGTAATAAGGATGTAGTTGAAAGAAACTGCGATCGTATTCGTCTGCTTCCACTACCATCCACTCGCTGTCGTTGTTGACAAGCAGGTTGCTGTGGAAATTCTTCGAAATCCCGCCAAGGAAAGCGCTGCATCCTTGTTTGCTGGCGTTTAGCAGATGTGCTATCATAGCCGTAGTGGTCGTTTTTCCATGGCTACCAGCCACGGCGATGCATTTCTTGTCCCGAGTCAGTTCGCCCAACATTTGGGATCGTTTTTCCATGCGCACGCCACTTGCCTTCAACGCTTGAAACTCCAGCGTGTCTTCTGGTATTGCAGGCGTATATATGGCCAGGTCTATGTCGGCGGGAATTTCTACAGGGTTGTCTGCATAGTGGATAGAGATGCCCTCTTTTTCTAATTCCTTGGTGAGGGGAGAAGGGGTTCTATCGTAGCCCCACACGTCGTCGCCACGCTGCTTGAAGTAGCGAGCCAAGGCGCTCATGCCAATTCCTCCTATTCCTAAAAAATAGTATTTCATTGCTTTCTCAATTATGTTTGGCTTTTAACCCTTAACCTCCAAAACGATTTTATCTATTTCATCCACAATTTTCTCTGCTGCTTGTCGCTTTCCAAGTTCCACAATGGCCTCGCTCATTGTTTTGCGCCGTTGCGCGTCGTTCATCAATTCAAGCAGTGTGTGCAGGCCTTTGGGGTCGCATTCCGCATCGGGAATCAACGCGGCAGCTCCTTTATTGGCGAGAGCGAGGGCGTTACGGGTCTGGTGGTCTTCGGCTACATTGGGAGAGGGGATTAGGATGACAGGTTTGCCCACCAGGCAAAGTTCGCTGATGGCGATGGCACCTGCGCGGGAAATGACCACGTCGGCGGCTCCATAGGCATAGTCCATATGGTTGATGAAAGGGTGGACCTCAACCCACTCGCCCACACCAGCCTCCTGCACTGCTTGTACCGCCTCGTTATACATCCATTTGCCTGTTTGCCAAATGAGTTGAATTTTATGACTGATAAAAAAGTCAAGATGGCGTATTATCATTCGGTTGATGCTGCTGGCACCCAAGCTGCCTCCCACGCATAACGCCACGGGGCGTTCTTCTTTCAGTGCGAAATGGCGAATGCCCTCTTCGCGCGTACATGTCATGTTTTCTATGGCGGCGCGCACGGGGTTGCCTGTTAATACAATCTTTTCGGCAGGGAAAAATTGTTCCAAACCTTCGTAGGCAACACAAATGGTTTTGGCGCTTTTGGCGAGCATCTTATTGGTGAGTCCGGGGTAGGAGTTCTGCTCCTGCAGCAGTGTGGGTAAGCCCATTTTAGCAGCCGTCTTCAACGTTGGCGCACTAGCATAGCCACCCACCCCCACCACTATGTCGGGCTGGAAATCATGCAGGATGCGTTTTACCATCAGTTGGCTGCGCACCATTTTGAAAGGCACCGTCATGTTGAAAAACAGATTCTTCAACGTCGGTTTGCGTTGCAAGCCAGTTATGGGCAGGCCTTCTATCTTGTAGCCAGCCTCAGGCACCTTTTCCATCTCCATCTTTCCTTTGGCGCCGACAAAAAGAACATTCGCGCCAGGGTGACGTTTCTTGATGGTGTTTGCTATGGCTATGGCGGGGAAAATATGCCCTCCGCTGCCTCCTCCGCTGATGATTGCCTTCATGTTGCCGATGGTTTTAGTAGGTTACAGGTTTGCGTTCGTTCCGTTCATTATCTGTTCGCTTAAGTTTTTTACCTCCTCAAACTCCATGTCGTCGTGTATTTTATCCTTGATTTCCTTTTCTTGTTTTAGCGTGTCATAGCATACCGACTGTATGACTCCCACCGCCATGGCCATGCACAGGTACGCCGTTCCACCATTGCTGATGAGCGGCAGCGTTTGCCCTGTTACAGGCATGGCACCCACAGCCACAGCCATGTTCACCAAAGCCTGTATGTATATTAATGAGCCATATCCCACCAACATCAACGAGCCGAACATGCCTTTGCATCGTCTGGCCATCTTAAGGCAACGATAGAAGAGCATGGTATAGAGAAACAGCACAAAGAGACCCGCTCCCATGCCCGATTCCTCTATGATGATGGCGTAGATAAAGTCGTTCTCCGCCTGTGTCATCAAACGGGCATGAACGGTGTGTCCAACTCCCACCCCCTTTATTTTCCCCGATGCAATGGCCATGCGTGCCATGTTCTCTTGCGTCAGTTCTTGTGGATTGGGGTTCATCCAACTGTCTATGCGGTGCCCCCAAGTGGCAGAGCGTTCGTAGATGCCGTTGCCTGGATTGCCGTTTTTGTAGGTCACTACGGCGGCGGTGAGGCCCACCGCGCCCAAAATGCCCAAAAAGGCCACCGTGCGCCAAAAATACTTGCGGTTTATTCCGCCAAAATAAAGTTCTACAAAGCAGACGACGACGAGCAGCAAAGCCGTGGACAGGTTTTCTGGGAGGATGAAGCCTGCGGCGATGATGACGATGAACATAATTTGAAAGAAAAGGCCCAAGTCGTCCAGGTGTTCTTTGTTTTTTGTCAGCATGCCGGCCAACATGGCCAATAGGGTCACCTTGGTAAGTTCGCTGGGCTGGAAAGAGCCGAAACCGGGTATGGAGATCCAACGGCCTTCGCAAAAAACAAGCACATACACCACTAATGCAATGGAAACCCAAAACGCCACACGCGCCCACTTGGCAAAGCGACGATAGTTGAGGTTTGCAAAAGCAATCACGATGAGGTATGCGAGTGTCACGAACAACACGTGCTTGCCCCACGACGAAACGGGAGAATGGCCGCCAGTGACGGCCACGCGCCCTATGGCACTGTAAACGGCGATGAGCGAGATGAGCGTGAGCAGCATGAACACAGCCCATATCACCTTGTCGCCCTTGAATATGTTGGCAAGACGTCTCATAACTCGTTAATTTCGTTGCAATAACGTTCTCCGATATGCTTGTTTGCAATACCGCAGTCGCAAGCGGGCGAAAAAATCACTTTGCGCACTTCTGCCTGGTTGTAATAAGCCTTGTGCACGGCTTCCTCCACCGTGAATGCCTCTTCCACCACGGGAATGAGGCTGGTGAAGTCGCTCATTAGTTGGTCAATGTGGTCTCCCACGCAAATAAGCACACGCACCTTTTGCTGCACCACTTGCCTCAACATGGAGTAGTTCTCCTTTTTGCTGCTGCCCACTGCAATCCACACCACAGGCCCGTCGATATTATCCAGACTGTACCAAGTTGCGCTCACATTGCGCGCCGCGGCATCGTTAATAAATTCCGTTCCGCCTATTTTGGCTACATATTCCAGGCGATGGGGCGTGGTGTCGAAATGGCGGAAGCAGTTTTTCATCTGTTCGTTGCGTAGTTGGCTCAATTTTGCAATGTCCATGCCTGCCAGCCCACCATGGCTTTCCGCATTTCCCTGTCGTGCTAAAGTTTCTATGGTCATGACTTATCTAATCTTCAAAGTGATGATGGTTGTAATAGCGAGTAGAATGGCCACGATGATAAAGCGCATCACAATCTTCTCTTCTTTCATTCCTTTTTTCTGATAGTGGTGATGCAATGGTGTCATAAGAAATGGTCGCATCTCCACTGGCACTGGCGTGCCAGCCGGTATGTGGCGCTTTTTTCTTGCATTCTTGGTACCAATGCGTTGTATGATAACGCTAAGGTCCTCCACTAAATAGATGCCGCAAAGCAGGGGCAGAAGCAATTCTTTCTTGATAAGCAAGGCAAAGACGGCGATGATGCCCCCCAAAGCCAAGGAGCCGGTGTCTCCCATGAATATCTCGGCGGGGTGCGTGTTGAACCAAAGAAAGCCCAGCGTGGCACCCATAAAGGCGGTGCTGAAGACAGCCAGTTCACCGATATTGGAAAGATACATGATATTAAGGTATTGCGCGAAGATGACGTTGCCGCTCAACCAGGCAAGGATAGCCAAAGCGCCTCCGTTCACTGCCGCCACGCCCGTTGCCAGGCCATCGATGCCGTCGGTGAGGTTGGCGGCGTTGCTCATGGCGGTGACCACCAAAATGACCACCAGCGCGTACAGCAGCCACACCCATTTCTCGGCCCAAGGCCCCATCCATGTGATAATCTTGGAATAGTCCAGTTCGTGCCCCTTGACAAAAGGAATGGTGGTTCGTGTGGCGTTTTCCGCCAAGCCGGGGATGTACATGATGGAGATGCCCACCACAATGCCCAAAACCACCTGTCCCATGATTTTATATTTTCCAGCCAACCCCTCCTTGTTGTGGCGAAACACTTTAATATAGTCGTCCATGAAACCCACTAATCCCAGCCACACGGTAGTGAAGAGCATGATAAGGATGTAGGGGTTGTCCAGTTTGGCAAATAGTAATGTGGGGATGACAATGGCTCCCAGTATTAGCAGGCCGCCCATGGTTGGTGTTCCCGCTTTGGCTTCTTGACCCTCAAGCCCCAAATGCCGCACGGTTTCGCCAATTTGTTTCTTCTTAAGCCATTTGATGAATGGCTTGCCGCACAACAGCATCAGCAACAAACTCACAATGAATGACAGGGCGGAACGGGTGGAGATGTAATGGAAGGCCCCCGCTCCAGGGAAGTCTATCTTGTCAAGCCATTCAAATAAATAATATAACATAGGAGAGTGGGGGTATTAATGGTCATTGTGTTGGTCGAAAAGGATCCTAAGTTCCTCTTGGTCGTCAAAATGGTGGCGCACGCCATTGATTTCTTGATAGTTTTCATGGCCCTTGCCAGCCACCAAAATAATGTCCCCTTGCTTGGCCATCATCACGGCGGCGCGCAGCGCGGAGCGTCTGTCGGCGATGCGTATTGCGGTTACGCGTTCTTCGTTGGAGAGGCCAGTTTCCATGTCATCGAGGATGGCCTCGGGGTTTTCGGTGCGAGGGTTGTCGCTGGTAAGGATTACGCGGTCCGCCCCCGTCACGGCTATTTTGGCCATTTTGGGGCGCTTCGCTTTGTCCCTGTCGCCCCCGCATCCCACCACCACGATGAGGCGTTGGCGGCGTTGCCGCATCTCGTTTATGGCGTCCATCACGTTTTGTAAGGCGTCGGGCGTATGTGCATAATCCACAATGGCATCCACCTCATTTCCGCGCACGTGCTGAAAACGTCCGGGTGCGGGTTCCAGTTGGCTCAACGTGCGCAAGGCCTCGTCTTCCTCCACGCCACACAAACGGGCCACAGCATAGATGGCCGTGAGGTTTTGCGCGTTGAAGCGTCCAGCCAAGCGGCACCAGACGTCCTTTCCGTTTATTTCGAGGTGCATGCCCTGAAAAGTGTCCTCCAGCACGCGTGCCTTGTAGTCTGCTGGATGCAGTAGGCTGTATGTCTTCACCGTGGCCTTGGTGTTTTGCACCATCACCATGCCGTTCTTGTCATCGAGATTGGTGAGGACGAAAGCCTCAGGTGGCAGGTCATCAAAGAATTTTTTCTTGGCGGCAATGTAGTTTGCCATCGTTTTATGGTAGTCGAGATGGTCGTGCGTGACGTTGCTGAAGATGCCTCCAGCGAAAGTGAGACCTGCGATGCGTCGCTGTGCTATGGCGTGGCTACTCACCTCCATAAAGCAGTATTTGCATCCGGCGTCCGCCATTTTGCGCAGCAGGCTGTTCAGTTCCAAGGCGTCGGGGGTAGTGTGGTGTGCTTCCCATTCGTCCTCGTCTACCTTGTTGACAATGGTGGAGAGGAGGCCTGCATGCACCCCAAGCAGGCGGAACAGGTGATGCAGCAGGGTGACGCTGGTGGTCTTGCCGTTGGTGCCAGTGATGCCAATCAGTTTCAGCCTCTGGCTGGGGTTTTCATAAAAGTTGCTTGCCGCCACCCCCAAGGCTTCGTCGCTGTTTGGCGTCACAAGATATGCCACGCCTTTCTTTTGCTTGACGGGCAGCGTTTCGCATAGGACGGCAGCGGCGCCGTTTTTTACGGCGTTGTCAATATATTGGTGTCCGTCTACGTGCGTGCCACGTTGTGCCACGAATAGCATGCCTTTCGCCACTTGGCGCGAGTCGAAGGCGATGTCGCTTATTTCAACGTCTACGAACTGCTTCGTTTGGCAGTCAATGCCTTTTATTATTTCACTTAGTTTCATACTCCCAGTTTCAAGAATACCGTCGTTGTTCCTTTTGGGGCCTTGCTTCCCGCACTGGGTGTTTGGCTTATAACTTTGCCGCATCCGGAAAAACGCACGGCATAGCCATTGGAACGCAGCATTAGCAGCGCATCGCGTGCCGTCATCCCCGTGCAGTCGGGCACCACGTTGGCGGCGGGGCGATAACCCACGTAGTGCGCTGGCGTGGCGGTGCTGTCTTCTGCGGGGCTAAAGGCGCACCAATGGCTGGAACTGTCGCTGCCTAAGTAGTTGAGGCGCAATGTGCGGTATATTTTCATCAGTTGCTGCTGATTGGCGCGCCTCACGTAAGGCAGACGAAGCGTTCCATTTCTTTGGCTTTCCAGTGTCAGTCGCTCAATGGGTATGTTGCCCAGCGTGGTGTCTATGGCCATAACGCAGTCCGCTATGGCTTTGAATACCACGGCGCTTTGGCGGCCATAGGCATGAATGTCTTTCACCACCACCAAGCAGGTGTATTTGGGCTTTTCAGCCGGGAAGAATCCCACGAAGGAGGCGTTGTATCGTCGCAAGTCCTTATAACTGTGCACGGCAGTGCCGGTCTTGCCGGCTATGCCGTAGGTGTTGTTCTTGATGTTGTTGCCCGTTCCGTTTTCCACCACGCCCACCAGCAGGTCTTTCATCACAGCCGCAGTGTGGGGGCTGCAAATATGTTCGTTCAGCACAACGGGGTTCACGGGTATCTCCTTGTTTCCGTCCAGGATGGCGCGGCAGAACAGCGGCTTCACCATGCGTCCGCCTGCTCCCAGTCCATTGTAGAATGTGATGAGTTGCATGGGGCTCACGCTGGTGCTATAGCCATAGCAGAAATTGAGAAAGTCGCGTCGCGAGGCGTTCAAGTCGTTCACGCGGCCTTTGTATTCGCCTGCTGTCAAGTCCAAATTCAATATTTGGTAAGGGAAAATACGTGTCACCAGGTTCTTCAGTGTGTCGCGTTGGTTGCCATATAGTTTCCATCCCAGTTCGCTGATGCCCACGTTGCTGCTTTGCTCCATCACTTGTTTTAGGCTCAAGGTGTCTCTATCTTGCCATGTGTGGTCGTCCTTTATCTCGCCGTTTACCCCTCCAAAGTTTTTGTAGCCCACGCGCAGCATCATGCTGGTGTCTAAAGCCTGTGCGTTCATCATGGCGGCGAGGACTACGGTCTTGAACGTGCTGCCGGGTTCGTAGCGGTCGCTCACGGCAATGTTTCGGTTGGGCATCTCCAGGTATTCATGTGCGTGCGTATCGATGCTTAGGTTGCTGCAAGCCAAAACATATCCCGTGCTCATTTCCATTAATATAGCGCATCCGCTTTCCCCTCCGAATTTTCGCAGAGCATCGCGCAGTGCGCTTTCGGCAATGTCTTGAAAGCGTGTGTCTATGGTGCTCACTATGCTTTTTCCGTTCACCACAGGGCGCACAATCATGTTGTCCAGTGTGTCGCCATCGGTGTTCACAGGGTCACTCCTGCTTTCTATAGGTAGCCAAATGCCTCGTGTGAGACGGCGGACGCGATAGCGCCCGTCGCTGCCTTTCAATGTGGCGTTATAATAGCCTTCCAAGCCTGTATAGGTCTCGCTTTCCATGCTGTTGCGGAAACCAATGGTGTTTTCGGCCAAGTTTCCGTAGGTGTGCGCGCGGCGTTCATAGATGACGCTTTTCCCGTCCACGGTCTTCACTACGCCGTGGTTCCAATGTCGGTTCAGGTTGCATATTTGCCGCCAGGTGCTGTATGGTACGCCGCGTTTTATCAGCACGCATCGGTTGTTTTTTCTCTCCCGGCCGTCCAGTATTCGCTGGCGGAACTCGGCGGCGCTTTGCTGTGGGAAGGCATCGTGGAGTAGGGCACACACTTGGTCCAAATACTTGTGGAACGAGGAGTCTGGAATGGGCCCCGTCACGATGGGGTTTCCCAATGAGTCGAGTTTGTCGTTGCCATATTTGTTCTTTTGGTTTTGGTGTCCCAGGTCGAGATACAGGTTGCAGATGGGCACTGTGGTGGCCAATATTTTGCCATCGCTGCTGTAGATGTTGCCACGATGCGCTTTTTGCACCTGCAGTCCCTCCTCGCGGGGGTAACTTTGCTTGCGCCACATGTCCCCATCTATCCATTGCACTTTGACCATGCCGTACACAATGGCTCCCCCTGCCACTGCCAGCAGTAACAGAAAGTAGATGCCCAAGCCGTCCAGTCGATGCTTATTGTCTTTATCCATTGCTTTTTATGCTTGCGAGTCTCTCACCTTGCCTTCACTTTTTTGATTCTTCCTCCAGTTCGTAGGGCGGTCCGGCTATAAGCCCCACGCCCGTGCTGTCCAGTTTGCTGGCTATGTGTGAGATTTTCACGTTGTCTTGAAACTCTTGTTTCATCTGTATGCGTTGCTCCCGCAGATATTTGATGCGTTCTTCTGTGTTCATCTTTACGCGCATCAGGTGTTCCACTACATAGCGGTTGCTCACCAGCAGCAAACAGAACCCCACTATCATGAGCAACAGCCAACGTTGTCGGCGCACCCAGTCTTTCAACAGGAATTCTCCGCCGAAGAGGTTGCTGGCCATGTTGCGCTTGCGGCTTTTCTTCGGCGCCGCGGCGCCATTATCGTCCGCTTCATGCTCCACTTTTGCGTTTTCCTGTTCCTCTTGCTGCGGGACTTCGTCCTGCGGCGGCTCCCCGGGAATTTGGCCGTTGGGGTCTTCGTCCAGTCCTTCTTCGGCTTTTTTGTTCCTAAATGTGTTGGCCATGGCGGTAAGGGTTAAATGCTTTTGTTTTTTTGCTCTAACTTCTCTGCCACGCGTAGTTTTGCGCTGCGGCTGCGTGGGTTGCGTCCAACCTCTTCAGGGCTGGGGGTAAGGGGTTTGCGTACAATTTGTTTTAGCGGTACAAGGGGGTTCCCGAAGAAGTCCTTCTTTAGTTCCCCTTCCGGATTGCCGGTCTTCATCACGTTCTTCACCAGACGGTCTTCGAGTGAATGATAGGAGATGATGGCCAGTCGCCCTCCTTCGTCCAGCAGTTCCACGGCTTGTGCCAACATTTGCCGTAGGGCCTCCATTTCGCCGTTCACCTCCAGGCGCAGGGCTTGGAACAACATGGCCAGGTGCTTGTTTTCCGCGCCTCGGGGCAGTTGCCTTGCCACGGCGTTCTTCAGTTGCCACGTGGTCTCTATGTTTTGTTCCTTGCGTGCCAGGCAGATGGAGTGTGCTATGGCGGCGGCGTTCGGCAGTTCGCCATATAGTCGCAGCAGTCGTGCCAGTTCGCTTTCGCCCAAGGTGTTCACCAAAGCGGCGGCCGTGGTGGAGCCCCTTTGGTCCATCCTTAAGTCCAGCGGGCCGTCGGCGCGGAAGGAGAAGCCGCGTTGAGCGTCGTCCACTTGGTGGCTGCTGATGCCGAGGTCGGCCAGCAGCCCGTCCACCCGTCGCACGCCATATAACCGCAGGTAGTTTTTCAGATGTTGGAAGTTTTCTCCGATGAGGGTGAAGCGCGGGTCGTTGATGGCGTTGGCGGCGGCATCCTTGTCTTGGTCGAACGCCAGCAGACGCCCGCTGTCTCCCAGCTGTGCTAAGATGGCACGCGAGTGCCCGCCGCCGCCGAAAGTGACATCCACGTATGTGCCGTCGGGACGAATGCAGAGGGCGTCTACGCTCTCGTTAAGCATTACGGGTTCATGATACTCCATTTGTGCCGCAGTCCTTTCCATTTACATTGCCCGTCGAGCCCAGCCGTTCGTTGGCTATCGTGGCTACGTCGGTGTTTTCTTCGTCTTGGCGTTGATAGGCATCCCTGTCCCACACCTCGATGAATTTGCCCATGGATTGCAGCACTATGTCCTTTGCGTTGTGCAGTCTCGGCTTCTGCTCCGGAGGTATCATCATTCTGTCGCTAGCGTCCAACTCCACGATGTTGCCTTCCGAAAGTTTGCGCAGCAGGCGGCGGTCCCGCTTGTCATACAGGTTCAAACGCTGCTGCAGTATTTCGGCTTCAGCCATGAAACTGCCATAGGGCCACAATTCCAAGCAGTCGGCATAGTCGCTGTCGCGGACCACGAAGCGCATTTCGTCCCCTTCCAACTGCTTTTTTAGGGCATTTGGGAACTTAAAGCGGCCGTTGATATCCACTTTACAGTACTCTTTACCAACCAATAACGCCATTTTTAACTATTTCGTTTCAGACTGCTAAATTACGAAAAAAAATCCAATTGTGACCAAAAAATGCCAAAAATATTTTTTTTCTGCCAAATAAAAGCCATTTGCTGACTTAAACGCAGAAGGCGGAAAAAAGTTTCGTTTTCCACTAAAATAGTTTGTAAAATATGCATAATGAATAAGTTGCAGATTATGTCAACGGCATGCAAAATGGGCACAAACCCTCCGGACGGCATGTTCATAAAGTGTTGAAAAATATTTCCCAAGCAAGCGTCAAAGGCAGGAACACGATAATTATACTCGCTGGCTACCCTGCTTATTTAGCTTCACTTTACATAAGCGGTCGCCATTTTTCAGTCTATCCCCTAAAGAGGAATGTGTCTCATTAGGAAGAATCAAGGAGGGCTGCTGGGTGGAAAGGGGGTGCTGGCATGCACACGCAAGGCGTTTGTACCTAACGCGCCTCCCAAGTGGTTGATCCGCTTGGGAGGCGCGTGGCTTTGGCAGAAAGCTTATTGGGGGGGCGTATTAGGCAAGTTCCGCACGAAGGTCGTGCTCGTAGGCGCCTGTGATGCGGACTTGGTAGAAATGTCCTGCGCGCAGGGGTTTGGACGAGGATATCAGCACCTCGTCGTCCACGTCGGGACTATCGTATTGCGTGCGGCCGATGTAGTAGTCGCCTTCCTTGCGGTCTATCAGTGCTTCGCAGAGCGAGCCGACGCGAGCCTCGTTCTTTTCCAGGGAAATTCTTTCTTGCAGCGACATGATTTCGTCCACGCGGCGTTGTTTCTCCTCTTCCGAAACGGTTTCGCCCATTCCGTAGGCGGGCGTGCCCTCTTCGCGGGAATAGGCGAAGACGCCGAGCCGGTCAAAACGCGCCTGCACCACAAAATCCTTGAGTTCCTCGAAAGCGTCGTTTGTCTCGCCGGGGAAGCCCACGATAAGCGTGGTGCGGAAAGCCGCGTCGGGAAGTTCCTCGCGCAGGTGGCGCAGCAGGCGTAGCGTGCCGTCGCGGTCTATGCCGCGCTGCATGCCGCGCAGCACGGCGCTGTTGATGTGCTGGAGAGGGATGTCTATGTAGTTGCAGATGCTGGGGTGCCTTCGCATGGCTTGTATGGCGTCCTCGGGGAAGTTGGCGGGGAAGGTGTAGTGCAGTCTTATCCAGCGCGCACCGCTCTCTGTTGCCAGCCTGTCGAGCAATGTGCCGAGTTTTCTTTCGCCATAGAGGTCGAGACCGTAGTAGGTGGTGTCTTGTGCAATGACGATGATTTCCTTTGCCCCCTCCTTTGTCAGTTGCTTGGCCTCCTCCACCAGTTGTTCGATGGGACGTGAGACATACGGACCACGAATGGAGGGGATGGCGCAAAAGGCGCAGCGGCGGTTGCAGCCTTCCGCTATCTTCAGGAAAGCGTAGTGGCGCGGGGTGATGCGCGGTGCCTTCGCGGCTTTGGTGCCGCTTTGTGGGGTGGGTTTAGCGAAGGTTACAATGTCGTCCACCAGTTTGCCCCATTCGTGTGCGCCGTAGAAAGCGTCTATCTCGGGCATTTCCTGCTGCATTTCCTTCTTGTATCGCTCAATAAGGCATCCCACGGCGATGATGCGGCGTTTGCGGCGGCCGCGCTGCTTCATGCTGGCCTGCTCAAGGAGGGTAGCGATGCTTTCAGCCTTGGCGTCGGCGATAAATCCGCAGGTGTTCACGATGGTGACATCGCAGTCGCGGCGCACGCTGTCAAAGAAGAGTTCAAAACCTGCTTTCTTCAGTCTGCCGCCCACTGCTTCGCTGTCCACCACGTTCTTGCTGCAACCGAGGGTGATGATGTTTATTTTCATTGTTTCTCAAACAGGGAGTCAACAAATTCGTCGGCGTTGAATACTTGCAGATCGGTCATTTTTTCGCCCAGGCCAATGTATCGCACGGGGATTTTGAATTGGTCGCTGATGCCAATGATGACACCCCCCTTCGCCGTGCCGTCCAGTTTGGTGAGGGCGAGCGCGTTTACGTCTGTCGCTGCGGTGAATTGCCGCGCCTGTTCGATGGCGTTCTGCCCCGTGGAGGCATCCAGCGTCAGCAGCACCTCGTGGGGCGCGTCGGGGATGAGTTTTTGCATCACTTTGCGTATCTTGGAGAGTTCGTTCATCAGCCCCACCTTGTTATGCAGCCGTCCCGCTGTGTCTATAAGCACCACGTCCATGTCCTTTGCCAGCGCGCTTTGCAGCGTGTCGTATGCCACGCTGGCGGGGTCGGCGTTCATGCCCTGCTGTACGATGGGCACGCCCACTCTGTCGGCCCATATTTGCAGTTGCTCTACGGCGGCGGCGCGGAAAGTGTCGCTGGCACCCAGCATCACTTTTTTGCCAGCCTGCTTAAACTGGTAGGCCAATTTGCCAATGGTGGTGGTTTTGCCCACGCCGTTTACCCCAACCACCAAGATGACGTAGGGCTTCTTGGGTAGCGGCGAGGAGAAGTCGGAGAAGTCGTCCTCGTGGTGTTGCGCCAGCAGGGCGGCGATTTCCTCTTTCAGTATGCCGTTCAGTTGGTCGGTACCCACGAATTTGTCGCGTTTTACGCGGTCTTCGATGGCGCGGATGATTTTCAGAGTGGTGTCCACGCCCACATCGCTTTCCACTAAAGTTTCTTCGAGGTTGTCCAACACTTCTTCGTCCACTTTGGCTTTGCCGAAGATGGTTTTTGAGAGACGTGAAAAGAAGTTTTCCTTGGTCTTGCTAAGGCCTTGGTCCAACGTCTGCTTCTTTTCCTTGCTGAAAATAGAGAACAGTCCCATAGCGCAGATGAAAATGGTTCAAAATATTTTGCAAAAATACGCATTTTTTAGTTCATGGCAGCGAAAAAAATGAAAAAAGCATACTATCGGCGCAAAAACGACGTTATCATAATATGACGCTGACTTATGTTTTCCACAGTTGTTTTGTGGCTGAGACCGACACGGCTGCGGTAGTGTTTGACTATTGGCGGGACAACCTGCGGAAGGACTTGCAACGCTTGTTGGAGTCTACGCAAAAGCAGGTCTATTTTGTAGTCTCCCATGCCCATCCCGACCATTACAGCCCCGCCGTGTTGCGCTGGGCCGAACGGCTGGGGGCGCGCTGCCTATTGTCTTACGACGTGGCAAGGCGACTGCGCGAGAAACGGGACATGGCTGCATGCATCTTGCGCCCAGGGCAAGTGTATGAGGACGGCAATTTGTGCCTACAGGCCTTTAGAAGTACCGATACAGGCATTTCGGCAGGGGTCACGTTTCCTGATGGGACGGTGTGTTTCCATTGCGGAGACCTGAACAACTGGTATTTCGAGGAAGACAACGTGGACGCCACAAGGCTGAAGGTGACGCTGCGGCAGATGGAGGGAATGTTCCTCTCCATAACGAAGGACGTGGTAGCGGCATACAAAGCGATAGACTATTTGATGTTTCCCCTTGACCCACGACTGGAAGGGCAGACGGCGCGCGGTGCCAGGCAATGGCTGGACAGAATGGCTGTCGGCGATTTCTACCCCATGCACTATTGGAACCTCTATCCCCAAATGAAGGAGGCCTTGCAGGAGCTGGAACGGCACTATGTAACCACACGCTTCCATCTCCCGCCCGAAAGCCTGTTGGACCATAATGTCTTGGCGGAGTACCTCATCTCATAGAGACGGACGGCGGCCTACGCCACTGAGTATTCGACGGCTCATGCGCGCTCAGCGGGCACCGCGGCAGCACCGTGGCAGCACTCATCTCCTGCTTATCTCCCACCACGGTCGAAGATAACGGCCCAGGCGGTGCAGCCTGTCCGTCGCCAAGTCGCCGTCAACAGGACAGGAAGGGATGCGTGACGTGGGAAAGCCGCGCCGACACCTTGTGGATGCAACGCAGGGAGACATAAATATTTGCACCTACACACAATAAAAACATCGTTCCAGCGTTATATTCCTAAAGGTAGACATTGTCACTAACGATAGAAATCAAAGAGAATATTTGACAAGGATTACAATGGGCAAGGAAATAGCGGTATTGGCATCGGGCGGAGTGGACAGCAGCGTGGTGGTCCATCTGCTGAAGGAGCAGGGCTATGACCCCGTCCTTTTCTACATCCGCATAGGCATGGAGGAAAAGGAGGGATATGTGGACTGCCCCCACGAGGAAGACATGGAGATAGTCTCCTACATAGGCAAGAAATATGGTCTGAAGGTGGAAGAGGTGTCGCTGCAGGAAGACTATTGGGACCGTGTGGTGCGCTATGCCATCGACGCCGTGCGGCACGGACTTACGCCGCATCCCGACATGATGTGCAACCGAATGATAAAGTTCGGCGCTTTTGAAGAGAAATGGGGGCACGATTTCGACCGCATAGCCACGGGGCACTATGCCACCACCGAAATGCTGGACGGCGTGGCCTATCTCGGCACGGCCAAGGACCCCGTGAAGGACCAAACCGACTTCCTCTCGCAACTTTCCTATCCCCAAATAGCCAAGGCCATGTTCCCCATCGGCGGCATGATGAAGAGCGAGGTGCGCGACATAGCCCGCCGCGCCGCCCTACCTTGCGCAGAACGCAAGGACAGCCAAGGGATTTGTTTCCTCGGAAAGATCAACTACAACGATTTCCTGCGCCGCTACTTGGGCGAGAAGGAGGGCGACATCGTGGAACTGGAAACGGGCAAGACGATAGGGAAGCACAAAGGTTATTGGTTCCACACCATAGGGCAACGCAAAGGCCTTTGCCTCGGAGGGGGGCCTTGGTTTGTGGTGAAAAAGGACATTGAAAACAACGTGCTGTACGTGTCGCAGGGCTACGACCCCGCCACGCAGTATGGCCACGTGGTGAAACTGGCCGGCTTCCGCTTCCTTTCCCCAGGAGCGGAACGCTTCCTGCCCAAACCAGACGCGGACGGCACCATACCCGTGAAGTTCAAAATACGCCACACCCCCGCCTTCTCGCAGGGACGCCTTTCTCGCGAGGGCGACCGCGTGAGCATCGCCAGTGAAGAACGCATACAAGGTATAGCGCCAGGGCAATACGGAACCATATACGACAACGAGGCGCGACGCGTGTTGGCCAGCGGAATGATTGTTTAGATTTAGATAAGGAAGGGGAAACAAATTTTTGCGCCATGAAAGAAAAAAATCGTACCTTTGTAAACCGAAAAAAGAAAGGGATATAGGCCCTATTGATAAAGAATAATTAATATATATGTCTGACAGCCTTGTTATTACTCCAACATACAATGAAAAGGAGAACATAGAGAAAATCATCAGAAAAGTAATGTCTCTGGGGGAAAACTTCGACATGCTTATCATAGAGGACAACTCGCCCGACGGCACCGCTGACATAGTGAAACGCTTGATGCTGGAATACCCTGAACGTCTCTTCATCAAAGAGCGCAAAGGCAAGTTGGGACTGGGCACGGCTTATCTCGAAGGCTTTAGATGGGGGCTGCAACATGGATATGAGTTCCTTACCGAGATGGACGCCGACTTCTCGCACAATCCCGACGACCTGCCGCGGCTGCGGCAAGCCATACTCGATGGCAAGGGTGACGTGGCGGTGGGAAGCCGCTATGTGGACGGCAAAATCAGCGTGGTGAACTGGCCCATGGGGAGGCTGATGATGAGTTATTACGCCAGCAAGTATGTGCGCGCAGTGACGGGCATGAGGGTGTGCGACTCCACGGCGGGTTTCGTGTGCTGGAGTAGGCGCGTGCTGGAAAAGGTGAAGTTCGACAAGGTGAAGTTCGTCGGCTACGCCTTCCAAATAGAAATGAAATACACCGCCACGCGCCTTGGTTTCAAGGTGTGCGAGGTGCCCATCATATTCACGGATCGCGTGCTGGGCGTCTCCAAGATGAGCATGAAGATATTCAAAGAAGCCTTCTTCGGCGTTTTCGACCTGCGCTTCAGAAACTGGAAAAACTATTAATCACACCCATATTCATATCAGTCAGATTAACCCCTAAAACACATAACCTCTTTCCATGAGCAAAACCCAAACCAATGCCAAAAACAAGATAATCCTTATCCTTGCCATGCTGGCCGCGGTATGCCCCGCCGTAGCACAGGAAAAGTTGCTGGGCAGCAAACAACTCATGAGCCGCGAACTCTACCCAGAACGTCCCTTGCGCAGTGTGCAGTTTGCTGGAAACAAACTTGCGTACAGCAACGACAGTGTGCTCTTCATGGGCAAGGCGGGCAAGATGAAGCCCGTCCTCACGCTCAAGCAACTCAATGGCGCGCTCCGCGTCTCGGGAGCCGCGGAGGAAATGGGACGCATGCCCTACTTCTTTTTTAAGAACGAAGAGGAAATGTATTTCTACGTAGACAGCAAGTTGGTATGTTTCAACCTCAAGGCCAACCGTGTAGAAACACTTGGGGGCGACAAGCCCGGCTTAGATTTCTCTCCCGACTATAAGCGCTACGCTTACACAAGCGGCAACAGCCTGCGCGTGGGCGAGAAAGGCAGCAAAGAGGAAATAGTAGTGGGCAACGAGGAAGCCGGCGTGGTCTATGGCCAAAGTGTGCACCGCAATGAATTTGGCATCAGCAAAGGTACTTTCTGGAGTCCACAGGGCAATCTGCTGGCATTCTATCGCATGGACCAAAGCATGGTGACGGACTACCCCATGGTAAACACCGCCACGCGCATCGCCACGCCAGCGCCGTTCAAGTATCCCATGGCGGGAATGAAAAGCCACGAGGTGACGGTGGGAGTGTGCAACCCCGCAAACGGCAATGTGGTCTACCTCGACACGCGCAAGGACACCAGCGTGGCGGAACGCGAAATGTTCCTCACCAACGTCACCTGGAGCCCCGACGAAAAGCATCTCTATATAGCCAAAGTGAACCGACAGCAAAACCACATGTGGCTGGAAAGTTACGACGCGGCCACGGGAAAAAAGGAAGGGGTGCTGTTTGAGGAAACCGACGACAGGTACGTAGAGCCATGTGAAGGGCTTTATTTCCTACCAGGTTCTAATAGCGACTTTTTATGGTTTAGCATGCGCGACGGATACAAGCACCTCTACCAATACAAGGTGACCTATGGCGCGACGGGATGCTCTGCCACCTTGCTGCGCCAGCTTACGCGGGGCGAATACGAGGTGCAGGCCGTTATAGGCTTTGATGAGAAAGGTGAAAACTTGTTCGTCTACGCCAACAAGGACAACCTTGCTGGACGGGGCGCACATCGCGTGGACATGAAAAGCGGAGCCATGACAAGTCTCACCCCCGTCGAAGGCACTCACACCGTATATGTGAGCAAGGACGGCACTCAAATAGTGGACTTGTGGAGCGCCGTCGACGTGCCTGCTACGGCCGTGGCGCGCAACGCCAAGGGCAAGGCCATTGACACCCTCTTCGTGGCAGAGAACCCCTTGAAGGGCTATGCCATGCCAGGATTCAAACTGAGCACCCTAAAGGCCGACGACGGAAAGACCGACCT
The DNA here is from genome assembly GCA_034178965.1 of Bacteroidales bacterium. GTDB lineage: Bacteria > Bacteroidota > Bacteroidia > Bacteroidales > P3 > Colimorpha. The sequence continues at coordinate 22,815 of JAXFQM010000019.1, read as the reverse complement.
CTACTACCGCCTCATCACGCCACCCAATATGGAACCCGGCAAGAAATACCCCACACTTGTATACGTCTATGGAGGCCCACATTCGCAACTCGTCACTGATAGTTGGATGGCGGGAGCTGGACTATACATGGCATTCCTCGCGCAACAAGGCTACGTGGTGTTCACCTTGGACAACCGAGGCACCGATAACCGCGGCTTCGAGTTTGAAAGCGTCACGCACCGTCGCTTGGGTGACATTGAACTGGCCGACCAAATGCAAGGCGTGAAGTACCTCCAAAGTCTACCTTTCGTGGACACCAGTCGCATGGGCGTGGAGGGCTGGAGTTTCGGAGGTTTCATGACGATTACCATGAAATTGGCGCACCCCGAAATCTTTAAGGTGGGATGCGCAGGAGGTCCCGTAGTAGACTGGAAATGGTATGAAATTATGTACGGCGAACGCTATATGGACACGCCGCAGGAAAACCCCGACGGATACGCCGCAAACTCGCTCTTGAACAAGGCAAAGGACTTGCAGGGACGCCTGCTGGTCATTCACGGTGCGGAGGACAACACCGTGGTGTGGCAAAATAGTTTGGAATTTGTGCAAGCCTGCATCAAGGCGGGAAAGCAAGTGGACTATTTCGTCTACCCGCACCACGAACACAACGTAATAGGGTACGACCGCATCCACCTCTACGAAAAGATGTTCCAGTACTACGAAGACTTCTTTAAATAGGCGTGCGCACAAGCGCCGAATACGCCAAATAAAACGACACTATCACTTTCAAAACCCATATTAGAACCATGTTCACAGGCATAATAGAAACGACGGCGCGCGTCGTGAAAATAGAGAAAGACAGAACAAACTACCACTTCACCCTTACCGTGCCCTTCGCCGACGAACTGAAGACCGACCAAAGCATGGCCCACGACGGTTGCTGCCTCACGGTGGTGAGCGTGGACAAGGATAGGAAGGAATACGTAGTCACCGCAATGGATGAAACTATGCTCAAGACTAACCTCTACACCTGGAAAACGGGCACCGAGGTGAACGTGGAGCGCAGCATGCCCATGGAAGGCCGCTTCGACGGGCACATTGTGCAAGGTCATGTGGACCAAACGGCACGCTGCACCAAGGTGGTGGACGAAAACGGCAGCTGGCGCTACTATTTCGAATACGAACCCAAAAGCGGCTTCATCACCGTGCCGAAAGGCTCCATCAGCATCAACGGCGTCAGTCTCACCGTGGTGGACAGCGACAAGGGCATGTTCTCTGTCGCCATCATCCCTTATACGCACAAGGTGACCAACTTCCACAATTTCCAAGTGGACACAGTGGTCAACATAGAATTTGACATCCTTGGCAAATACATCCAACGCCTGCTCGAGGCGCAAGGGATAATAAACTTGGACCCCAAGAATTGAGAGTGCTGCGGGATATTGCAGGGGGGTGACTGAATAGCACCTTGGCCTTGCTCCCAGACTGCCTCATTGGGCATACCTTGCGTGGCAATCCGCCCCAAAAGGCAGAAGCCTGCCGGCTGACAGTGACCGACAGGCTTCTGTAAGGGTAATATGGCACCAACGGAAAGTGGGTGATAGCACCACAGGGTAAATGCGTTTGAAAGCCGCCCAGCCCTTTTTTACGGGTTGGCGCGTCGGGAGTCGGGGAGGGCGAGGACAATGCAACTAATGCGAAGGTTGGGACGCCTCTGTTGCGGGGGGCAATTGCGACAAAATGAGACATATTTTTTCCCCATGTCGATGAATTTTCGTATCTTTGCAAAAGATTGTCCCACGGATGGGATATCAATGATTAATATTAACTAACTGAAAAAGAAATGAAAGCAAAATTCTATCGTTGTGACCATTGCGGCAACATCATCACTCATCTTTACAAAAGCCCTGCCAACGTGGTATGCTGCGGCGAACCTATGAAGGAGCTTATGCCTAATACCAGCGACGGCGCAGGCGAAAAGCATGTGCCCGTCATTGAAATGAACGGCAACACGGTTACGGTCAAGGTGGGCAGTGTGGAACATCCCATGCTGGAAAACCATTACATCCAGTGGATAGCCCTCGAAACCGAGACTGGCTTGCAAATCAAATATTTGAAGCCAGGAGAGAAACCCGTTTGCACGTTTGCCGTTGTTTCCGACGACAAGGTGTTAGCCGCCTACGAGTACTGCAACCTGCATGGCCTTTGGATGGCTGAGGCCAAGTAAGGCCATAGTCTTGGAGTAAAACATGCGTTCCTGCCACATGGCGCGTGGCTTTCGCCCTGTCGCCGCAAGAGTGGCAGGAACGTGTGCAAATGGCCTTTTCTTACGCGCCACTCGTCTTTGGGTTGAAAAGGTGGTGATGAAGCGTTTCTTGTTCTCCAGTACTGCGACCGCTCAAGGAGAAACCATTACTCCAGACTGTCTATGGCGCGTGACAGCCTTGGCGCAGGCGTCGTGGGTGCGGTGTTACACGCAGGTATGCGCCGTAGGCATCTTCCCGCAGACAGTCTCTCGCTGGTTTCTTCCTTGCAGGCGAGGCAGAGCACAAGGGTCTTGGCGTGTGGAGCAGATTCCAGTTTGGGTGAAGGAGATTGGATTAGAGGTGATGTTCGATGCCGTAGCCAAAAAGAGCGAAGTCGTACTTCACGGGGTCGTTGGGGTCGAAAGCGCGGAGAGTGTGCGTGAGGGACTCCACGGCGGCTCTGCCGGGCGTTGGTTGCTTCAGCAACCCCATTTTGCGTGCGGTGTGGAACACGTGCGTGTCCATCGGTATCATCAGGTGTTTGGGCGAGATTTGCTTCCATAGTCCCCGGTCCACTCTGTCGTCTCGCACCAGCCAGCGCAGCATTAGATGCAGCCGCTTGCAAGCCGAGGTTGCGGGGTTCGCGAGGTGCTTGTTGTAGCCGCCATGTTCGTTCGCTTGGCGCAGCGTCTCTCTAAAGAGGGCTATACCGTTCCACATGTTCTCTTTGTCCTTGGCAAAGAGAGTCTCCAGCGAGCCGTGTTCCCTATAGATGGCGTTCAGTCCGCGGCAAAAGTATTTGAGGTCGCGTCCGAAAAAGGTGCGGTAGACGTTGTCTTCGTCCGGGATGTCTTCGTAAAGTTCTTTCGAGACAAAGTGGGACGGGCTGTTGTCCATGAGGTTCATCAGCCTGTTGCAGGCGCGGATAATCAAGTCGCGCCTACCCCAAGTGTTTGCTGCCACCAGCACAGCGGTTATTTCTATGTCCCGGTGCTCCGTAAACCGCCAAAGAAACTGCAACGGGTCGGACTTGACGAACAGTGGCGTGCCATAGCGCAGGGCCAGGAGGTCAAGTTCCTCTTTGAGTTGCTTCTTTCGCATAGCGGGGAGTCAATATTTGTCTTCCGAGCCTTGGATTTCGTCGGGGGTGATGGGCTTCTGGTCCATTTTGCGCCAAACGAAAGCAATATAAGCCACGACGAATGGCACCAGCAGGGAGATGAAGAACATGGTTTTCAGCGTGAACAGGCTTGAGGAACTGTTCGTTATCGTCAAGGAACTTTGCAGGTTGGAATAGGAAGGGTAGTAGGCAGTGCCATTGAACCCTGCTACAATAAAAAGCGCCACCACAACGAGCACTGTGCCCATTCCGGCGGGCCAAATGCCGCGCACCGACCGAGTGAAAATTCCCTGCCAAATGCCAACGACAACCATGAAGGCACCCAGTAGGAAGAGGGCCGCGACGACGGGCATTTGCAGGAGGTTGCGCAGGTATTTGCCTGCGGCGAAGAATACGGTGCCGTCTTCTGCCACGGCATATCCCTCCATGGTGAACAGGAACGCAAGCCACGCCACAAGCGATGCGAGGAAAAGCAGGCTTTGCCAGCGCAGGCTTTTGCGGGTTAGCGCAAGGGTGGCTTCGTCGTCGATGTTGTTGATGATGTAGAGCGAGCCGAGGCACATGTCAAGAAACATCACTGTGAGCCCCAGGAAGAGGGCTGGCGTGGGGACGGCTTCCAAGCCGTGCCAACTGTTGCCCCAAACACTGATGGTGGGGGATATGTTCTGCGCCATGGCCATCTTGTCCACGCTGAAGTCGCTGCCAGTGAAGAAAGTTCCCACCGCGGTGCCGATGAGCAGAGGTGCCAGCAAACCGTTCAAGGCAAGGAACCATTGGAAGGTTCGGCTGCCCAGCAGGTTCTCTTTCTTGTTTTGAAATTCGTAACTGACGGCTTGGAACACGAAGGTGACGAGGAGGAGCACCCAAACCCAGTAGGCGCCGCCGAAGCTGGTGCTGTAGAATAGGGGGAACGACGCGAAGAAGGCACCACCGAAGGTGACGAGACATGTGAATGCCAATTCCCATTTCCGCCCCGTGGAGTTGACTATCATGCGCCTTTGCGTACTGGTAAGGCCTTTATGGATGAGTTGAGTGTTTGCGCCCTGCACGAACATGAGGAACACCAGCAGGCCTCCCAATGTGGCGATGACGATGAACCAATAGTGTTGAAGAAATTCGAGTGTCATGGTTGCGATATGTTTGAGAGTTATGTGTTGTTTGGGGTGGAGACGTTAATGCTGTTCCTCGGGCCCTTTGCGGATGGCCCCAAGCATGATTCTTATTTCCGCTATCAAGAAGAAGGCGAACACCGCCAAGAAAACGAACAGGGTGGTCTTCACCGCGCCCACGCTGAGACTGGACACAGCTTTGCCCACAGGCAGCAGGTCTTGTATGGCCCAAGGCTGGCGCCCCACTTCCGCCACAATCCACCCTGCCTGTCCGCAGAGGTACACCAGCGGGATGGCCGCGATGCAGCAGACGAGAAGCCAGCGTTTCCCCTCCAACTTTCTCTTCCAGGCGAATATCAGCGCCAGCAGGACGAGGAGCATCAGTAGCATGCCCGTTCCCACCATGCAGCGGAAAGCCCAATAGACCAGTCCCACAGGCGGCACGGTCTCTTCCGCGTGTTGCAGGTGGCCATAGCCCATGTATTTGGAGTCTTTGTCGATGAGGGCTCTTGCCTCCTCTTTTTGTAGTGGGGTGGCTTCGGCGCTGCGAAACGTTTGCAACGCGGATAGCACGGCCTTACCGCGCACCATTTTTTCCTCCACGGAGGGGATGTGTTCCCCCTCATGGTTGGTGTACCCGCGCAGAATGTCGTTTATGCCTGGCACATAGCCGTTTGGGTCGTGGGTGGCGAGTATGGAGAGCATGCCCGGCATTTCCCATCCCGGCACTATGGAGAAGGAGGCCTTCGTTCCGCCGTCATACAGCCCCTCGCAAGCTGCCAGTTTCATAGGTTGGTATTTAGCGGCATGCACCCCCGACGAGTCTCCGCTCAACATCACTGTGGCACCGCCTACCAAGGCCACGGCGGCTCCCACGAGCATGCTTTTTTGGGCGAACTCTACGTGGCGCCCCTTCAGCAGATACCACGCGCTGACTCCCATGGTGAAGATGCCTCCCGTGAGCCATCCGCTCGTTACGGCGTGGAAGAACTTGGAGACGGCCACTGGGTTGCCGGCTACCTCCCAAAACGACGTCATTTCGTTGCGCACCGTTTCGGGGTTGAACACCGTTCCCACGGGGTTCTGCATCCATCCGTTTGCCACCAATATCCAATAGGCCGATACGGTGGCTCCTATCCCTGTGAGCCATGTGGAGGCCAGGTGAAAGCCTTTGCTCACTTTGTTCCATCCGAAGAACATGACGGCGAAGAAAGTGGCTTCCATGAAAAAGGCGAAGATGCCTTCTATGGCGAGCGGCGCGCCGAATATGTCGCCCACCAGCCAGGAGTAGTTGCTCCAGTTGGTGCCGAACTCGAATTCCAATATGAGACCGGTGGCGATGCCCACGGCGAAGTTGATGGCGAAAATCTTCATCCAGAACTTCGCGGTACGTTTCCAAAAGTCGTCGCCCGTCCTCACATAGATGGTTTCCATGACGGCCATCACCAGCGCCAGCCCCAGAGTGAGGGGAACAAACAACCAGTGGTAGGCTGCGGTAACGGCAAACTGAAGCCGCGACCAGTTTACAAGAGAATCCAAGAGTAACATATTGTCATGCTTTTATTAATGGGTTTTTGTGGTTGCTCTGTCAATAGTTCGGCCACCATCTCGCTTTTTTGTGCATCGGTTTTCCCTGCCATGGCTGGTCGGAAAAAGACTAAACGCAAGATGGCAAATAAGATGAATACCTTTAGCAGCACCAACGCCCACAACGTGCGACCCCACGTCATGTTGCGAAACCCTTCTATGTAGAAGTTGACCACCTTTCCAAGGCCTTCAGCTGCTTTTTTCTTGCTCATTTATAATTCGTTCTCTAAAAAATACAATCGGTATTCGATTGGAAAAGACAATGCAAATATACAAAATAAATAGGACATGCGGAAATATTTCTTGAACAAAAAATATAAGTGCCGAGAAGAAAATAATTCGTAATTTTGCAAATTGGATTTTGCTGGCGGAGAAAGGCGGCGGTGAAATGTAACTAATTCATGCATAAAATCTTTACAGAGGAAATGAGACATCCCATAATAACCCTTACGACCGACTGGGGTACGCGCGATTTCTTCGCGGGCATGGTGAAGGGGCGACTGTTGCGGTTAATTCCAGAGGCGCGCATCATAGACATTACGCACGAGATAGCCCACTTCGACCAAAACCAGGCCGCCTTTGTGGTGAAGCATGCGTGCATGGGTTTCCCAGAGGAGACGATACACCTCATTGATGTGAACGCGGTGGAGAGCAAGGACGAGGCCTTCGTCGTGGTGCGCAGCAGAGGGCAGTATTTTATTTGTACGGACAATGGGATGCCGGCGGCGGTGTTTGGAAACGACTTTGAGGAAGTGGTGCAGCTGAACGTGGCACAGGATGGCGATTTTTATACTTTCGCCGCCTACAACCTGTTCTGCAAGGTGGCCAAGCACTTGGCCGAGGGAGGCGCTATGGCCGACCTGGGATACAGGGTCTCTGAACTGAAGCAGATGACGTGGCTCGTGCCTATTGAGGCTCCCTCGAAGGTGTCGGCGCACATTGCCTATATAGATAGTTATGGAAACGCTAATCTCGATTTGACGTACGAGCGCTTCGAGGAACTTCGCGCCGGCCGCCATTTTGTGTTGACGGTGTCTTCGATAGGAGGAGAGTGCGTCAGCAGGATAGTCCAGTCGTACGATGATGGGGACGGCAGCGAAAGGATAACGCAACTCGTCTTGACGGTGTCGAGCACGGGTTATTTGCAGTTGGCCGTGTGTCGCGCAAGCGCGGAAAGATTGCTCGGTCTTAAGGTGAACAGTACCGTTGACATTGACTTCAAGTAACGCCGTAGCCCGTGTGCTCCTTTGTTGGCAGGTGTTCGCCACGCATTGTTGCGTGCCATGCCTAAGGAGACCAAGAACTGCGACAGCACCAAGGCAACACTGAAAGCGACGCGCAGTGCTGGCATGGTGCTGCCACAGTCTCTGCTTCAAGGCAGGGTTAGGTCGAAGGGGTCTTCCAATTGAAGTATATTTGTACGCCAGTGCTTTCGTAAAGTTGCCAATGGCTGTCTTCTTTGCCGAAGAAACGGTGCGTACCTGCAAAATCGCTGTCGTATTTGGTGTGCAGCGCGGTATAGCATGCCAGCCAATTGTTGAAGCGATATTCCAGTTTGTATTCGAAGTCTATATCTGTGTCGTGGAATAGGCAATAAGTGCCTCGTTTCCAGGCATTGGCGTCCATCATGGAGACATCGTCCCACGCGCCATAGGCGACGGGGTCGTTCCGGGTGATGTTGTCGTGGTAGCGAGGTTTGCGGTAGTCGTAGAACAACTCAAGCCGCGTGTAGAAGAGAAGGTTTTTGGCCACTTCCTTTTTGAAGTAGAATTTGAAGTAACTGCCCAACCCTGCGTATATCCTGGCTCCGCCGCTGGTGTCCACGCCATAGAACTGGCCTGCCGCCACTACGTCCTCGTTCAGCAGGAAGGTGGTCTTTCCTGTGAGGAATGAAAATGAGATATTCCAAAATTCTTTCTTGCATTCAAAACCAATGGAGGTGGTGAGATAGGCTGGTGCCATGAAGTTGCTCATCAGCGCGGTGTCGGTGGCTGTGTAGTTGTAGCCTGGAAAGAATTGGCTTTTGAAGTTGGCGATGGCGTTCAGGTTCCAGGGGTCGCGCAGTTTCATTGAGAACGTGGAGGTGAGGTCAATCTTGTCGTCGTTTTTTCTGCGGCTTTCGAAGGCGCGCAGGCCGTGTTGCGAGGTGTCGCCATCCAGGTCCTGCCAATAGAGACCCAGCGCCAGGTTCGCCACATTGTCCCATGTGAACTTTTCTGCGGAATATTTGTAGTCGCCATCGAAAGTGCCAAGGAACGAAAATTGCGAGATACCCGTGGCTGACCAGTTTTGGTAATAGTGTTGGTCCAGTTTCAGCGCAGGGGTGCTGGAGGTGGTCCAAGTGCCTTTATGCTTGATTTTCAGGTCTGCCGTATCGTTCTGTGCCGAGGCCATTCCGCCAGCCAGCAGCAATAGGGCCAGCGTGATGAGGGCGCGGCCACTGCCTTTCTTCTTAGCGTCACCCGCCTCTTCCCCTATCTCCTTATCTATGCGTCCATCGCCCGTCACCTCTTTCAGTGCATCCTGGATTTCCCCTGCCTCGTATCCGTGGCTTTGCAGATAGTAAGCCAGTTTGCTGCGCCCTTTCAAGGTGTCGTGTTCCAGTTCTTTCCACTTTTTTACGGCCAAATCTATCATGATTTGGTGGTATTCCTCGGGGTCGATGGAGGCGATGGCCTCTTCCACCACCTCGCGCGGTAACAACTTGCTGCGCAGTTGGTAGGAAAGTTTGATGCGCCCCCATTTTTGGCCGCGCATCTTGGTTTTGCAATAGGCGTGGGCATAGCGTTGTTCATTGATGAAGTCTTCGCGGCACAAGTACTGGAGTATTCGCTCAATAAGCTGTCTGTCGGCGCCCCACGTCATCAGTTTGGTGCGCACAGAGGAGACGCATTGCTCGTCACCAGCACAATATCGCTCCGCACGTTGCACAAATGGCAACTCGTTTTCATTGAATTCTGGTATCATATTATCACTTTCTTTCAAATAGTTATATCAAGTTCTCGTTTTTTTACGGCACACATATGGCAAAGCAAAGATAGGCATATTTTTTGAAATGGCAGAAAAAAAGTGTGTTAATTATTTATTAAAAACCTTAAAAGGAAGGCACTTTGTGGCTTGCATGTCAAAAAAAAATCGTATCTTTGCATTGTAAAACAAAATGTTTTTGCTATGGGAAAAGGTAAAATACTATATGTAAATCAAGAAATTACGCCGTTCACCTCCGATACACCGAACGCACATTTTGGACAGTTTCTGCCTGCCGCCGCGCAGCAGGCGGGCCGAGAGATACGCATTTTTATGCCCCGCTTCAGTACCATCAACGAAAGGCGCAATCAGCTGCACGAGGTGATACGCCTTTCGGGGATGAACCTCATCGTGAACAATTGCGACCACCAGCTCATCATCAAAGTAGGCACCGTGCCTACGGGGCGCATGCAGGTGTACTTCATCGACAACGAGGAGTATTTCGTCAAGCGCGGAGGTCTGTTCGACGGCAGGGGCCGTTTTGTGAAAGACAACGACGAGAGGACGCTCTTTTTCTGCCGCGGCGTGCTGGAGGCGGTGAGGAAACTGGCGTGGCAGCCGCACGTCATCCACTTTACGGGGTGGTTTACCTGCATGATTCCATTCTACCTGCGACGCATCAACAAAGAAAACGCCTTCTTTAACGGCACGCGCACCGTGTTCACGCTCACCAACGACAAGTTTAAGGGCAATTTCGGCGATGAGCTCGAACGCAAGCTCAAGGCCGACGGAGCCACGGCAAAGGATTTGCGCATGTATCAAGACTTGGACTGGAAGCGGCTGATGATGGCGGCCATCACCTACGCGCACGGGGTGGTGATTGCCGACCCCGAAGTGGACAAGGAGTTGATTGATTTTGCCAAGGACACGAAAAAGAACGTGCTGGACTACTGCCCAGACGAGGCGGAGTTCTTCGCGCAGATAAACCAATTCTACGATATTGTGGCGGGGCCAGCCATCAATCACGATTAATTTGGCGCGCCACGCAATATTTCCGTCTTTTCCGCGTTATTATTAAATATGAAAAAAATAATCAATATACTGCTCGTCCTTGCCGCCGCTATGGCGGGTGCAGCCTTGTTTGCGAGTTGCACGGAAGAGCCGTCGAACATTGGCGTGGGGTTGCAAGACCCTGCCACGCTGTTTGACGGAAAGCGCGACACCGTGATGCTGACCGCTTTCACCATGCTGGAAGACTCGCTGAAAACAAGCGGATACTCCTCCGCGGTGATAGGCAATTACAGCGATGGGGTTTTCGGAACGGTGAGGGGAACCTATTACACCCAAATAACCAACAGCAACGGCATCGCTTTCGACGATAAATGCGTGATAGACTCCGTGGTGCTGACGCTGGTGCTCAGCGATGTGTATCCCCCGGCGGGAGACAGTTACAGCCTGCATTTCCGCGTGGACCAATTGGCGGAGGCACCTATGACCGACTCGGCGTATTACGCTTTCGACACCATAGCCCTCGGTGGAGCCTGTTTCTTCGATGGCATGGTGAACGTAACCCGCAGCGACACGATGACGGCGCGCCTGAAATTGAGAGACAACGCGTCTGCGCTGTTCGCGCGTCAAACACTGAACGCGCGCCAGTTGATAGATTACGCCAAGGGCATCCGCATTGCCTTGAATGACGACGATAAGATGGTCACCATCAACTTGGCGGCCGAAAAAACCCGGATAACCATCCACTACCGCTACGACAACATTGTGCGCGAGGTGAACCTGGGCATAGGAAAAGGCGGGACCCACTTCAGCCACTACACCCACCAATATGCCGGCTCGTCGCTTGCACCATTCGCTACGACACCGAACGACTCCATGCCCGGCACGAACTTCCTGTATCTCGAGCCTTTCGGCGGCACATACCTTTGCGTGGACATGCGTGCGTGGATTGACACGTTCCGTGTGGCGCACCCCAACGCAGTAATTAATTATGCCGTGATGCGGCTGCCGATTGCAACGAGTGAAAGCGACAACTACCATCCCGACAAGTTACAGACCTACAAACAATACGCCGATGGCAGCAGCATAGGCATCCCCGACATGCTGGATGCTTACACCTACACGGGTTACGACGGCACCAACAAGATTGACAGTACCTGCTACCGCATCCGCATCACGCAGCACCTGCAAAAGATGCTGCTCAGCGGCAACGATTTCGGCACGCTCATCTACCTGGACGGCCGGCGCAGCAGCCCGCGGCGCGTGGTCATCAATGGCACCGCCAAACAGAACCCCATCTGCGTGGAAGTGGTATACAGCGAATAAGCGTGAAAGTCAATCTCCAAAAACACTTCTCTCACAGAAAAAGCATGAAACAGACCCCAACATGGCCCATCGCCTTTCTTCTCCTCTCACTCTCCCTTGGCGTTAGGGCACAAAATCATTACCAACGCTACTACGACCCAGCGCAGCAGCACCCCGCCCTGGAAGGCACCATCAAAGACGACAGCACGCGCACGGGTGACTGGACGTGGTGGCACCCGAACGGACGCGTGTACCAACGCGGCGCCTACGACGATGAAGGGAGAAAAACAGGTGTATGGAAGGCATTCTACGATGATGGAAGCCGCTGTGCAGAAGAGTATTATTCGGGCAACGGCACGTCCCGCGAATGGTACCTAAACGGTAAGTTGAAAAGCGAGGTGAAGGTGGTGGACGGAAAAAAGAACGGCATGTACAAGTCGTGGTATGAAAACGGACAGCAAAAGGACGAAATACCGTTCCATAACGGCGTGCGTGAAGGCGGCACTAAAGAATGGCACGACAACGGACAACTTAAATTCCAAGGAACCTACCGCAACAATGAGTTGAACGGCAGTGGCATTTGGTGGACGCCGGAGGGCAAGACAGATATGGAAGGCAATTTGGTGGACGGTGACCAAGAGGGAGAATGGCTCTTCTACTGGCGCACAAACGGCAAACTGGGCATACGCGGTACCTACCAGCAAGGCAAAGAAAACGGCATTTGGACCTATTACTACGAGACAGGTGAGCGCTGGAGAGAGGGAGAATATGTGTCGGGCAAACGCGAAGGCACTTGGACCACGTGGTACGAGAGCGGCGACAAGCTGCATGAAGGAAAATACAGCAACGGTAAGGAGAGCGGCGTTTGGACCAGTTACTACGAAAGTGGCAACGTGGACTATACCGGCTTCTTCCGCAACGGACTGAAAGACGGGGAATGGAAGGCCTTTTACGACGACGGCAGACCGCGCTATGTCATTCGCTACCGCAACGACAACAAGGACGGGGAGGAGTTGCGCTATTTCTCTAATGGCAAGCTAGAAAGCAGGACGAATTGGAGCCATGGCGTGTGGAACGGGCCTTTCGAGCGCTACAACAGCGCGGGAAAGCCCGAGGAAAAAGGCAACTTCGTGGATGGCGAGAAACACGGGAAATGGGTGTTCTACGACGACTACGGCAAGGAGGCCGTCGTGATGCGGTTTGACCATGGTAAAGTGGTGAAATGATAGAACTGTTGCTTGCCTCGCATTCTCCAAGGAGAAGACAACTGCTGGGAGAATTGGGATATAAGGTATCCTTTGTGGACCTTGACGTGGAAGAAAAACTCGACTCGCCCCTCCCCCCTGAAGAGAGGGCGGAAGCGTTGGCTTGTCTCAAGTCGCAGGCCTATGGGGCGGAGTTGCTGAAGGGACAGGTGTTGGTAGCTGCCGACACCGTCGTGGTGCACTGCGGCGAGGCGATGGGCAAGCCCCGAAATAGGAAGGAGGCGCAAGGCATGCTGCAAAGATTGGCTGGCGATGTGCACCAAGTCTACACTGGCGTTTGCCTGCGCAACGCTGAACGGTTCGTTTCCTTCACGGAGCGCACCGACGTGCACTTCCGCCAATTGGGGCAAGCGGAGATTGCGTACTATATTGACCACTTTAAGCCCTACGACAAGGCGGGAGCATACGGCATACAGGAGTGGATAGGTATGGTTGCTGTGGAACGCATAGAGGGCTGCTACTATAATGTGATGGGGCTTCCCCTGTCTCGCCTCTACAAAGAATTGCAGCGTCTTGCGGTACGGTAGCCCCCCTAAAACAATGAACGATGTCCCCGACAAGGAGGTGCAGCCTGCGGTAATGCAGTGATGCCATCCTCGACCAATAATACATCCCCTACGAAGAGTTGCGGCTTACGGAATGGCAAGAACGCCCTCTTTGTCCATGGTTATTTTGCCTTCATCGAGCAGGTGTCGCACGCCATAGATAAGGGCACTTTCGCTTACCAACGGCAGTTTCTCCGCAAGTTGCTTTATGTTGCAGGGAGCTTGTTTCAGCGTGGCCGCTATTTGGTCGTATGCCGTGGCAAGGCGTTCCGCGTTGCGTTGGGCAAGACATACGTCGCATACCCCGCAGGGGGCGGTAGTACGCTCCCCAAAATAGGCAAGCAGTTGCTGGCTGCGGCACATCTCTCCGTTCAAGACGTAGTTGCGCATGGCGGCAGCGCGTTCCTTGGCGCGTTGCTGTTGGGCTTTATAGTCTGTCTCGGTGAGCGCCAAGTGGCTCGGGTCCATGCGTGGTGATAGGAAAATGAGGCGCGGCCCTACAATCTTTTCATCGTAGGAAACCACCTCCATCCTGTCCAGTTGGCGCAGCATTAGGCACACTTCCTCCTCTTTCATCCCCAACTGGCGGGCGACCTTCCCTTCTTGTATGTTTGTGTATTCCGTGAAAAGTCCGCCAAACAGTCGCAGAAGGGCAGAAAAGAGGCGGTCGTACTGCCGGTGCGATATTTGGAAGCGGTAAAAGTCCTCGCGTCCCACACGGATGAACAGCCGCGAAACGGAGTCTTCCCGGGTGGGGATGTCTATCAGTCCTTCTCGGCAAAGGATGTTCAGCGCCGTGTAGCAGGTGTAGACGGAGAGGTTGTAGGTGCGGCAGAAGTCTTCCAGGTTGAAGGGGAACCGCAGTCCTTCGCCGCTGCCTGTTGGTATCTGGTAGTAGTTGCAAACGGCATTGTATACGCTCCGAATGTACTTCAGGTCGGGAAAGGAGAGTTCTGTTTGCCGTTCCTGCTTCCCAAGGTCGGCGTCGTCGAACAGCAGCACGGGATAGGATTTCTTGCCGTCTCGCCCGGCCCGTCCGGCTTCTTGGAAATAGGCCTCGGGCGTGCCGGGTATGTCGAGGTGCACTACATACCGCACATCGGGCTTGTCTATGCCCATGCCAAAGGCATTGGTGGCCACCATCACTTGCACCGCACCCTCCATCCACAGGCGTTGCCGCTCGTTGCGCACGGGGGTGTCCAGGCCGGCGTGGTAGGCCACGGCGGCGATGCCCGCCTCATTCAGTTGCGCCGCCACGGCGGCGGTGCGTTTCCTGTTTCTCACATATACGATGCCGCTGCCGCCCACTTTGCGTATTATCCGCAACAGCCTCCCAGCCTTGTCCTCTTCCTTCAAGGCGGTGTATGCCAGGTTGGGCCGTGCGAAGTTGCCTTTGAAGAGGCGTCCGTTCCTAAAAAGCAGCTTTTCTTGGATGTCTTTCGCCACTTGCTCTGTGGCGGTGGCAGTGAGAGCCAGCACTGGCGCGTGGGGATGGTATTTCCTTATTTCGCCAATCTGTAGGTAAGGGGGTCTGAAATCGTAGCCCCATTGCGAGATGCAGTGCGCCTCGTCCACGGCTATCAGGTTCACGTTCATCTTGCGGTAGTGGCCAATAAAGGTTTCGCTGCGCAGCATTTCGGGCGAGAGGTATAGAAACTTCACATTGCCGAATACACATTGGTTCAGCAGCACGTCCCGTTCGTAGGGTTTTAGGCCGCCATGCAGGCAGCGCGCCTTCACCCGCCTGCGCCGAAGGGTTTCAAGTTGGTCCTTCATCAGCGAGATGAGGGGCGTGATGACGAGGCATATGCCCTCTTTGGCCAAGGCTGGCACCTGGAAGCAGACAGACTTGCCGCCCCCTGTAGGCAGCAGGGCGAGGGTGTCGTGTCCTTCCAGTACGCTGCCGATGATTTCTTCCTGCATCGGGCGGAAGGCATCGTAGCCCCAATAACTTTTCAAGATTTCCTTTGGTGACATCTTTGTGTACGGATGGAGTGTGGCATTAGCGAATAATCATGTGCGTGGCCTGCGTGTGGGCGCCAGCGCGTTCCCCTGGCTCTTACCCAACCGGAGACGGTGCGAAGGGGACCTTTGTGACGGGCACCCTTGCAGAGGCGGGGAAGCTTCAGCAGGGATTTGGCCCGAACGCCGTTGTCTTGAAAAACAGGTGAACAGTTGAGTTGCTTGATGAGGAAGGCCCAACTGTTCACCGATTAAACGCCTCTAAATCCTTGTACGGTTATTGCAGCAAGAGGAAAGTGCCCTTACGGGTGGTGATTTCGTAGGTGCCGTCGCGTCGGTAGTTGCACACGTAGACATATGCGCCTTGGCTGCACAACAGGCCTTTGTAAAATCCGTCCCATGCCTCGTTTTGGTCGGTGCTGTGGAACACCAGTTGTCCGCGGCGGTCGTAGATGTATAGGCTGTAGAATTGTAGTTTGTTTTGTGTGAACACGCGGAACTCCTTGTTGGAATTGAGGGTGGGGGTGATGGTATTGGGGAACCATACGGCAAAGAGGTCTACTTGCAGGTAGAAAGAAGTGTCGCTTTTGCAGCCCAGTTCGTTGCCGCTGGTGAGGCTCACCAGAAGGCTGTCTTGGCTAATGTCGGAGAATGTGTGGCTTACCGTGCGCTGTGTGCTGGTGATGCCGTTGCCGAAGTTCCACAGCGTGGTGACGCCGAATGCCGACTGGTCGTTGAATTGAACGGTGGGTTTTTCCGAGTCGATGAAGCCTGGCGTTAGCGTGAATGCCGGCACGGGGTAGGGGAACACCTTCACTTGGATGGAAAGGGGATTGGCGTTGCAGCCGTTGCTGCCGTGTCCCACGAGGGTGTAGGTGGTGGTTTGCCTCGGCGATACGCTGATGGTGTCTTTGTCTTCTTGCCCAGCCAAAGAGAGGTCGTCGGGCATGGCCGTCCATGTGTAGGAGGAGGCGCCACCCGCATAGAGCGTAACCTGTTCGTCGGTACACATTTCGGTGATAGGCGCATCCAGGGTGGGTTTCACCAACTGGATGTCGATGCTGTCCCAGGTGACGCATCCGGCGCGTGGCGAGGTGGCTTTCACGTAGTATTTCTTTGGGGAGGTGACGTTGGGTTCGCTGTAATTCGCCACAGTGCTAATGGGCGAGGCGCCGTTCATTTGCCTGTACCAGGTGAAAGAGCATCCCTGCACGTCGCTTAGCACGCTCACTTCGCTGTTGTTGCCGTTGCACACTATGGTGTCGCCCAGCACGGTAAGGGTGGGGTATTTTTCAGCGGGCACCACGGTGTCAAGGTAGGCGTAGCAATACACTCTGTCGTCCGTGCCGTCGTTGTTGGTGTCGCGCATGGTGAAATCGTTGGTGCGTGTCCACATTTCCACTCGTGTGTGCGTGGTGTCGCAAATAAATCTGTACCTCGCGTTGCCAATGGCGGGTCCCGTCTTCTCCACCGTGTCTATCACGCCGTTTGCTTTGTGGATGGCATATATCCGGTAGGAAGTGCGCTGTATTTCGTTGCAGGGGTTCATGCTCATGTCCAGGATGGATACCGTGTCGCCCAGGCAGTAGGCGGTGTGTCCTGCGGGCATGTTCTCGAATGTGATTTGCGGCGTCGGGGCCAGCAGCGAGCGGATGTGTATGGTCTTTTCGTTCCAGCACGGCTTGTTGACGTTGTAAGAGCGGGTGCGCACCACCACGCTGTGGGGGCCAGGGGTGTCAAATCGGTAAGAGCCGGTGCCGCCGGTAATGGAGTCCAAAAGGCTGGCGTCGGTGGGTTCTGAGGTGGAATAAAACTTCCACCTGGTGCTGGAGGTGTCCACATTGTTGCTGTCGTTGCCTGCGTTGAAAAGCACGATGCTGCGGTCTGTAAGGGAGACAGTGCCGTCACAACTGAAGGTGGAGTCTACGTACAGGGTGGGCTTTAGATTGCCCACGGTTGTTGTTAGCATTGTCACCACTGGGTATTGGGGGTTCATGAACGACACCATGCGGCATAGGAAGGTGCGCTGCCCGAGGGTGTCGGACGTGCCGCCTGTGTTTGTGCGAACGAAGTCGGCACTGCGCAAATACAAGTCCTTGTTCGTGTCCCCCGTCATGATGGTGTAGTTGTTCAAGTCGAGGTCTCCGGGCGTGGTAACGCCTGTATTGTGCATGTACCATTGGTAGGATTTAAGGCTGGAGGGGGCGCTGATGACGGCGATGGTGTCGGAGGCGCCCGAAGCGCACCCCGATGCGGTCAGTTTCACAGGCTCGCAGTTTCCTGCCAAATAGCCGTATCCATAGTGCGCAACATAGCCGCAGTCGCCCGTGCTTACCTCAATGCGCACATTTTGGTAAACGTAGTTAATCAGGTTCACCACCACCAGGGACCAGGGTTTGTACACGTTTCCAGCTCCTCCCGTGTTTCCACCGTTGCGAAAGATTTGCGTGGGTCCTACTTCGGCGTTGCTGTTGGGGCTTTGCGTTATGTAGGACAGCGTGTCGCTAATGGGAACATAGACTCCGCTACTGTTTTGTTTGAGCACACGTATGCAGAATTCAGGGTTTGCATGTTCGCTTGCTGAGTGCAGTGCGTTTTCCAGCGACATGGCAAAGTGGATTTTCACCAGCGCGTTGTCTGCCGTTACGTTGAAGTCGTAGCACAGTTGCACTGCCTCCGTGCCGCCGCACCCATTGCCAATGCGAATGGAATGGGAGAAGGAGGAGTCGGGCAAAAAGGGCAGGTTGTTGCTGGTAAGGGGGTCGAAACCCGCGCCGTTGATGACGAAATTTTTCATGTGGTAGGGCAGCGATGTGCCGTTGCAACTCGAGCCCGATGACTGGTCGGCCAGTTGGCCGGCGGAGTAATTGTTGTTGAATGTCATCGTCAGGTTGTTCCACGTGCTGGTGGCTTTTTGTTTGGTGCCTATTTTCCCGCTATATCTTCCCGTGCTTGGGTTGGTGTATAGCCCAAAATTGATGGGGTTGTTCAGGCCCGCGCAGTAAGGGTTGCTTTGCGCCGCCGCGTGGAAGGCAGGGGCTGTCAGCAGGGAGGCAAACAACAGGAGGGTGTATTTTTTCATAAAAGTGAAAGTTCTATTTTGGTTTGATGTGATGTTTCTTCTTTGTTGCTTCGCACAATCTCTCCCTATCTCAACAGCGTCACAGTGCCCTTTCTGCTCAATACGCGCGAACTCCCGTCGTCGCGTTTGAAGGTGGAAATCCATACGTAACTGCCTTGTGGGCAGGGTTTCCCTTCGTAGGTGCCGTCCCAACCTTCGGCGGGGTCAACGCTGTGGAACACCAGTGCGCCGCGGCGGTTGTAGATGTATAGTTCGTAGTCCACCAATTTGTTGTTGGTGTGCACGTGGAAAGTGTTGTTGCTTTCCAGGCGCGGTGTGAAAGCGTTGGGATACCACACCGAGAAGTTACCCACGAGGACGTAGAAAGAGGTGTCGTTGCAGCATCCCAAGGGGTTGCAGCTCCGTAGTGAGATGAGGATGCTGTCTTCGTCGAGGTTTTTGAAGGTGTGCACCACCGACCGTATAGTGCTGGTTTCTCCGTTGCCGAAGTTCCACAGCGAATGGGTGCCGTTGGGCGAAAGGTCGTTGAACTGCACTGACGGGTTCTCGCTGTCGATGAAGCCTGGCGTAAGCCCCACGGTGGGGATGGGGTAGTCGTACACGGTAATTTTCTGCGTCAGTTCGGTGGCTCCGCAGCCATTGCTGCCTTTTCCCACGAGGGTATAGGTGGTGCTGTGTTTGGGCGAAACCACTACCACGGCGTTGTTTTCCTGCCCCCAGAACGAGGCATCGTCGTTGGGGTTGCAGCTCCATTCATACGTGGCAGCGTGCGAGGCGGTGAGTGTCACGGTGTCGCCCACGCAGATGCTGGGCTTGTCCACCGAAAGTTTGGGGTCCACCAACATCAGCGTCACGCTGTCCCATGCCACGCAGCCAAATGGGGAGGTGGCCTTCACCCAAAAAGTCTTGTCATGGGTGGCGTCAAGCGAGATGCGGAGCGAGGGCCCGTCGGCAACGACGGTCTGTCCCCCTTTCACTTCGTACCAGGCGAAGGTGCAGCCCGCCACATTGGAGCATGATGCCAGGACGTTGGTCATTTGGCCTTTGCAGATGACGTTGTCGCCAGTAATGACTATCTTTGGGTACTGCTGCACGTTGATGACGGTGTCCGTACGCCCAATGCAATAAATGGCGTCTTCTATGCCGTCGAGGTTGGTGTCGTTGTAGAACACTACGGCGTTGTGCGAATACAGCGTTACTTGTGTCACCGTGTCGTAGGGGCGCATGGTGAGCACGGCCGTGGCCGTCACGGTGTCGAGTGTTACGACGTTGTTTTTCATGAGTACCCAGCGGTGATAGATGGCGCCAGGCGTGCGGTCTACTATTTGCACACTGTCGCCAGCGCATATGTTTTGGTCACTGAGGGCTATTTGTGGCTTCACGGGCGAGAAGGAGCGTATCTTCACAGTGTCTGTGGCCCAGCATTCGGGCGACGTGGCGAAGGTTTTGGTGCGTATGACGGCGCTGTGCACGCCAGAGATGCCAAACTGGTATTGCGCTGTGCCTCCGGTGGCGGTGTGCGCGGGGGCGCCCGCTGGCCAGTCGGAGTCGAAGAATTGCCATGTGGTTTGTGAGGTGTCCACATTGTTTATTTCATCGTTGGCATTGTAGATAACCTTGCTGCGGTCCACCAGGGTGACAACGTTGTTGCATTCAAACGAGGAATCCACGTAGATGGTGGGCTTCATGTTGTTCACAGTGGTGGTAATCACGGAGGTGAGCGGCTTGCTGGGGTCCATGTAGGTGGTTAGCTTGCACAGGAAGGTGTTTTGCTGCATGGTGTCTTGGTCGGTGACGGAGATGAAGTCATCGCTGCGAACGGCCAGTACGCTGTCGTTGGCGTTGGGGATGAGGATGTAATTGGAGAGGTCCGTGTTGGTGATGACGCCCTCCTTGCTTCTGTACCATTGATAGGAGTTCATGCCTTTTGGCGCCGCGGCAAGTGCCACCGTGTCGGTGCCACCGTTGGCGCATCCGTTCACCGTGATGGCCATGCGGCTGCAGTTGCCGGCGAAATAGGTGTAGCCGTAGTGTCCCGACTGCGAGCAGTCGGCAATCATCACCTCAATGCGTATTTTCTGCCCTATGTAGTCAAGCAGGCTCAAGGAAGCCATCTGCCAGTCGCGGTAGAATAGTGCGTTATAGCCAGACCCTACTTGGTGCCAGTGGTTTACGTTGTTTTGCGCGTTGGTGCTGGGTATCATGTAGCACGAACTGTCACCGTGTATTACGTTGTATTCCCACGCTTGGGAGATGGGGTTTTGCACTGCCACGCGTATGATGAAGGTGGGGTCCTCGGCCATTCCGTGCCCTGGCGCCTCAATGACGGGCGCGAAGTACAGGTACAGTAGCGCGTTGTTGAAACCTACGTCCATCGTGTAGTAGAGTGCTTCGGCTTCCTTTTGGGTGTAGCAGTTGCCCACGCGGATGGAGTGGGTGAAAGTGCTGTTGGGCACATAGGGCAGCAAGGTGCCCCCAACGTTCTTGTCGTATCCTGTGCCCTCGCTGGCGGCCATGATGCGAAAATGCTTGTTGGGATTCGGCACGCCCGGAGCGCAGTTGTCGGAGGTGGCGTTGGAGAGGGCGTCTGCCAACTGCGTATTGTTATACGTTGCGTTAAAGGTGATGCCTATTGCGGAGGGGTTGGCGGGATTGGGGGCTTGAACTATTTTTTCCCCCGAGGCACCAGAATAGGCGTTGAACGTGTTAAAGTTCGTTGGGTTCTTCAGCCCCGGGCAGTAGGGGTTGCCCTGCGCCGCCGCGTGGAAGGCGGCGGCCAACAACACCGTTGCTGCGACAAGGGTGGGGATGTGTTTTATGGTATACATTTTTTTCATTGTTTATTGTTGGTAAGACACGTCTCGCGCACGAAACGTTGCAGCCGAAGCCGTTTTTTTTCTCGGGCTGCCCAACGATATCTTTTCCCCTACCAGCGCCCTGCCAGCGCCGTGGCAGCACTATGGCCGCACTGTGGTGCCGTCACGGTGCTGCCACGGTGCTGGCAAGCCGCTGGGTTGCCACCACTCGGGTCTGCCTTTTCCGTGTTTTGGGGGTTGTGTGGCAGGCGCATCGTTGGTAGCCCCCTGGCTGGCGTCTTGCAGGTCTTTGCAGAAAGTGGGGTGAATGTCGATGTGAAGCCAACAAACCAGCGGAGGGTGAAGAAAGTTTCCAACATGTGAGAAAAAAATCGTATCTTTGCCTATTCGTTCCGCCATGCTCGGAATATCCAATCGTTAATAATATAATAAGTTATATAAAAAGAAGAGCAATTAAGCAAGATGGAAAAAGCGTGTGTTCCCCTGGTAGAAGCCCTGAAACGCGCCATGACGATGGCGGACGGCATTGCCGAAAACGGCGGCCGCACGGCCGCGATAGAGCGAGATTTGCTGATGGCGACGCTGCGGGAGGCGTATGCCCAAGCCATGGCGTTGCCCGTGATGGTCTCCAATCCCGCGCCCGACGTATTCGTGCAGTTTCTGCACACGGAGCAAACCGTCGGCAGCCCGCTGCCCGAACGGACGGACGACAGGATTTTGGATGGCTATGTGGCACAGACCTGCCGTGCCTATGCCGAGGCTAACAGGCCTGAACCCGAGTTTGCCTACGCCGAAGAAGAGACCGTGCCAGCCTATGCGCAGCCCTCCCTGGAGGAGACGGAAGGTGCGCCTTATGCCGAACTTTTTGAGGAACCAGTGCCGCAACCCAAGGCAGAGGTTGCACCCGCTCCCGTGCCACAGCCTCAGGACGAGGTTGCACCCGCTCTCGCGCCGCAACCCAAGAAGGAGACGGCGCCCAAACTCAAGTCCAAACCGGCCCCTGCACCCCAATCGAAAGAGCCGTCCTTGTTTGACCTGCTGAACCAAAGCCGCGTGGCCGACGACACCGCTGTGAAGGCGGCCGTAGCGCCCAAGGCTCTTGGGGAAAGCCTCTCGCATACTGTGCACCATGCAACGGAGGAACAAGAGACGCATACCAAAAAGAGCAAGGTGGCCGATTTGCGCACCATCATCAATATCAATGACAAGTTCAGTTTTATGAGTGAACTGTTCCACAACAACATGCGCGCATACAACGATTTCATCCTCCGCCTCAACGCCTTGGAGGAGCGCGAAAGCGCCTTAGCCTATGTGAAAGAGGTGGCGCAGCAATACCATTGGGACGAGGAAAGCCTGGCAGTGAAAACATTCCAAGCCATCTTCGACAGAAAGTTCTAACTGGCGAGGAGGGCCGGACAGCCCCCAGACACCAAGCATAATATTTTCATGAAGAAAGCCATATTGTTCTCCGCCCCATCGGGCTCCGGTAAAACCACCATCATACGCGAAATACTGAAGAGTTTCGACTGTTTCGAGTTCTCCATATCCGCCACCAGCCGCGCACCGCGCGGAACGGAACGAGACGGCGTGGACTATTATTACCTTTCGCGCGACGAATTCATGAAACGCGTAAACAACGACGAGTTCTTGGAATGGGAGGAGGTGTATGAGGGGCTTTGCTACGGCACCCTGAAAAGCGAACTGACGCGCATTTGGGAAAAGGGACACATTATCTTGTTCGATGTGGACGTGAAGGGAGGCATGAACCTGAAACGCCACTTCGGGCACGACGCGCTGGCCCTCTTCATCATGCCCCCCAGCCT
>JAXFQM010000159.1:0-3502 GCA_034178965.1 Bacteroidales bacterium | reverse complement strand
TCGGTGCACCACTTGACAGAAGGAACCTACTTGGCCTGCATACAAACTTCTAATGGAATCGTCTGCTCGACGCTGGTGATCAATCGGTGACCTATATCATCAAAACTTTTTTCTTGCATGTGACTTTTTTTTCGTATCTTTGCATAATATTCTGTCATACCTCGACATTCTTACCAATGCCTTGGTATTCAGAACGGTAAACAGATGTTTCATATTAATCTCGACTGGGTAAGCAGCCACAAAAACACAAATTCCCCCACATGGATTACAAAAATGTGACGCCGCTGGAAGACTTCGATTGGAGTGCCATCGACAGCAAAGAAGAGAAAACGAACAAAGAAGAACTGGATGCGCAAAACGCAGCCTACGACAAGACTTTCAACCACCTGAACGAACAGGAATTGGTGGAAGGTACCATCGTGAGCGTTTCGCCCCGCGAAGCCGTGGTCAACATAGGCTATAAGAGCGACGGCGTCATCCCCGCCAGCGAACTGCGCTATAACCCCGACTTCAAAGCCGGCGACAAAATCGAGGTCTATGTAGAAAGCCAAGAGGATTCCAACGGGCAACTGATACTCTCCCACAAAAAAGCCCGCGTGCTTAAGAGTTGGGAACGCGTCAACATGGCTTTCGAAAACGGCGAAATCATCAATGGTTACGTGAAGGACATGACCAAGGGCGGTCTCATCGTCACCCTCTTCGACAACATCGAGGCCTTCCTGCCTGGCAGCCAGATAGACATAAAGCCCATCCGGGACTACCATATCTTCGTGGGAAAAACCATGGAGTTCAAGGTCGTAAAAATCACTCACGAATACAAGAACGTTGTTGTGAGCCACAAGGCTCTCATTGAGGACGAAATAGAAGCCCAAAAAGCAGAAATCATCAGCCACCTCGAAAAGGGACAAGTTTTGGAAGGCACCGTCAAGAACATTACCCCCTACGGCGTGTTCGTCGACTTGGGCGGCGTGGACGGTCTCATCCACATCACCGACCTCAGCTGGGGCCGTGTTTCACACCCCGAGGAAGTGGTGCAGTTGGATCAAAAAATCAACGTGGTCATCCTTGACTTCGATGAGGAAAAGCGCCGCATAGCCCTTGGCCTCAAGCAACTCACGCCACATCCTTGGGATGCCGTTGAGGGCAGTCTCAAGGAAGGCGACCACGTGAAAGGCAAGGTGGTAGTAGTGGTTGACTATGGCGCATTCGTGGAAGTGATGCCTGGCGTGGAAGGCCTTATCCACGTCAGCGAAATGAGTTGGAGCCAACACCTGCGTAGCGCCCAGGATTTCCTGAAGGTGGGCGACGAAGTGGAATGCGTCATCTTGAACATGGACCGCGAAAACCGCAAGATGAGCCTTGGCGTAAAGCAACTCGTACCTGACCCCTGGACCAACATCTTGGAAAAATATCCCATCGGCAGCAAACACACTGCCATGGTGCGCAACTTCACCAGTTTCGGCATCTTTGTGGAACTGGAAGAGGGCGTGGACGGACTCATCCATATCAGCGACCTCAGTTGGAGCCGCAAAATAAAGCATCCCGCCGAATTTACCAAGATTGGCGAAAAAATGGAGGTGGTGGTGCTTGAGGTGGATGCCGAAAACCGCCGCATCAGCCTGGGACACAAACAACTTGAAGAAAATCCCTGGGATGTATACGAGACCGTGTTTGCCATAGGCAGCCTACACAAGGGCAAGGTGATTAGCGCCGACGACAAAGGCGCTGTGGTGACCCTCGAATACGATGTGGAAGGTTTCTGCCCCTCTCGCCACATGTTGAAAGAGGACAAGAGCCGACTGAAAGCCGGAGACGAAGTGGATTTCAAAGTCATTGAATTCTCAAAAGACGCCCGACGCATCGTTCTGAGCCATACGCGCACCTACCAGTCGTCAGACACCCGCCACGAAGGCAGCGCTGAAGGCGAAGAGAAACGCGAACGCCGTGGAGGCATCCATTCCAACGACCAAAAGACCGTGAAGAAAATTAGCGAAAACCTGGAAAAAACCACCATGGGAGACATCTTCAGTGGCCTGAAGGAAAAACTGGAAGAGATAGAAAAAGATTCCAACAACGAGGCCAAATAAGTCTCGCAGAGAGCAGTACACAACTGCACCCTGAAAAGGCGACTGTTGCCGCCATTTATTTAGAAAACGTGGGATTGCATGCAACAGTGCAGTCCCACTTTTCTTACCAAAAACAACGCCCATGATTGTTAAAATATACCCTGAAAACCCCAACACGCGCGACGTAGAACGAGTGGCTGGTCGCCTTGAGGACGGAGGCATCGCCATCATACCGACAGACACCTTATACGCCTTTGCATGCAGTATGAAGTATAAGAAAAGCGTGGAGACAATAGCACGCCTTAAAGGCTTCAAACTCAAACAGGCAAAATACAGCATGCTGTGCGCCGACCTTAGCATGGTGAGCGAATATACGCGGCCCATAAACAAAGATGTGTTCCAAATGCTGAAAAGATGCCTGCCAGGCCCGTTCACCTTTATCATGGAAGCAAATAACAACGTGCCGCGCAACTACCAAAACGCCAACAAAACCATCGGCATGCGCGTGCCAGACAATGCCATTTGCCACGCCATAGTGGAAAGGTTGGGATGCCCGCTCGTTGCCACCAGCGTGCGAAGGATACCACCTGATGAAGAAACGGGCTACGTGACAGACCCCGGACTCATCGACGAACTGTTTTCCAACCAAGTGGATATCGTCGTAGACGGCGGCATGGGTTCCGACGAACCCTCAACGGTAGTGGACTGCAGCGCAGGACAAATAGAAATCATTAGACAGGGAAAAGGAACTTTGGATTAGCCCCAACGAAACATTAAAAACCTCATGCTTATGATAATGAAAATCTTACCAAACGCCCTATTCTTGGTTCTGGCGCTGACGTCGCTCGCGCAGACGCAACAGACGCTGCGCATAGACTACATCCGCCGCGGCAATTTTCAAGGCGACACCATACTGCTTCAACGTTTCGTGGCAAAGCACAGCACTTGGGCCGGAAACCCCAACCAACCCATAGACCCCATAGACAACGGTGAATACTGCGTGGTCATGGCCGATGCCGCCACAGGCAAACCTCTGTATTCACGTCACTATAACTCGCTGTTTCAAGAATACAGCACCACACCCGAAGGCAGGAGCGGCAAGGTGGAAAACTTGGAGGAGGTGGCATGCGTACCTTTCCCAACACAACCCGTAGATATTATTTTCCAAAAAAGGGATGCCCACCAAACCATGCAAACGCAAGCCACCTTCCGCTTCGACCCCGCCAACACTACTGTGGAACATGTGGCACGGGACAAAGCGGCCAGCGTGTTGCCCCTGAAAATATCAGGCAACCCCCAAAATAAAATGGACGTTGTCATTGTGCCAGAAGGCTACGGAGCCATGGACAAAGACAAGATGATGCGGGATATGCAGGTTTTCACAAAATGTCTGCTGGACAAAGAACCCTTTGCCGGACGCGATACAGACTTCAACG
>JAXFQM010000104.1:0-5634 GCA_034178965.1 Bacteroidales bacterium | reverse complement strand
AAGCCACCATCATTGGCGAGGAGAGACAGGTGAAAGCCATGTTCGCCAATCCGCTGTTGCTATCGCTGCCCAACTCGAAACTGCTTGTCACCATCTCGTCCGTGTTCATTAAAAGCGCTGGCGCAGGACGTAAAAACGGCGTGATGCCAGACATACCTTAACACCTGTACTATACAAACGAGGCGTTCACCATAAAACAATTATTAGAGATTGTACATCCATAACAAAAACATGAAAGAAAAATAATCAGCAAAACATGAACGGAAAAATCCTTTGCTTGGCAATAATCATGTTTGTCTCTGCCGCCTGCTTTGGGCAGAATGAAACGGAACAAAGGCTGCGGCAAACCATCTCCTTTCTTGCCAGCGACCAGTTGAACGGCCGTAAGAATGGCACCGCTGACGCCGACAAAGCGGCGGACTACCTGAAAGGGGAACTGAAGAAAATGGGTTTGCAGGTGCAAGAATACAACCTAACGCTGAGCCAATTGGCAAACAAACAAAAGGCACTGCAAAAGCGACAAAATGAGGATTGGGTAAAATGGTATGGCAATGAGCGTCATTTTGAGGTCATCGACCCGGTTTGGATGGAACAAGACACGTCTCGCAACGCTGTGTACCAGTCATTTTTTGTCGTTATCCCCGCTTCAGGAGGTAGCCGCGAAACCCATCTCGTTTGCGCCAACTACACCGGTGCGGGCGTAGACACGGTGCAAGGCTGCTCATCAAGCACAGTGCCACCCAAGCAGGCGGAGCGGCCGTTTTGCTTGAACTGGCACGCTTTTTCAATGAAAGGCGCGGTGAACTGAAGCATGACGTGGTGTTGTTCTTTTCAGGCTTTGATGAACGGCAGGATGAGGTGGTGGAAGTATTTAGAGAAGAAGATACGGGATTGCGCATCGTGCTTACTACAGTATTGCAAGATGACATTGCCACCCAGCGGTTTACAGAGACGGACAATGATACGGCGGCCCAAGCAGCATCGCTGTACTATACCATCTCTACAGATTTGCTCAAAGCAAGCAACATACTGTCTCCTATTCTGATGAAAGAGGTTGATAGCGAATCGTTTTACGACAACAGCATGGATTGGAGAATCTCGTGGATAACGGTGAACGAAAACGGAGCAGGAATATTCCCCGAGAAGTATCGTAATACCCCCGAATACATCGATTATGTGAAATTGGCCCAAAATTTAGCGCAACTTGAGGAGGTGCTTTGGGCTTTCAATAAGGCCAACTTGGAGAAAGCGGTTGTAAGGGACAAAGAAGGTAATGTGTTATACCTGCCTTATGTGGAAAACAGCGACGCTAAAGGCGGCCTCTCTTTCGCACGCAACAGTTCTTTGTCCGTCCACCTGCTTGCGGGAAGCGGATGTCACGAATACCATTATGGCAACATCACGGGTCGTCCGCTGCTTGCCTGTGGCGCGGGCGCAGACTATCGCTGGCAGTTTGCAGAGATATTTGCCGTTAAACTTGGCGCCAACTATGAACATGTCTCCTTGCGCGGACATTATGGCAAGGTACTTGGCGACGTGCTTTCGGTGCCACTCACACTGGTGGCAACCTCGGGGGTCAGGTCAAATAATGAGGTATACGTGGAAACGGGCGCCTATATAGACCATTTCATTGGCATGAACCAGAAGAAAGTGGATAAAGTAGCCTTGAACAACGAGTTCCGCCCCACGCTTTTTGGAATACAATACGCGGTGGGCATGCGCTTTGGGCGCCTCATGGTGTCTTACGTCTACAAAGAGAGTTTTTCTAATGCGTTGAAGAACGGTGACAATAGAATAACCAGCGTAAACAACTATTTCGTATTGGGATTTAGGTTTTAGGTTTTAGGCTGCAAGGTGCCAAGATGCGCGTGGAGACAAGTTCCAAGCGACCAGGCAGCGCTGTGGTAGCATCGAGGTAGCACTTTGTTGTGCTTATAGTGCTGCCACAGTGCCGATTTGCTGCCTACTAAACACTAAAGAGGACGAGAGAGAAAGGCGCCTCTCCCTGAGGGGTGTTGCGGAAGGGTATCACGTTGTTTCGCGTTTTATGACAAAAATAGCAGCGGCGAACAAACAGAAAAAGAAGAAAGTGCATTTTTTTCTTGCATGTCGCCCTTTTTTCGTAACTTTGCAAAATAAAAAAGAGGTAACAAAAAGCCTAAATACGAACGTTAGTCCCTATAAAGCAATATTATATATGTCAAAGACAGATATCATTGAAAATAGCCCTGTAAACACCATCACTGCGGGCACCACCATCAAAGGCAATATTCAGGCCAGCGGTGACTTCCGCATGGATGGCACCCTTGAAGGCGACATCACCCTCAACGGCAAGTTGGTGGTGGGCGAAAGTGGCTTGGTGACGGGTAACGTGGTGTGCCAAAACGCCAACATTATTGGTACGGTGAACGGCAACGTCACGGTGAAGGAGCTCCTTTCACTTTATGCCACCGCTAAGGTGAAAGGCGACATCATGATCAACAAACTCTCCATAGAGCCAGGAGCCGCTTTCAGCGGCACATGCCGCATGCTCGACGAGGTGCGCCGGAATGAAAGCAGGCCAATGGAACCCCAAACCACCCTGCCGAAGAAAGAAGAACCAGGCGGTAACCGTCCACGCTTGTGAACAGTTGGTTGAAATACTCCACTTTAGGCTTGGAGATGGCCGTCATCGTAGCTGCCTTCGTGGTGGGCGGCGTGGCGTTAGACAAGCGCGTCTCCATGCAGTTCCCACTGTTTACCCTGCTGGGCGTTGTAATGGGACTTACTATTGCGCTCATAAGGTTGGTGAGGGTAGGCAAGGAAAAATAACTCGTTATGCAAACAAACATCTCCACTTTGGAACAACTTTTCCGGCAATGGGCCGGCGAAGCCGTGGAGCGCAAGGCGCTGTTGGCCGCTAACGGCTCCAATAGGCAATATTGGCGCTTGGAAAGCCAAACACGCCACTGTGTGGCCACCGTAGCTGGCGACGTGCGCGAGAACGAAGCGTTTTTCTATTTTGCCAAAGAATTGAAGGCAAGGGGCGTGAGAGTGCCAGAGGTGTATGCTATCAGCCAAGGCCGAACGACGTATTTGCAGCAAGATTTGGGCGACGCCACGGTCTATTCCTACCTGCAGTCGAAAAAAAACTTAGGAATAGATGTGGATAGAGAAGCTGGGGAACTCTATCGCCGCGCGATGGACGACCTGCTGGAGATGCAGGATATGGCGCGTGACGTGGATTTCATGCATTCCTATCCGCGACCTGATATGGATAGGCAATCTTTCCAGTGGGATCTCAATTATTTCAAGTACGACTTCTTGAAGTTGCTCCACACGCCTTTCGACGAAGAGTTTTTAGAAAAGGACTTTGGCAAACTTATTGACTATTTGCTGGAGGGCGACAATCGTTTTTTTCTCCACCGCGACTTCCAAACGCGCAACATCATGCTGGAACCCGCCTCGGGCGACCTATATTACATAGACTTCCAAGGCTGCCGCCGCGGCTCTCCGTTCTACGACGTTGCATCGCTGCTTTACAGTTCCCGCTGCGAACTTGACTACGACCAGCGCGAGGCACTGCTGGAATACTTCCTGGACAAGTTCACCTCGCGCCACAATATCGCGACGCGCAGTCGCAAGGTGATGAGGCACCGGTACTATTCCTATGTGTTGGTGCGCATGCTGCAGGCCATGGGCGCCTATGGCTATCGTGGCATCTTTGAACGTAAGGACTATTTTCTCCGCGCCATACCTATGGCCATGGATACCCTGCGCCACGTGAGGGAAAAACACCCGCTGCCACTGCAGTTGCCCGAACTGGACCGAGTGTTGGACAGGATTCTTGCCATGCCCGAATTTATTAGAGATGAAGAGAAACTCACCGTTCGCATCTTCAGTTTCAGTTACAAGAAAGGTACTCCCGCAGATAAAAGTGGAAACGGAGGAGGATACGCTTTCGACTGTCGGGCGTTGCCAAACCCCGGACGCTATGAACAGTATAAGGAACTGTGCGGCAAGGATATGCCCGTAATACAATTTTTAGAAAGCCACGCCGAGATAAATGAATTTTTCGGGCACGCGGCCAGCTTGGTAGAACAAAGCGTGGACAATTACGTGGCACGTGGCTTTAGTAGCCTTATGGTTTGCTTTGGCTGCACGGGAGGAAGGCATCGCTCGGTCTATTTTGCTGAACGCATGGCAAGCCGTCTGCGCGGGCGAAGGGACATACGCGTTGTGCTGAAACATTGCGAACAGGAGACTTTCAAAGACAACGTTTGAGATGAGAGCGAAGCCGTACGGAAGGGCTATTTGAGCAAAGAAAAATTGAGGAAAACACACATTTTTGTTACCATTATAAAAAAAGTTCGTATATTTGCAAACTTGAACGATAAGAAAAAAAATAAATAAGTCATTAATAATGAAAGGTAAAACCATTATTCAGATTGTTTTGGCTGTTACTATTGTTGCTTTAGCCGTTGTGCTATACCGCAGCATCACCAAGCCAATGAAGTTCGACAATGAGTTTAAAGTGCGCCGAGAGGCCTGTGCCACCAAACTCAAGACCATTCGCACCCTTGAAGACGCCTACAAGCAGACCTATGGCGTTTATTGTGGCGACTTCGACACCTTGTTCAGCCGCTTGATGAAAGAGGACAGCCTGCTTATTAGCCAACGCGTGATGAACCAAGAAGCCATCAGCGCGGCACAGGCCAAGGACCCCAACTTCGACGTCAACGACGTGACCCAGCTGGAAGCTATCAAGAAGGGCTACATGAAACTGGTGCAGACCTATGTGAACCCCATTGCACAATTGCGCGAGCAAGGCAAACTTTCCTACAAGGATAAGGACGGTGTGATGCACGAATACACCGATGAAGATCTCTTGAACATGCGCTATGTGCCCTATCCCAAAGGCACCAAAAACGAATTCCAGTTGGAAGCTGGCATGCTTGACCGTTCTGGTTTGAAGGTCCCCGTGTTTGAGTGCAAGGTGGACCTCAAGGACCTCATGAGTGACATGGATGCCCAAGACGTGGCTAACAAGATTGCTTCTATCGAGCGCGTCCCAGGCAAGTATGCCGGATGGAAGGTGGGTGACATGACGCAGAGCATCACCGACGGAAACTTCGAATAAGCCCCACTTCCGTATGTCGTACACAAAACAAGTTTTTATCTCGGGCAGTAAAGAAGTACCTTCATACGAAAAGAACATATCCATCTGCCTCCAGGCAGATGGATATTCTTTTTCCATCATCAGCGTGAAGGATGAATTGCTTGCCTATGGCGCAGTCCCTTTCGAGGGTACCATGAGCATGTCGGAAGCCATCGCCATGGTGCGCAGAGTATGGGAGGAACACCAAGTGGTACCCATCGGATACAACAGCATGGAACTCATCATTCCAAGCGAACATTGCGCGATGGTGCCCGACGAACTCTATCAGCCAGGCAACGACCGTCGTTATTTGGAACCGCTAATGAAAATCCCCATGGGGTTGGGCGTGTTCAGTTGCCACAATGAGGCGGCGGGAGCGCAAGTGATCTTCACGGGCGAAAACAATTGGGTGTCGGCTTTCAAGATAGCCATGCCCGGCATCAAGGTAAAAAGCCAATACAATAAACTGGTAAACGCCGAACTGATGAAACGCAGCA
>JAXFQM010000052.1:0-4301 GCA_034178965.1 Bacteroidales bacterium | reverse complement strand
ACAGCACTGGCATTGTGGCTTTGGAATATGTCCTCCAACACCACCGTTACGTGGCGCGTCCTGTTTTGTGCAAGGCGGTCGAAAAGCTGGCGTTTGTTTTCGCTGAACAGTTCTGTGGCGGCGGCGTAGAGTTGCAACTTTTGCTCGAAGGAGAGGTCGTCAAAGAGGTCCGTTTCGTTTTCTATTTTTCTTGGCATGGCGAGGTTGTTTGTAAAAAGAGGATATTGG
Source organism: Bacteroidales bacterium (assembly GCA_034178965.1). Lineage (GTDB taxonomy): Bacteria > Bacteroidota > Bacteroidia > Bacteroidales > P3 > Colimorpha. Next base: position 4,073 of record JAXFQM010000052.1, on the reverse strand, counting down.
CTTGTCGTTCGATGGGTATTATGGGTCGGTTTCGGATGCGGAAGGTTGCGGGTGCTTCAAAGGGCTTGTCTATGGCGCTGGCAGCAGCAATAACTATCCAATGGCAAAGGCGGAAGGGAGTATGCCCTTGTCATTACCAAATGCTTCCGAAGTCTTCTTGCTCGCGCACCTGCTGGTCACGCTGCCACTCAAGAACCTTGGCGTATTTCAGGTAGCTGTTGTGTGCTATGGCGAGCGAGAGCGTCAGCCCATCCACGCCGCCAGCGAGGCCTCCGCGAAAAAGGTAATTGACGAGGAAGGCGCTGGCGCCGTGCAGCACGGGGGCAAGAGGACTCACCTTTCGGCCTTTGAGGTATAGTATTTTAGCACCTCGGCTGCTGTAGTTGCGTCCGGGTTTGTCAAACAACTCGCCCAAGTTGTTGTATCGGTAATGGATTAGGTCGGCTTTTAGTTTTTGGGTATTATCGGTAGGCACCCAGCCGTGTTGTTTCACGTTGGCAAAGCGTAGTTTGTCGTGACGATAAAGACGCACCAAATAGTCTGGATACCAGCGGCACGCCTTCACCCATCTGCTGCCCACATAGTTGCGCCGCCGCAGTTGAAAACCGTGGTAGGGGGTGTTTTCGAGGTCAATGTGCCTGATTGCCTCCGCCAGTTCGGGCGATAGCCTTTCATCGGCGTCCACGCTCAACACCCATAGGTTTTTCACATATTGCAAGGCCACGTTCTTTTGCAGACCGTCGCCCAAATAGCGTTGGCTGTACACCTTGGCGCCCGCCTCCTTTGCTGCCTCCACGGTGCGGTCTGTGCTCAAAGAATCCACCACTACCACTTCATCGCACACCTGTTGCAGCGATTGGATGCATGCGATTATGTTTTTCTCTTCATTTAAGGTGGTTACTATACCCGAAATATTCATGTTATGCAAAATTTTGATTGACAACAAAATAGCATCGAGTGCCATGTGGTTTGGTTTCAAGCAGAACGTGGCTCGGACAGCAGGAGGCTGAAAGATAACACGTCACAGAGAGGCGGCAAAACACTGAAAGGAGGTGAGACGCATGAGCATCGGGATGTTTTTCTGTTCATGATGTCTCTGTTTCGGAACAAGTGTCTGTGTGTAGCTTCCTAAAGGCTGGGTAAGCGGGTGGCGGCATGTTGCCTTTTGTCAGCCGCTCGTAGGAGGCCTGAATGGCCTCTTCCAGGTGCAGGCGCGGCAGGTTGAGCAGGTGTGCCGCTTGGTTGTACACCTCTTCTATGGTTGTTAAGACGTCGTCGTCTGTTTCGAGGAAGAAACTGTAGGGGCCCGTCCCGGCCTCCATGGCCAAAAAGGCAAGGCTTTCCTGCACTTTTCTTTGATGCAGTTGTCGCCCAAAAGAGAAAAACAGCCCCGCATTCCGCAACTGTCTTGTCATTTGCGGCGACCCTGTGTAGCCGTGTAGCACCCACGGCTGTTTCCATGCGCTCTCTATGCGCATTTGGAAAAGTTCGTTATAGGCTTTCACGCAGTGCACCACCACAGGCATCTGCAACTCTTCCGCTAGCTCCAGTTGCAATCGGAACGCCTCCTTTTGCAAAGAAAAAGGGGTAGCGCAGGCTTTGTCAAGCCCGCACTCCCCAATCATGTCATAGTTTTTGCCAGCATTGGTCATATCGCCCTTTGCCAGCAGTTGTTTTTTTAGACCTTCCATCTCCTGGCGCAGCGTCTCGGCGTTCAGATGCCAAGGATGCAGTCCCAGGCTTCGAACGTAGCGTTCCCCCGGCCTGGGATGGTGGGTATGGAAGTTCAGTAGCATTAGCGCTTCACTATTCTGCGCACCGTCTGATGGCCTTCGTTGTCGGAGAACACCACGGTGTATACCCCATTGGCAAAGCCTTGCATGTTCAACGTGTATTTGTCGCTGCCTACGGCAATGCGGTTGTTGAGCATTATACGTCCCATCATGTCCACCACGCAGACGCTGCATGCGCCCTTGGCGTTGATGCTGATGGTGGCTGTCTCGCTGGACGGGTTGGGATAGAATTGTCCGAAGCCGTCTTCGTTGGCAGCTGCAATGCCAAGGTAGAGGTCATCGTAGTTCACGGTGGCGTTGGGATTGTGGCCCACATAGTAGGTATAGTAGCCGCCTTGGTTCGCGGTCATCGGCTTTGTGAGGGTCTTGCCGTTGTGGCTGGTGACGCTGATGTAGTATTGCACGGTGGTGTAGCCGCTTGCGGCAATGGCTTGTGCTGGAATGGTTCCGCCAAACACCTCGCCATAGTTGCTTATCTCGCTGCTGGAGGCCAAGTCAACGGTTTGCCATGCACCGCCGTTCACACGGTATGTCAATTTGGCGTTGGCGATGCCGCTCTTGTTGTGCGCTATCACTTTTATGTGCGCGTCGTTGTTGGCAAAGGCATTCTCCGTGTTGCCAGTGATGGAGGGATGTAGGATGCGAACGGGGTTTTCGGCGGGTATTTGCTTGGTAATGCAGTGGATGGCGCCACCGCTACCGTCGAAGGAAGCTACGTTGATGGGATATATGGTGTAACCAGGATAACTGCGTTTGAGCGAGTCGATACGCCAGCGATCCCACGGTGCGGACGGTTCGCCGTTCACCACGTCGGAGAAGCAAGGTTGTATGATGAGGTTGTTCACAAAGGTATGGTTGCTGTACGTGCGGGTATAGCGTGAATCGTAATTGGTTTGGCTGGAGAAGTTGGCGCCGTTGTTGGCCTTGGGGAAAGGGATATCCATGTGCTTGTAGTGGGTGCCGAAGACGGATTTCTTATTCAGAAGGGTGTCGATGTTTTTCGAGGCGATGGCAGCGTCGCTCCAATTGCTGTAGATGGCGGGGAAGCGCGAGAAGACAAATTCGTTTTCGTCCCACATGTCGGCATACAGGTCCACGTGTCCCGTGCCGCCGTCGTATTTCAGAGAGGGTATGATGTACATGGCGCGCGAGCCGATGAGGTAGGCCATGCTGTCGGCCACCTGCGCTTTCGTGAGGGCGCGTTTTTGTGTGTACTGGATGGTGGAGGGGTTCACACCGTCCCATGAGAGTTGTCCGTAGTTGTCTTGGTTGTTGTCAAAGATGGCATCGCTGGTAACGCACATGCCTGTGCCGTCCACCAGGCAGTTGCCGCCTTCCCATTCCAGGGTGGTCTCCCAGTTGGAGATGCCCATTTGGCGTTCTATATGGTAGGGGAGACTGTCGTCCAAGGCACGTCCGGGATAGTACATATAGTCCAGCATGCCCAACGTGTCGCCCTCGCCATAATAGAAGCAGATGGGGCCGCAGTCGCGATACCAAAACGAATTGCCGCTGCCCACAATCCAGCGTATCTTCTCGGTGGCAAAACGACGTTTGGCGAGGTTGCGCTTGATGACGTTACTGTCCTCGGCGTTGCAGATGCGTATCCAAGCTTCGGCGCCGCCTTGCTGGATGGCGTTGGCCAAGTTGGCGAACACTTGCACGAAGTCTTCATCTGCCTCGGATGTGTCAATCACGTTCGTCACAGGGCCCATGCCGGCTTCTTGCCAATTGCCGCTGCTGTAGTGGTAGTATTGGCCGTAGCCCGACACCATCTCGTCGGCCATGTAAGTAACTTCGCCCACGTGGTTGGCAGGGTAACAGATGTAAGGCCAAGTGACGCAGATGGCTTGCACCTCTTCCCATTCGCCGGGGAACCAGCGGTCGGCTGGCAGCGTGCTGGCCGTGCTGGCCTTTGCAGCGCCCTTGGGAGAGGACTTCAAGCCTCGGGACAGGAGGGTTTGGTTTAGTTCGGGGATGCGCTTGTGAAGTTGCATGTAGATTTCGCGGCGCGATTGGCTAGCCGCATCGTTTTGAGCGAGTGCGCCTGCTGCGGCCATCGTTATTGCCAGCGCAAGTGTCAGTATTTTCTTCATTATTCTATTTAAATGTATGTTTATGTTTTGAAAAGAGGTTGCGGAAAGGCCATTGATTGCTGCGTCTTTCCGGTTGCCGCTTCTCTTTGTTTGCGAATTATCGTTTCTTTAAACCCAGTATTTCGCGTGCCTCGTCGCTGTTGGCAATGGGGCGGCCCAGTTCTTTGGCCATGCGCACCACCTT
>JAXFQM010000176.1:0-4893 GCA_034178965.1 Bacteroidales bacterium | reverse complement strand
ATTCCCTCCCGCGGAACCCGTAAACCGGGGGGGGGTGTCATTGGCGCCCCCCGCCGTTTTTTCTTTGCCTTTGGTTCCCATGTTCAGACAGGGCTTGCTCCATTAGTGCACTGCACACCGCATCCGCAAGGGGCTGTCAAGTGCCAGGCCAGCATCAATTATCCATTAACTACCCATCAACTATCCACAATTTATGGGTACTTTATGGATACTTTATGGGTAGTTAATGGGTAGTTGGTACTCTACGACAATGCATAAATACATAATAAATACCGTGGTGCCACAGCATTTTCTATCAAAAATAATACTTATTTACCCTCGTAAAAAGACAGGCGGCATCGCGCAACAATTCCGCCCCTGTCGGAGTAAAGGATTCTTTATAAGGAAAATGGAGCGACAAGTGCTTGCTCCTATGTAGTCATCTGTGGCTACTCGTGGTGTATTTGATTTTTGTATCTATTGCGAAATTCCAATGGCGAGCAATGTAATTGGGAGAATACAAACTTGGTAAAAATGCAGGCGTCTTTGTGGCCTAACGATGTAGTGATACTGGCAATGCTAAAGTTGGTATAGTACAGCTGGTGGCAGGCTTCAGTATCTATTTGGCGGTTGATATACTGCTTTGGTGTAATGCCAGCAGCGGTCTTCACCGCCTCTGTTAATGTTTTTTTCTTTTAAGACCAATTTGTTAACATATTATCCTACAGCCCAGTCCTCGTGACGAAATGACAGGAACAATTGACGAGAAAGGTTTTCATTATTATGTTTATGTTTGGGTGTAGTTATGGAAACAAAGGATCTATACAGGATGTTCAACATGAGGTTCACAAGGTACAATAGGTTAGAATGATGACCAAAGGTGTAGGGGGAAGTGTCAAGTTTCTTTTGGTATTGAGGAACAGCAGCGGCTCCACGCCAGCACGGGTAAGCGGCGTTGCACCTTGGCAGAGTTCGCCGACAAACTGCGCATGGCCTACAAATGCCCCGTGGTGCTGTAAAAGGCATCAAAGAGAGTTTTCCCATAAGCTACAGCGATACGCTGCTGCCGTTATCCGCACGAGCTGGACAACCTGAACCCCCATCCTGCAGATTTTGGGTATGCACATGTACAAGTCGGATTTTGAAAAGATACAATGATACGCTTTTCCTACAAGGAAGGGGAATAGTGCATGCCGGCGCCCCGAACGGACGGTGGCGTCTTGCGGAGAGCCATTTACCGCCGCCCATTTAGGACATAGCCATGGGGGCTATTTCCCACCTAATGGTTGCGGCAGAAAGAACTGGCTGGCATCGTGCGTTACGGCAGTGTCGCCATATAGGCAGAGGGAGAGGCGACCGTTGCCAGCAATGCGGCGCAGACGGCCGAGGGCAGGGAAATCGGCGTAGTGGGCGCGGAGCATGTCGTCCTCTATGACCACGTAGTCGAAGGGTAGGCGGAAGGCGGCATCCACATGGGACGCCTCGGGCCACATCAGCGCATACCCTTTCCGCTGCATGAGGATAAACGGGCTGTTCTGGGGATAGGCAAAGGGGGTGAGTACCTTGGCGTTGCGAGGCACGCCGCATTGGTCGAGCCATTGTGCCGAGCCTTCAAAGTTGAGCATACACAGCAGCGCCCGGTCGTTTTTGTCGCCATAACGCTCTGAGAGGTTGTGCTTGGCTGCGTTGTAGAAAAAGATGCCCAGCAACACCATCACCGCCGTTAGGGCACCATGCATGGCTTTTGCCGGAAGGCGCCAGCGTTGCTTGGCCAGCACTTCCTCCGCGGAAGGCCACCCCCGCAGGGACCAGATAAAGCACAGCAGGAGAGGAAGGAAAAAACTGTCGAGAAAGTAGTAATCGTGGTCTGCATATTGCAGCATCATGGCCACGAAGAACAGACCTTCGCCAAAGAGATACAGCGCCAACAGGCCTGAAAGGGGCGAGGGCTTGCGGCGCAAAACGAGACTGCGAAGGAAACCCACCGCCGCCACCACGAGCATGAGCCACAGTTGGGGGCGGGAAAAATAGTGGTAGTGCCAACGCTCGTGGACAAGACGGCGCACGCCTTGCACGTCCTCCCAGCTGCGTGGCGGTCTCAATTCGTTGAGAAACAGCGATCCGTTGGTTTCGCGCAAGTGCTTGTTCCAAAGCATGTAGCCCAAAATGGCGCATACTGCCAGCGCTACGGGCGCAAGCCATTGCAGCGCAGACCGAAGAAGATGGCGATGCCCTGTTTTTTTTATTTCTTCCAGCAGCAGGCGCAGCGCTTCGAAGCCGCATACGGCTACGAGCGGCACCGCGAATGACGTGCGCACCAGGGCGGCCAACGCCAGCAAGGCTACAGAGACTTGCCAAAAGCCTTTGCGTCTCTCTTGCCAATGCACTACATAGGCCCACAGCCCTGCTGTGGCGAAAGAAATGGCCAATGCACTGGGTTGAAAGCCATTGAAGTAATAGGCGTAGACGGGCGAAGTGATGGCCACCAGCACGGGCAGCAATGCGGGCCATGCGCGGCCTGTGATGCGCCACGACAGCAGGAACAGGAACCACATCCCAGCCAAACTCCATAGGAGCGTCCACAGGCGAAACACCCAAGGCTCCGTGGTACCGAAAAGGCCCATCAGTATCGACACGACGAATTCGTGCAAGGGAAAGTCAACCGACGTGACAACAGAGCCGTCGTCCTGAAACCAGTAACTGGGATATTGTTTGTTGAAAATCAGCGTTTCAGGGTGGAACAAGTCGTGTCCGTTTTGCGTGAAACCTATGGCGATAGAATACCAGTCGGCTTGCGCCCAGGCATGGATATGCGAAGGGAAATGGTTCAAGTAGGGGACTGCCAATGCAAAACCCAGCAGCAGGATGGTGATTCCTGCCGCTGGGTAGATTATCCAAGGGGAACGTGTCATAAATGCTGTTAGTATGCAAACAGTTGGTTGGGCTTCAGTTTCACTACTTTGCCATATTTGCCCAATTCGCTAAAATTCATGTCGCTCTCGCGTCCCAGCACCATGTAGAATTTCTTCTGCCCCTTGACGTACTTGTTGTTGAAGTCGATGACGTTCTGCAAGGTCATGGTGGGATAGGCCTCGTAGAGACTTTTGGCGAGGGGCTGCTTGTAACCCATTTCCTCGTCGGCGAGGTATTGGTTGATGATGCCGAACTTGGTGGTGCGTGCGGTGCGGATGTTGCTGATGAGGGAGTTCTTTGCGAGTTCGAAGTTGGCTTGTGCCACGGGCATGTCCTCGAAGAGGCCGTCGAAGGCTTTCAGGGCGTCTGTCAACTTGTCGTTTTGGGTGGCAATGATAGCTTGGTTGTAGTAATAGCCGTCCTTGCGTCCCTCGTGGGTGTAATAACTTTGCGCACTGTAGGCCAGGCTGCGTTTCTCGCGCATCTCTTGGAACACGATGGCGTTCATGCTGCCACCGAAGTATTCGTTGTAGAGGTTAACCTGCGGACGCAACTTGACGTCGTACTTGTTGCCGCGGAAGTATTCGAACAGGTAGGTTTGGTTGGCATCATAGTCCATGAAGTAGACGGTGTTTTCTTTCACGGGCAGCACGTTGTGGCGCTGGAAGGCGGGAACATTCTTCGGCTTGCCGTTGGAGAGCCGGCTGGCGTTGGCGATGCCTTGGAATGCGGCCAGCGATTCGGGACCATAGTACAGCACACGGTGCTTGTAGGAGAAGAGTCCCTTGATGAGATCCACAAGTTCTTGGCTGGTGCAGGCACGCAACTGTGCGTCGGTCAGTACGTCTAAATAACTGCTCTTGTCGCCAAACATGGCATAACTGTTCAGGGCGCGGTAGGCGTTGGCTTGGCTGCTCTTACTGTCGGAGCGGGCCTTGATGGTTCTTTCCACGAACGTTTTCAGCGCCTCGTCGTTGGGTTGCACGTCGCTCATGATTTCGTCCACTATTGCCATAGCCTTGTCCATGTTCTCGCTAAGGCCGCTGACGCTTACGCGCATATTTTCGTCACTCACGCTGTAGCTCCAGTTGCAAGCCAGGCGGTAGAATTCCGCGCTCAACTGCTCGGGGGTGTGCTTGCTGGTGGAAAGGAGATCCACCAAGTTGGCGGCGAGTTCGTATTTCTTGTTGGAGAGGCTGCCAAATTCGAAATAATAGACTAAATTGAAGGTCTTGTTCTCTTTGTTTTGCACGTACAGCACTTCGGTACCGTTGTTCAGTTTGCCTTTTTGGAGATCCCGGTTGTAGTCCACGAACACAGGTTCTATGGGCTTCACTTGGCGAGCCTTGATTTCACGCAGGTACGCGCTTTCGTTGTCGCGTCCCACCTCAATGGGGGTGATGGCGGGCTTCGCAATCTTGGCCACGGGGTCGGGCTGCCCTTGCAGTTTTTTGATAAACACGTAGTTGTTGTCCTTAAAAATGCGGTTGGCGAAGTTCACGATGTCTTGCTTGGTCACCTTGCCATATACGTCTATCTCCTTGCACACGTCGTCCCAGTCTTGGTGCTCCACGAAAGCGTAGGCCATTTGGCTGGCGCGGCTGTTGTTGCTCTCGGCGCGCTTCATGATGGAGAGTTTCATGTTGTTGATGGCGGCCTCCAGCATCCAGTCGTCGAACTGGCCCTGCTTCACAAGGTTGACTTGCACCAGGAGCAGTTCTTTCAGTTGCTCCAATGTCTGTCCCTGCATGGGATAGCCGCCGAGTATGAATGCGCTGTAGTCATTCAGAGCGTACACTCCGGCGTATGCGCCGATACATTTCTGCGCTTGGTTCAAGTTCACGTCCACCAATCCGCACTTGCCGTTGTTCAACACCTCGGTTAACAGGTTGGCCAGCATCACGTCGCGGCTGCCGTTGCCCGCGTCAATTCTGAAAGCCAGCATCATGTTTTCGGGGTCCAGTCCAGAGAGGGTCTTCACGATGGGCGCCGTTAAGGGCT
>JAXFQM010000173.1:0-2731 GCA_034178965.1 Bacteroidales bacterium | reverse complement strand
GATGGTGGGGCGGATTTTGTCGTCGCACATTAAAGAGGGTTGTTGTGGTTTGGCCTACGTCATCGTCTCCTCCTTAATGTATGGTTCAGCACGCCATGGCCAAGTATGCAGCGGGAGCGTGAAGGCGGACGTTTCATCAAGGTGAGTCCAAATCACCGTTTTGCAAAAAAAAATGATAACGTGAGCGGGTATGGACTTTTTCGCGCCTTTGAAGTCTTGTAAGTGTTTTGCTTGTTATCTTGTTACATGGCTTGTTATTCGCCCTCGTTTCGTACATCCCTCTGTTCTGCAATCTCAAATGTCGCAAAAATCAATGGGTAGAAGCCACATTAAGCATGGCGTTGCTTTATTTGGATTTGTGGTTATAAAGGATCAACGTCGTATTGTATCCTCACGTGTTTGTAGTTGGGGGCGGCCAAAAGGTTTTCTGTGGCCGCCAGGATGATTTCTTTCCCTTTGGAAACTCCTTCGTCGCGGCTAAAGCGCAGGCGTAACGACTTTAGGTACAAGCCCCTTATGCGGGGCACAATAGGGTATTCAGGGCCTATAACGCGGTTTCCCAGCGTCTTGCGCAATTCCGATGCAAGGTGTGCTGCGGCATCATTCAAGGTTACTACATTTGCGTGGCGCAGCGTTATGTCTATCAGCCGGTAGTAGGGTGGATATCTGAAAATGCGGCGGTCGTTTATTTGCTTGTCATACATGCCCTCGTAGTCGTTTCGCATGGCATCGGATATTACGGCGTGGTCTGGGTGGTAGGTTTGTATGAGCACGTGGCCGCGCCTTTCGCGCCGTCCGGCACGTCCGCTTACTTGCGTCATTAGTTGGAAAGCGCGTTCATAGCTGCGGAAGTTGGGGTAGCTGACAATGTCATCGGCGCTGAGGATGCCTACCACGCCTACATGCTCAAAATCGAGCCCTTTGGTAACCATTTGGGTGCCCACGAGTATATCGGTTCGGTGTTCCTCGAAGGCGTTGAGAATTTCTATATACTTGTTTTTTTGCGAGGTGCTGTCCATATCCAGCCTGTCAATGCGGGCGTGGGGAAAGAGGATTTGGAGGTCTTCCTCTATGCGCTCTGTGCCGAAGCCTTTCGTCGTTAGGTTCTTCGAATGGCACATGGGACATTCCGTGGGGAGGGGGATGCTGTATCCACAATAGTGGCAGCGCAAGTTGTTGGTGGCTTTGTGGTACACCAGCGATACGTCGCACTGGACACACTGCGGTATCCAGTGGCAATCCAAGCATTCCAAATGGGGTGCAAACCCTCTTCGGTTTTGGAAGAGAATGGTTTGCAGCCCTTCGTCCAGCGCGCTTTGTATGGCTGTTCTTAGGGGCTTTGAGATGAGTGTGTGCTTTTCTTCGCCCCGCATATCTACGCACTCCACCAAGGGCATTTGCATGCCGCCATAGCGATGTTCAAGGCGTGCATAGCCGTATTTGCCTTGTTTGGCATTGTGGTAGGTCTCTACGGACGGGGTGGCGCTGCCCAGCACAACACGCGCATTCTTATATAGGCGGGATAGCACTATGGCGCAGTCGCGCCCCATGTATCGAGGGGCGGGCTCCTGCTGCTTGTAACTGCCGTCGTGTTCTTCGTCTACGATGGCCAACCCAAGGTCGTAGAAGGGGAGGAAGACGGCGCTGCGTGCCCCCAGGATTATTTTGTAGCCATGTTCCGAGGTTTCCATGGTTCGCTGCCACACCTCGACCCTTTCGTTGGCGTTGAAGCGGCTGTGGTATACTCCTACCATGTCGCCGAAATATTTCCTCAGTCTATTGATTATTTGCGCCGTAAGTGCTATTTCCGGTAGTAGGAATAGAACTTGTCGTCCTTGCCTTACCACGTCGTCTATTAACTTGATGTACACCTCTGTCTTGCCACTGCTTGTAACACCATGCAGCAACGATACGACAGGTCGCTCCGTGATGCGCGCCGTGCGGGGGGCGTCGCCGGCGCGGTCGGGCGTGTTCATGGCATGGATAGCGTGGTCTGCAATTCCCTCGTGTAGATATTCATAGGCGGCTTGTTGCTCTTCGTTGAGCACGATGTCGGCTACTTTCGCATTTGCATCGCCTTTTGCCAGGCGGCTCACTGTTTGTGTCTCTTGGATGAGCACCCCATTTTTGACAAGGGTGGCTATGGCACTGGGGCTCAACTCCTCGAACGAAGTGAGTTGCTTTTTAGCGATGCGCTCTTTGCCAAAGCGACTCAGCTGCATGAAACGCATCAGTGCGCTAAGTTGCTTTCGAGTGGTGCTTTTGTCCTCCAAGCGTTCGAAAAGTTCGCGCATGCCTTTCTCTTCGCAATATTCCGGTGCCAAGGACAAGTATGGCATGGCTTTAGGAACATAACGTTGTGTCAATTCCTCCACCATGATGATGATGTGCTTCTCTATCATGGTTTGAACGAGTGGCAGGACTTTCTCAAACCCTGTGGCATTGGGCACCTGACTCATCGGCATTCCCTGCCTCCCTTTCAAAGCTTCCACCACTTTCCATTCATCCTGCGTTAAGTTTTCTATTCCGCCAGCAAAGTCGGGGTGCATGGTTATATAGCTCTCGCTGCTAAGGCGCAAGGCCGAAGGCAGGGCGATTGCCATTACGTCGCCAAGGTAGCACATGTAATAACTTGCCATCCACTCCCAAAAGCGGAACTGGCGCTCCGACAGTATGGGCGAGGTGTCGAGGATGCTTAAGATGTATTTGGTGGGGTATTTAGGAACTTCCT
>JAXFQM010000024.1:0-28429 GCA_034178965.1 Bacteroidales bacterium | reverse complement strand
CTTCGAAGATGTATTTGTTCCTTTCAAGAAATCGTAGTCCTGCGTCATAAGCAATCTTTTTATGTTAACGTTTGGTAAGAACTCGGAGGGAACGAACCCTTTCGAGGGACATTCCAATAGTATAACCCGAAAAATTGCTTTTTATTGTGTGGACGACGTGTTTTTAACAAAAAAATGTTCCACTTCGCGCAGTGGCAGGAGGACGTAGGGGATATAGGCCTGCCATGCGGGACGAATGGTGGAATAATAGTCCAATTGTTCGCGGCAACTGGTGCGCACTTGCTGCAGGAGACTTTGGCCCAAGGGTTTCTCCCCGGTAAGGATAAGCAATTGGCCGGCACGCAGAGGAATCCGCAGATCGTCCAGTAGCATGGGGGGCACATCGTTGAAAGTTTTCGCCAAGGCCATGGCCGCGCCGGCTGTGTCGCCGTGCGACAACAGGTTTTCAGATAGCGAGATTACGCCCGACCAGTAGGTGGCGAGGAAGCGCCGGGAGGTTTCGTCCACATAGGCGCCTTCCATGTCGCTCCATTGCGAAGAGGTGATGTTGGCGTACATAAGTTCGCAGTCTAACGTGTCGCAGACGTAGGGATGGTATTCGTAGGCGAAGCCAACCTGTTGCAAATGTCCTTCGAAGAGAAGGCCATAGCGGTCGCGTAGGTAGTGGCTGAAGTAGACGGGTCGCAGCAGCGCGCTATCACCGATGGCGTTCTTTCGTAGAATATCACTCCAGACGTCGCCCATAGGGCGGTGCTCTCCGTCAAGGGGGAGGAAAGGGGTTCTTTCGCGCAGGAGACGCGTTGCGGTTTGATGTTGCTGCCAGTCGGAGGCAAGGAGGTTGACGTTGATAATGTGCACGTCAGTGCGCCGCCCTTCCACAAATTGTAAGTACCAAAAAGGGAAAGTGTCGTTGTCTCCATAGGTGAAGATGATGGCGTTGGGTTTGCAGTTGTCAAGGTAGTTAGCCGCCACGTCTCGGGGAATGCGCCGTGAGGCGCGGTTGTTGTTGTTTAGGTTTTGGCACGCCATCATTAGCGGCACCCCCATGCATAGGATGGCAAGGTGGCGCCAAGGCCCCTTTGTGCGCTTGCGCAGCCACTCGTCCGTGGCTGCCGCGCCCAGCCCTATCCAAGCGGCGAAGGCGTAGAAAGAAAGTACATAGGCATAGTCGCGTTCGCGCGGTTCGTAGCAAGGGTGGTTTAGGTAAAGCGAAAGACCCACGCCGCTAACGAGGAAGAGCACCAAGACGAAGCCCCTGTCGTCCTTGCGCCGCGCCCAATGGCTGAAGACACCCAGTAGCCCCAGCAGCAAAGGGAGCATGAAATAGACATGGTGACCGCTGGGCTGGCAACTGTTGGGAGGCCGCTTTCCAGTGCCCACCAGCATCCTGTCAAGGAAAGGGTATCCTGTGATAAACTGTCCGTTTTGGAGCGTGCCAAAGCCTTGACGGTCGTTATATCGGCCGCTAAAGTTCCACATAAAGTAGCGCAGGTACATGTACCCCAGTTGGTAGCGTATAAAAAACTCCGCATTGTCCTTGAAGGAGGGGGTGGCGGGGTTGGCGCACCAAGAGCCGTAGTAGGCCATTTCACTTTCGTTCCTTATGCGCCATAGTCGGGGATAGAGTGGGGCATGAGTGTATTGGTCGCGCCTCATATAGGCGACAAAGCTTTCCAAGTTGCTTGGGTCGCCTTCGTTAAGTGGTGGATGGGCGTTGGCTCGGATGGGGATGACCAGCAAAGGGGTGAGGCCTATGAGGAAGAACAGGAGGGCAAAGAGCAAGGTGCGCGCCAAGCCTTGTTTCCCCGTTGCGCGGGTGTTTTTCCCTATCGCTCCGGCATTAGGAGCGTCGTCATTGCCGTCCGCGGCAACTTGCCTTTCTTGCTTGTTGCGTATGATTTCCGCCACTACCAGCCACGCCACCGCCGGCAAGGCAAGCAGCGAGAGCATGTGCACGCAAAACCCCATGCCCGTAAGCAGCGCGATGAGCCACAGCCAGCGCGGATTGCGCTCTTCCGCCCAGCGCAGGGCACTCCAAAGCACGGCGGCGGGGAAAAGCATGGCGAGGGCATAGACCTCGCTCTCTACAGCGGAGAACCATGCGGTGTCGCAAAACACGTATGACAGGCCGCCTACCACGCCAGCCAGCAGCGTTCCCATTTGCCCTTTGCCGTTGCTGCCATAGCCAGCGCGCCGCACCAATAGGATAATGCTCCAGCAAAGGAACATGCCAGTGGCTCCACCAGCCACGGCGGAAAGCATGTTGCTAAATATCGCCACGTGCGCTGTTTCGTCTCCTGCCAGCAGCATGCATAGGTGGGCCAGCAGGCTGTAGAGCGGTGCGCCGGGAGGATGCCCGATTTGAAGCAGGTGCGATGTGGAGAGGAACTCGCCGCAGTCCCACCAACTGACGGAGGGTTCCGCAGTGAGGGCGTAGAGCAATGTGCCGACGGCGCCAACCGTCAAGCCCGCTACCAGTTCACCACGGCCTTGTTGAAAATGTCTTCGCATAGTTGGGTTACGATGGCGCTTGTCAAGCCGCTCTCTACGCTGCTGAAGTCAAGTTGGGCGTTATAGTCCGCATATCGCGAGAACGATTGCTCAAAGTTGGCCTTGGGGTCTATGTGGTTCACGAAAGTCACTTTCACTGTGATGGTAAATCGGTTCGTGGCCACCTCGTCGCTGCTGCTGATGGCGCTGGCGCGCGTGCCGTAATAGGTGATTTCTCCGCTCAACTGTAAATCGCCTTCGCCGTTGGTGATGGCCAAGTTCGTTTGGCTTTGGAACATATTGCGCAGTTCGTCGCTCAACGTTTGGCTTAATGTGGGGTTGATGGTGGAAGCGTAGTTGGGGAAATTCTGCACGCTTATGGTTTTTGCCCCAGGAGGGATTGAAGCCCCTGTGAATGAATAGCCGCCGCTGCAGCCGCCCCAGACAAGGGATAGCAGCAAAGCACAAGGCAGGAGTAGCAGTTTTCGGAACATGGCGGGGCTTCTCTGTGTTTATGGGAGGTTAGAAATCGCGGGAATCCTCGTCGATGCGCTTCTCTTCCTCCAATTGCCACAGCATGAAAGAGGCTTGCTGCTCCATGTAGTTGAGGATGCTCACCTTGATGTTGAGGTCGTTCACGTTGCTCAAATCGGTTAGGATGGAGTCTATTTTCTCCTTGAAGTTTACGTCCATAGTATAGTCGTTATTTTTCTTTATCCCATATTTATTTGCGCCGCGGCTTATGCCTGCGCCGTTTCCTGTCGAAAAAAGGAGCAGACCCTTTTGGAATCTGCTCCTTTCGTTGGAGGTCGCGTTCGGATTTGAACCGAAGTAACAGGTTTTGCAGACCTGCGCCTAACCCCTCGGCCACACGACCCTTTTTCTTCTCCTCACGGAACGTCACAGATGTACCCTTGCCCGTTGGAAAACTTTTTGCAAAGGTACACAATTTTTTTCACATATGAGAAAAAATAATCGATTTATCCATATACCTCTACGGCAATATTCTCTTTTCTAATAATTTCTGCATACAAATTTAACTCATCTACGCTCAATTTTCGTAATTCTTTTTCGGGTGTAGCGCGATCCAAGGCGTACAACATCACGTATTTTGGCCTAATTTTCTTCAATATCGATACGTATTCATTGAACTCACTGGGAATGAGGTTGCTAATGGTGCGCCCTTCGTTTTTTCCGTCGAAAAGAAGGGTTTGTATGATGCCTTCTTTTCCAAAACGCACAAGGTTGTCAGTGAGTTCCTTGAAAGTGCAACCCGTTTCGGGGTCGTTGCGGTTTATCCACTGCCACATTTGTTCAGTGCCGGCATCCAGTTTGAGGATGGGTTTGTCTAATTTGCGCACGGCCTCGAATATTTCGGGACGCTTCAATTGTGTGGCGTTGGTCAGCAGGGTGACGGCTGCTTCGGGGTAGTATTTGTCGCGCAGGCGCCTCACTGCGTCGACCACATGGGGGAATTGGGGGTAGAGGGTGGGTTCGCCGTTGCCTGCGAAAGTGAAGGAGTCTACGGGACGTCCTTCGGCCTGCAGTTCTTTCAGGCGCGTCTCCAGCAGTTCCTCTATTTGTTGTGGCGTGGCGAAAGCGATTTCGCCCTCCTCGCTGTCGCGGTTCCAGCCGCATTCGCAGTATACGCAGTCATAGGAGCACCTTTTGTGCTTCAGAGGCAAGAGGTTGACGCCGAGAGAATGCCCGAGACGGCGGCTGTGGATGGGACCCACTATGGAATTTTCAAAAAGCATGTCTTATTGTCTTTTTAGGTATTGTATTTCGTTAAGGTCAATCAATCCTATTTGCACCGCCTTGGCGATGCGTGCGCCGCTTTTGTTCACGATGTCAAGTTTGCGTGAAAGTTCTTTTTGTTTGTCTTGCACACTCTTGTCACTTTCACCGTAGCCTATTAGTCGCGTGGCGATGTCCTGTGCCGTGCAGCCGGCGGCTTCCAGCAGCAGAATTTGCCGTTCTAATTCGCTGAAAGCAGCGTTTGTGGCCAAGCGGCGTTGTATGGCGAAATAATTTTCGGCGGCTTCCTTTAAGGTCAGCATGACGGGATAGTTGAAGAAATAACGTTCCCCGCGTTCGAGGCTTGCGATGGCTTGGAGGATGTTGTCAATAGAAAATCCTCCCACGGCGTTTTTGCTCACAAAGGCGCTGGCGCCTTTTTCCAAGGCTTCAAAGATGACATCACCTACTTCGCGCATACGTTGCTGTCGGTTACCTTCGTCGGGAAGGGGGTTGTCGAAGCGGCCGCTGAAGATGATGATGCGAATGGGCTGTCCGTCCAAACGGGAATATTGGCGTCTCACCTTGTCGGCGATGGCTATGCCGCCCGTAGGTTCGCCTTGGAACTCCATGTCGAGGAGGAGGTAGTCTGGACGTTCGCGCTGCGCGTCGTTGAGGGCGGCAAAGAGTTGCGGTCCGCTGCCGAAGGTGTCGGTGACGATGATGGTCTTAAACTCTGTCACGCCATCGTCGCTGCGCTGGCATTCCACGGTGGCATTGCGTTCGGCGAGTTCGTACTTGATGGCTTTGCGAATGAGGGGTTCGTCGTCTACAATCATCAGTTTGATGCTGTTCTCCTTGGCCTTGTTTGTCATGGGTTGCTGTTCATGATTAGGAATTTCATTGTGGTGCCTGTCCCGGGTTCGCTCTCAGCCCAAATGCGACAGCCTCGCAGCGTGTTGTCGTCATGTTTCTTGATGATGTAGCGGCAAAGGATGAGTCCGAAGCCGCAATGTCCGTTGCTTGTCTCCCTTTCTTCGCTGTTGGATTTGGGCTTCTTGTCGGCACGGAACAGTTCCTCCACTTCCTGTGGAGCCATGCCGCAACCCGTGTCGGCGACGGAAACGAGGACAAAGCGGCCGTCATCTTTGAATACTTCCGCCGATATGGTCACGCTGCCTTCTTGGGTGTGCTGAAGGGCGTTGTTCACAAGGTTGCGCAGTAATATTTCGAGCAATTGGCTGTCGCCTTGTACGGTGAGAGGTGTTTCTACGAAATGGAGTTCAACGGCGGGGTTTTGGAATTTGCCGATGCCCAACGCCGTGGTGTCGAACACATCCTGAAGTGGGACCGTACTTCCGCGAAATTTTAGGCCGCTGGGAATGGAGAGGTTTGTCCACGACTTGATATTTTGGAACGTACGCAGAAGTTGTTCCACCACCTCCGTCCGCATCTCTTCAGGCAGGTTGGGACGCTGCAGATAGGAGACGAAGGGGTTTACGTCGTGGCGCAGCACACTAAGGCAGGTTTCCACGTTGGCAATGCGTTCCACGTCTTTTTGTTTGGCCGTCTCCAGTTCTGCCTTTTCGTGATGGAGGGCTTGCGTGCGTCTCTTCAGTTTAAGCGTCAGGACAGAAACCCCAGCCAGTGCCGCCGTGCCCAATGCCAGCATAAGCCACATCCAGCGGTTTTGTGAAGTGGTGCGCATCAGTTTGTTTTGCAGTTCGAAGTCGGCGCGTTCGTTTTGTTTGATATAGTCCAGGAGGTCCAGTTCTTTCTTCAACCAAAGGGTCTGCAGGTGCGCATCGTCGGTGTAGCGTGATTCCAGCAGTCCTCTATAGATGCTGGCTTCGAAACGGGGGGCGATGCCCACCCATAGTGTGCTGTCGGCCAGCACGAGGGAATAATATTGGTGTGCCGCTTTCTCGTTGCCTTTTTGTCGCAGGTAGTTGGCTGTGGCGGACACGGAGCCCAGCCGTTGGTATCGGTCGGGGGTTTGCCAAAAGAGCGCGGTACTTTCCTCGTATAGGGCACGCACGTAGTCTTCTCCGGGCGTAGTGCAGAAGTCGAAAACTGAACACAACCGCTCAATCATCTCTTGCAGGTGTTGTCTATTGCCGCGCAACATCCAGCTGGTATCTGTTACAGAGGGACGATTCACAATGGAGGCCAGCAACTGCAGCGTATTGGCCATGAAATAGATGGTGTAATTGTTGCTGTCGGAAAGTAAATGAAAATTCTCATCGCAGTAGTCCAGCGCTTTGCGTAGCGCCAAACTTTGTTCCTCCTGGTTGTCGCACTGCACCATGTATCCGTATGCCAAAGCGTAGTTGAACGCCATGTCTTGTGCATAGTCGCAGCGCAGCTGGGCGCGTTCTTTTTCTATGTCTTCCAGTTGTTGCTTCAATTGCTGTGCTTGGTTGCCGCGATAATAGTAGTTGAGGGTGAGCGAAGTGATGTAGTATTCCATTCGGGCAAAGTCGTAAAGGAAGTTGCCACGTTTCTTGCGCAGCATACGCGAATGCTCCACCTTGTAAAGTATAGCATAACTATCGGCTATTCGGCAGGCGCGTTGGTGCAGGCGCGCTTCAAGTAGTTGAGCAATGACCTGTTCGATGTTTAGGTTCTCACTGCGGCGCTCGCACGAGAGCACCTTGTTAAGGAATATCCAAGCCGAGTCATGCTGCGACTGCATGTAGTAGTTGAGAGCCAGCGTATTCCAAGCCCTTAGGCGGCCGTCATAGTAGCGGGGCAGCGAATCCTCTATCAGCCGTAACGCCAGTTGTCCGCATTTCACTCCTTTGGCGGGATTCTTGTACCGAAGCAGGAACGCTTCCTTGCACAAGCCGTCCGTCCTTCCCAGCAAGGTTGCGTCCAACTGGTCGGCGTTGCTTTTGGCGGCAACCTCGACTCCGGCGCTTAACGCGACAGTCAAAAGAAAGTAGCGGATAAGTTTTTTCATTTTATTGACTTCGTCGTATCTTGAAAGCGGGACATGCTTAGCGGGCTTTTTGTAGCACGTGGTGCACATTCCACAAGCGGCTTTGTTTTCAGGAGACCCGCAGTGGCGGTATATATATCAATTTACTGCCTTGCAGTGTTTTCCGTTCTTTGCAGGTTTTCTTCTTTATGTTGCAAAGATACGCCATTTTTTCTTCATGGCCAAAAAATCTTCGCACGGGCATGGTGAGATGCACCCCACTTGCCCACACGGCGATTGGGATTGACGATGCGTAGAGATGGAGTGTGAGGCAATTTGTGAGGAGTTATCATCCATTAAATAACCATCAACTACCTATTAAGTACCCATAATTTATGGGTAGCTTATCGGTTCTTTATGGGTAGTTGATGGGTACTTTATGGATAGTTATATCTGAAATTGACCGGAATTTAGAGAACTATTGTTATTTTGATCCCAAGCGGGCGCATTTCAGTGAGATAGCGTAGAGGGCTGCCTTGCTCTTCACTTTTCGTTCTTTACGCAATAAAGAGACACGTTTGACGTTTTTATTATTATGAAATATACTCGTACTCGTTTCGATTCTTCTTTCGCCATGGCAACGTGTTTGTTGTTGGTCGCCGCCATGCTGTTGGGTTCTTGCAGCCGTCGCACCCAAATGCCGCGTCATCGCAAATACCGCCATTGCGACTGCCCCACCTTCAGTATGGACGCCAACGACGAACCCACGCATGGACTCTACCGCTACCAGTCGCTATAAGGCCACTTTGGGGCGTTACCTAAAGCCCGATGTGGTTGACAAGGTGTTCGCATTTTTCAACAGGCATGAGACCGACCTGCATATTACGCGGGCGCGGCGCAGCAAATGGGGCGACTATCGCTGGCCACAACATGGCTGCCCGCGCCATGTCATTAGCGTGAACGGGAATCTAAACCCCTATCTCTTTCTGATGGTTTTGCTGCATGAGATGGCACACCTGCTCACATACCAACAATACAAAGGCGCCGTTCTGCCCCACGGCCACGAGTGGCAGGACAACTATCGCCGATTGCTGGCGCAGTATGCCGAAGCGGGACATTTCCCCCAAGAGAGCCTGCCGGCGCTGAAACGCTACACTGCCCAGTTGCCTTTGTACGGCCCTGCAGGTAACGAGTTTGAGGAGACGCTGCGCCGCTATGACAAAGACTATGACCCACTGGCGAGCCTAACACTCAACGAGTTGCCCATCGGAAGCCGATTTCGTCTAAAGTCCAAACCCGAAATGCTGTTTGAGAGCCTTGAAAAGTTGCGCACGCGCTATCGGTGCATCGAATTGCATAGCGGAGTGCCGTTCTTGGTGGCAGGCCGAGCGCAGGTGGTGAGGGAAAATTAGACTTGGCAGCAGGTGGGTGCATCGTGTTGGTGTTTTTTGTGCAGGCAGGTTTTTTTTTCATGCGTCATGTTTTTTTTTCGTATTTTTGCAAATGGTTATTTGTGTGCAAAGCATGAATAGGTGCACAAAAAGACTTGAATATTAAAATATTATATCGTTTGCATATGTCGCTTGCAACAAAATAAATTAGATAAATAATAAATAATGAGATGAAAGTTAACCAACTCTTTTTGCCCGTGTTGGCAGCGTTGTTATTAGTGTTTGCATCCTGCCGGACAACAGACGAGCTGGCCTATTTCAACAACGCCCCGCGCGATGTGCCCTTGGAATACGCGGCGCAGTTTTCGAAAGGCATACAGTCTAACGACTTGTTATCCATCTATGTGGAAAGCGAAACCCCAGAAAGTACCAAACAATATAACCAGGAGACCAATAAAATCGCCGTGCAAGATGGCGTGGTCATCAACCCGGGTACGGGTCAACAACGGGTGGCGGGATATTTGGTGAGCGCAAAAGGCAATATCATATTTCCCGTTTTGGGCAGCATACATGTGGCTGGAATGACGCACGACTCCTTGGCGCATTACATAGAAAGTCGGCTGAAAGCGGAGGGGCACATCAAGGACCCTCGCGTGACGGTGAAGTTGATGAATTTTAAAGTGAGCGTATTGGGCGACGTGGTGAAGCCAGGGCAATTGATAGTGGACGGCGAACGTCTCACCATTTTTGAGGCCTTAGCTATGTGCGGGGACCTCACCATTTACGGGCAGCGCAAGAACGTGACCGTGGTGCGCGAGGAAAACGGACAGCGCACGGTGGGTTCTGTGAATCTCAGTAGCAAGGAAGTGTTTGATTCGCCATACTATTATCTGCACCAAAACGACGTGGTGTATGTGGAACCCAACGACAAACGCAAGCGCGATGCGGAACGCGACCTCACCACGTTGAGCATTGTTTCCAGCGCCGTAAGCATTGTGTCGAGCGCGACGATGATACTGTACTACATTTTTTGGATCAATAAAAATAGCAAATAACGTCAAAGTGACAGGTGAATATGCCCGCAGAAAAATGAATATAGTTCTGGGGCTGACAAAAGTATTTTTATGGAGAACAACAATAACACCAACCAGCCACCCATGGCTGAACAGGGCAATGAGAACGGTCTCTCGATAAAGGATATTGTTTTCATTGTAATCAATAATTGGATTTGGTTTGCCATCAGCGTGGCGGCATGCTTAATTGTCGCCGCCGTGGTGTACAAGTCCACCCCGAAGACCTATAGCGTGCAATCCACTATCTTGGTACGGGATGACAAAAATAAGAACCGCAGTGCCATGACCCAAAACATGGACGCCATTTTCAGCCAAATGGGGTTTGAACAAGGTTCTTCGCTGGAAGACGAGATTTATGTCATTAAGTCTTCTCCACTGCTTATGAACGTGGTGAATAGGCTGGGTCTCGAAACCAGTTGCAGCCGCAATAACTTCTTTCACAAGACCACCTATTATCGCGACGCACCGCTGAAAGTGGAGGTCTATAATCGCGATCCCAACGTGGCGGTTGTGCCGATGAAAATAGAAGTCACCCCCTCCGAGGGCGGGACATTTGAATATCGCCTTAGCCGCATGGGAACGGGACGTGGGTCGAAGATACGTGGTATAAAAACAGAAGAAGCCAACTACAATCAAATCATCAGAATAAACGACAACTTGTCGTTCAGTGTAGAGCGCACGGAAGCCTTCAACAAAAAGACCGATCCAGGCGCTACTTTTACCCTCGGCTTCTCCCCGTGCTACCACGTGGCCAAGGGAATACAAGGTCGCATGACGGTGGAACGTGCCGACAAGGTCGCGAATGTTCTCAATCTTAAATTTAGCGATGGCAACGAGGTGCGTGCCAAAGACGTGTTGGATACCTTGGTGACAACCTACAATGAGGACGTTATCAACGATAAGCGCAGGGTGGCCGAGAAGACGGAAGCTTTCATTGACGAGCGCATCGGACTGTTAAGCGGCGAGTTGAGTAGTGTGGACGCGCAAGTGGAACGTCTGCAAAAAAGCAGCCGTCTGCCAGACTTGGCAAGCGCAGGAGGCACGCTGCTCAACACGGGCACGCGTTACATGGAAGAGGTGGTGCAACTGGAAACGGAGTTGCAGTTGGTGAAATACATCAAGGAATATGTGACAGACCCCAAGAACGACAACGATTTGATTCCTGCCAACGTGGGGGTCAGCGATGCAGGGGTGCAAAGCATGATTGCCACATACAACGGGCAGATGCTGTCCTATCAAAAACTGAAGATAAGCGCAGGCGCGCAAAACCCCACACTGAAGAACACTGAACGAGAGTTGGTTGCTACACGCTCCGCTATTATAGAAAGCATCAACAATCTCATTAACAGTACGCAAATGCGCCTGCGCAGTGCCCGTAACCAAGAGGCGCGCACACAGTTGCAGATTACCAACATGCCCACTCAAACAAAGGCCGTCACTGAGGTGGGACGACAGCAAAAAATCAAGGAAGAACTTTACTTGTACCTGTTGAACAAACGGGAAGAAACCGCGCTGAACATCGCGGCCACCGTCGCCAATGCGCGTGTCATTGAAAGCGCACAGAGCACCAAGATGGCACCCAGTCTTATGAAGTATGCTTTGGTTGCTTTCTTGCTGGGCCTTTTGCTTCCTGCGGCGGTGATGTTCTGCATCAGTTTCTTCAACACGAAAATCCGAACCAAAGCCGAGGTGGAGAACGGACTCACCATCCCCGTTTTGGGAGAGATACCAGACAAGCCGGAGGACCGCGCCAAGGACGACATTATTGTTACCGCCACAGGCAACGATGTGGTCACCGAGGCTTTCCGCATCCTGCACAGCAACCTGCCTTTCTTCCTAAAAAAAGGCGAAAACGTGGTGCAATTGGTATCCACGATGCCGGGCGAAGGAAAGAGCTACGTCTCTACCAATTTGGCCCTGTCGTTGGCTTATTTGGGGAAGAAGACGGTGTTATTGGATCTTGACCTGCGCAAACGCAGCACGTCCAAGACTATAGACCGCCACAACAAAATGGGTGTCATCCACTATTTACTTGGACAGGAGGAAGACCCCGCCAAGATTATCACGCATAGCGAGGCCTGCGAGAACCTTGACTACGTGGTATGCGAGAAAGTTCCGCCTAATGCAACGCAGTTGTTGTTGAGTGAGCGGTTCGATGCTTTGGTGAAATACTTGCGCGAACACTACGATTATGTCATCCTCGACAGCGTCCCAGCTCAAGTGGTGGCCGATGCGGCCATCATCAACCGAGTGGCCGACCTTACCATCTATGTGATGCGTATTGGCAAGGTCAACAAAAATGTGCTGCCGTTTATCCAGCAACTCAACGACAAGAAGAAGTTTACGAACATGGCTATCGTCCTAACCGCAGTGCCCCTCATTAAGAAGCGCTATGGCGGCTACGGTTATGGCTATGGCTACGGCTACGGCTACGGTTATGGCTATGGTTATGGCTATGGCTATGGTTACGGTTACGGAGAGGATGCCGACCAAAAAGGAAATAAAAAGAAAGAAAAGTGAAGAATTTTGGATTGATAGGCGTGGCGGGATTTGTGGCGCCGCGACATCTAAAGGCGATAAAGGAGACGGGTAACCGTCTCCTTTCGGCATACGACCGCAGCGACAGTGTGGGCATCATGGATTCGTATTTCCCGCAGGCCGCCTTCTTCACCGAACAGGAATTGTTCGACCGGCACAACACACTGCTGCGAGAAAGGGGAGACGCCTTGGATTATCTTTCGGTATGCACGCCTAACTATCTGCATGATGCGCATACGCGTTATGGGCTGCGGTTAGGTTGCGACGTTATCTGCGAAAAGCCAGCGGTGCTGAACCCATGGAACTTGGACGCACTCTGCAAGGTGGAACAGCAAACAGGACATAAAGCTTATACCATCCTTCAGTTGCGCCTACATCCTTCGGTGGTGGCTTTGAAGAAAAAGGTGGAAGAAGGCCCCGGTGACAAAATCTACGATGTGGACCTTGCCTACATCACATCGCGTGGCAATTGGTACTATGCTTCTTGGAAAGGCGATGTGCACAAAAGCGGAGGCATTGCAACCAACATTGGCGTGCATTTCTACGATATGTTGTGTTGGATATTTGGCGACGCAAAGAGAAGTGTGGTGCATGTGGCATGCCACGACCGAGTGGCAGGATATTTGGAGTTGGAAAAAGCACGCGTGCGCTATTTCTTAAGCATCAATGCAGAACATCTGCCGACAGAAGCCGTGAGACAGGGGATGAGAACCTACAGGACTGTTCGGGTGGACGGTGAGGCTTTCGAGTTTAGCCAGGGATTTACGGACTTGCATACTCTGTCCTACCAAAAGATTCTTTCCGATGAGGGATTCCGTATTGCAGAAGCCCGTGCGTCCATACAATTGGTGCACGAAATACGAGTAGCAACGCCAATAGGTTTGGTGGGCGATTATCACCCTATGGCCAAGTTCTCCCCAACCCGTCACCCATTTGGTTGGTAGTGTTTCAGTATCACGATAATAAATGAAGAGTTATGATGGATTACTTTGTGCATGAGAGTAGTTATGTAGACGAGGGGGTGTTAATCGGCGCTGATACCAAGATTTGGCACTTTTGCCATATCCAACACGGTGCCGTGATAGGAGAGGGATGCTCGCTTGGCCAAAATGTCAATATAGGCCCTGGTGTGGTGCTTGGCAAGGGGGTACGCATACAGAACAATGTTTCCGTGTATGAGGGAGTGGAATTGGAGGATGACGTTTTTTGCGGCCCCAGTTGTGTGTTCACGAATGTTCTCATGCCGCGCGCCGAATTCCCCGTTAACGGGGAATACCAAAAGACGCTGGTAAAGAAAGGCGCATCACTGGGCGCCAATAGTACCATTGTTTGTGGGCATACCATTGGAAGTTATGCCCTGGTGGCGGCAGGGGCAGTGGTAACACAAGATGTTCCAGATTATGCGCTAATGGCAGGCATCCCTGCTCGCCAAATAGGCTGGGTGTGCCAATGCGGAAAAAGACTGCCAAACCCCGTCTCCGTTCAAGACGAATGTCAGGCAAAAGGCTGCGCGTGTGGAAGGGAATATGAAATGATAGATGGCAAGATGACCCTAATCAAGAATGACACCGCACAATAACACATAAACATGCAACTGCGAGACTTGAAAAGACAGTACGAGGCATTGAAGACCTCTATGGACGAGGCCATTCTGAACACCGTCTCCAGTGGAAGTTATATTCTTGGCGACGCGGTGGAACGGCTTGAAAGACGCCTTGCCCACTATGTGAGAGCGAAACATTGCCTTTCGTGCGCCAGCGGAACAGATGCCCTGCGCTTGGCCTTGATGGCATGGGATATCCAAGAGGGCGACGCTGTGTTTGTACCAAGTTTCACATTCTTTGCTTCGGCAGAGGCCATTGTGTTGCAAGGCGCAACCCCCATTTTCGTTGATGTGGAAAGAGAATCGTACAACATAGACCCCGCCGATTTGGAGCGCAAGATTGCACAGGTGGAGAGGGGTGGGCAAAGCAATCCTCGCGCCATCATGGCCGTAGACCTATTTGGGCGGCCCGCAGACTATCCTTTGTTGAGGGAAATCGCCATGGAACACAATCTGCTGCTTTTGGAGGACGGCGCACAAGGCTTTGGCGGCGGCATAGGGAATGAAAGGAACTGTAGCTTCGGACATATTGCCGCCGTCTCCTTCTTTCCAGCCAAGCCTTTGGGTTGTTATGGCGATGGTGGGGCTGTTTTCACAGACAACGACGATTGGGCGGCAAAAATTCAATCTTTGCGAATCCATGGCAAGGGAGCAGACAAATATCACAACGTTCGCATAGGGCTGAACAGCAGGTTGGATGCGGTGCAAGCCGCCGTCTTGCAGGTGAAGATGGATGCTTTCGAAAGGTTTGAGCAGAAAAGGACAGACGCGATAGCGCAGAGATACACCGACGCGCTGAAAGAGATCGTGCGATGCCCCGTTATGCCGCGAGGCACACGCTCCGCGTGGGCTCAATACACCATCCGCATTCCGCAACGCGACAAGGCAATGCGGATGCTGGCCGAGAGGGGTATCCCCACCGCCGTTTACTATCCTGTGCCGTTACATAGGCAGCCCGCTTTCGCCCACGTTGGTGCGGGAATGGAGTGCCCTGTGGCTGACAGCCTGTGCGAGGAAGTCCTGTCGCTGCCCATACATCCCTATCTCTTGCAAGAAGAGCAAGATATAGTTATCGATGCCATCAAAACAATATGCAACAAGTTATGAAAAATATATGCGTAGTAGGGTTGGGGTATGTGGGTTTGCCATTGGCCAAGCTTTTTGCCACAAAATACCATGTGGTAGGCTACGACACCGACGCCAGCCATGTGAGGGCCTTGTGCAACGCCGTTCAAGCGGATGCCAACTTGTCTTACACCTCAAACATAAGCGACATAGCCAGTTGCAACGTGTTCATTGTAGCCGTTCCCACCCCTGTGGATGCAAGCAACCATCCCGACCTGCAACCTTTGCGCGAGGCCAGCGGAGAAGTGGGTAACGTGTTGAAGAAGGGCGACTTGGTGGTGTATGAATCTACCGTGTACCCAGGTGTCACGGAAGAGGTGTGTCTTCCCGTCTTGGAAGAGACAAGCCATTTGAGGATAAATGTTGACTTTTACCTTGGATACAGCCCCGAAAGGATTAACCCAGGGGACGAGAAGCATGGCGTGGCAGACATCGTCAAAGTCACCAGTGGCAGCAACGAGGAAGCTGCCGAGATGGTTGACGCGCTCTATGCCAGTGTGTTAAAGAATGGCACCTGCAAGGTCTCTTCCATTAGGGTGGCCGAGGCAAGCAAGATAATGGAGAACACACAACGCGACGTGAACATTGCGTTGATGAACGAGTTCGCCAAGATTTTCAACGCCATGGGCATCGACACACGCGAAGTGATAGATGCCGCCTCTACAAAATGGAACTTCGTGCGCAACACACCTGGTCTTGTGGGAGGGCATTGCATCAGCGTGGACCCTTACTACTTGATTGAAAAGGCGCAGGCCTATGGTGTGCTGCCGCATATCATGGTCAGCGCGCGCCAGTTGAACGACAGTATGGGAGCATACGTGGCGCATCGGTTGATTCGCCTCATGAACGAAAGGGGTTTGCCCATAAAAGGTGCCAGCATCCTCGTGTTGGGCTTCACGTTCAAGGAAAACTGCGCCGATACGCGCAACACGAAAGTGTTTGATGTCGTCCAAACCCTGCGGCCGTATTCAAAAAACATCACGATAGTGGATCCCTGCGCCGACCCCATGGACGTGAAAAAGAAATTCGACGTAGAGGTGTTGCCCTCGATTCCAAAGGGACAGCAATACGATGCAGCGATTCTTGCCGTGCCACACGACGCCTTTCGTAGCATCCACATCAGGAGTTTCGTGCCCCGCCCAGGAGTCGTGTACGACGTGAAAGGCTTTTTTCCTAAAGATGAAACGGATGCAAGGCTGTAGCCTTTATTGGGTATCAGCCCCCAAACACATTGTCATTGATGCAGGCATTTCTTTTGGCAGCAGGATTAGGCACTCGCTTGAGGCCGCTCACGCTCACTCGCCCCAAGGCTTTGGTAGAGGTGAGGGGCAAAACGTTGTTGGAAACTAATATTGAGCGGCTGGCGGAGGCTGGCGCAAAACGCATAGTGGTGAACGTGCACCATTTTGCCGACATGATGAAGGGCTACATCGCCTCGCGTGAGTGGCCTACGGAAGTGTTGGTAAGTGATGAGGCCGAGAAATTATTGGACACAGGCGGAGGGCTGAAGCATGCCCAGTCTCTTTTTATGGCTTCCGAGCCTATCTTGGTGTACAATGTGGATGTGTTATCCCGCTTTTCCCTGGAGGGGATGCTGCTTCGGCACAAAGAGGAAAGAGCCATGGCCACGTTGGCAGTGAGCAGGCGCGAAACACAACGCTATCTTCTTTTCTGCAACAACCGATTGGTGGGTTGGTGCAACAAAAAGAGCGGTGAAAAGCTTTGTATAGGAGAGGTATGCCTGCATCCATACGAACTGGCCTTCAGTGGAATAGCTATAGTTGAGCCCAGGCTGCTGGAGTTGTTGCCGCCAAGCAGCGAACCCTATCCCATCATTCCAGAATATCTCCGTTTGGCCAAGTGTGAGCATATAGAAGCCTATGTGCACTCAGCATCGGACTGGCTGGACGTAGGAAAACCCGAAACGCTTCGTCTCATAAAATAGATACGGTAAACATGGACACCTTCCTTCAAGAAGTGGCTCAACGCCTCATACACGACAACCCTGACGACTTGAGCCGCACGCTGGTGGTCTTCAACAACCGCAGGCCTATCCTCTTTCTGAAACAGGAACTGACAAGAGCCATGGCAAAGAAGGCTTACTTCCTGCCGCGCATGATGAGCATGGACGACATGGTGGCCTCCTTGGGCCACCTGAAAATCCTGCCCCACGAGTTCCTTCTTTTCGAACTCTACGAGGTGCATCGCCAAGTGGGCGTGCCAAAAACCAATGACGAGCCTTTCGAGGACTTTATGACATTGGGGGAAACCATGTTGGGCGACTTCTCGGCAATAGATCTTTATCGTGTGGATGCCGAAAAGTTGTTTGGCAACCTGCATGACTTGAAGGCAATAGGAGAGTGGAGTATAGAGGAGCCCACCCTCACCCCATTCCAAAAACGATATCTGGAGTTTTATACCTCCTTGCTGAAATACTATAAGGGTTTGCGCGAACGTCTCTGCAAGAAAGGAAAAGCCTATAGTGGCATGGCCTACCGAGAGGTGGCGGACCATATAGAAGAGACGGTGCAGATGCTGCCATACCAGCATGTCTATTTCGTGGGGTTCAGTGTGTTGAGCCAATGCGAGAAGGCTATTATCCAATGTTTGGTTCGCCAAGGGAAAGCCACCCTTTTGGCCGATGGCGACAACTACTATTTCAACGACCTACAGCAGGAGGCAGGGCTGTTTCTCCGCAAGTTGCAGGACATCAGCCCCGAGAAATTCTTTTTCCCAGACAACTTTTTGCAGCCCAAGCGCCTATCCATCGTTGCCTGCCCCGAAGATGTGCTGCAGGCAAAATACGCTGGACAACGGCTTTGCGAATGGTTGCAAGGTGGCGACAAGGATTTGCAGCAAACTTGCGTGGTTTTGGCCGACGAGAGTTTGCTGCTACCGATGCTGAATTCGCTTCCTCCCACGGTAGACAAGGCCAACGTCACTATGGGACTGCCCTACACTTTTTCTTGGCTAAATACCCTTGTCTTGACGCTGATGCACATGCACCGAGATCAACGCGACGGTGCTTTCTACTATCGGCACGTCGTGTCTTTGTTGGGCGATGAACACATGGAGTTGCTGACGGAGAAGCCTCTGTTGCGCGATAAACTGCAAACCTACTTTGTTCAGAATAAGTGGGTCTACCTGAAAAAAGAAGACCTCCTCCTGCACCTGCAAAGCCTTGGCGTAAAGACGGAAGCTATTGCGTTTCTTTTCGACGAGGCCGATGCCTCAAATGCCATCGCGTGCTGCCTGCGGCTCATGGCGCTCTTTGCCGCACTTCCGCAAACGAAGGATGACGCCGAGATGCATGAGACCATAGCATGTGGTTTGGAAGTGCTCAACCACTTGCAGACTTTGCAGGAAACCTATCATTACTTTTCTTCTCTTGCTACGCTGGAGAAAGTCTACACCCGCTTGTCCAAACGACGCAACATCGCATTCTTTGGAGAACCCTTGCAAGGCTTGCAGATTTTGGGCGTGCTTGAAACACGCTGTCTCGACTTTAAGCGTCTCATTGTCCTTTCCGCAAACGAGGGCGTCATTCCCTCTGGACGCTCCGTCAGCACGCTCATCCCCTTCTCACTGAAACATGCCTACGGGCTTCCCACCTATCAGGAGAGCGATGCCGTATACGCCTATCATTTCTATCGCATGCTTCAACGTGCGCAAGACATTACGCTGGTCTACCAAATGGCCACCGACGGCCTGCGGAATGGCGAAGCCAGCCGTTTTCTGCTGCAACTGAAACACGAATTGCTGCCATTGCATGGTAATATCGTGGCGGAAGAACACACACTCTCTGTTGACAGCAGCGTGAGACCTCTCGAAAGCTTGCTGCGCGTGGAGAAAGACGACAAGGTTATGGAAAAACTCCGGGAACTGGCCAACGGCGGCTTTTCACCCTCTGCGCTAAACATCTATCGCGCCTGCCCCTTGAGGTACTATACAAACTACATGCTCGACGTGCGCGAGGAACGTGAAATGGAAGAGTCGTTCGATGCGCATGAACTGGGCACTTTCGTGCACGAAATACTGCACGACATTTATGACCAAGACGCTGATGGCGTGGTAAGAGTCTCCACGCTGAAAGCCGCGCTGGGCGACATAGATGATATGATACAATGCAAGTTTGAGGAAAAGTACCGGCAAGGGCGCAACGCCGATGGCATGAATTACTATTATCGAAACGTGGCGCGCGAACAAATATCTGCCTTGCTTGAAAAAGAGGTCTCTCTGCTGGCACGCGGAGACACGCTGCAAATGGTGCAAATGGAGCAAAATACCAAGGCCAGGCTTGCTGATGGCGTGTTCGTGAAAGGCATAGCCGACCGCATAGATCGCCTTAACGGGCAACTACGCGTAATAGACTACAAGACGGGCATGGTGGAGGCCAAGGAGTTGAACTACCGGAGTGATACCAACAAGCCCGCCAGCGACAAGTGGTTCCAAGTGCTGACCTATGCCTGGCTCATCAGTCAGCAGCGCAAGGTGGAAAACGAAACCCTGCAATGCGGCATCTACCCTTTGAACAACCTGCGTGAAAGCTTCACCCCAGCCATTTGGGATGGAAAGGACTTGTTCGACCAAACGGATATTTCTCGCTTTGAAGAGATGTTGAAGCAAGTTGTTGACGATATCCTCAATCCCACCCTCCCCTTTGAGGCCACCCCTAACGGCAATTGCAAAAATTGCCCTCGAAACGAAATCTGTTCCGCCGCAATGCGCGGGTAGTTTTCTGCTCATTATCGGTCCTTGCCAGGGGTACCCCAGCGGCAGGGCAGCACATAAGCAGGAGGTGTGCGCTGCCATCCCCGTCACTAAGTGCTTGCCCAAGCCTTCTTTGCTTATTGCAAGGAGATGGTTCCATGCCAAATCGTTGTTTTTTGCAGGATGGTAAGTGGGGGTAAATGGCCGTTGCCTTGTTCGCAGCGCAGGCAGACACACTGGCTTCTCGGCAAATGTAAATGATTGGATGGTAGTGACTTTTCCGTTTGGTGAAGGTTTTATGAATTTTCTTTCGGGCACGTCGTTTTTTTTTCGTATCTTTGAAACCAGAAAGAAATGAAAGAAAAACGTTGGATAATTAGAAATGATTATGATTTAGAAGTTGTTAGTAAGTTGTCGGATGCGTTGGGAGTAGACCAAATTATCGCCACATTGCTTGTGGAGCGGGGGGTAACCTCTTTCGATGAGGCCAAGCGATTTTTCCGTCCTTCGCTGGAACAACTGCATGACCCGTTCTTGATGAAAGGCATGTCTATCGCAGTGGCTCGCATAGACGAAGCTATAGCGCGCAAAGAGCGTATATTGGTGTATGGCGATTACGACGTAGACGGCACGTCGGCCGTGGCGGTGGTGTACAGTTATTTTCGGCAGTTCCACAACAATATCGACTTCTATATACCTGATCGTGACGCCGAAGGGTATGGCATATCCTTCAAAGGCATCGACTATGCCCGCGACACGGGCGTAAAACTCATCATAGCCTTGGATTGCGGCGTGAAAGCTGTGGAACAGGTGGCTTATGCCGCCACGTTCGGCATCGACTTCATCATAGGCGACCACCACCTGCCTGGCGAGACGTTGCCAGCGGCCACGGCGCTGCTCGACCCCAAACAGGACGGCTGCGCTTATCCCTACAAGGAATTGAGCGGCTGTGGCATTGGCTTCAAGATAGTGGAAGCTTATGTGGAACAGAAGATGAAAGTGCGTCTGTGCGACCCGTCCGCCCGTCTCGACGCTGACGGACGAAAGCGGCAGGAGGAACTGCAACTGAAGTTGCTTAAATTTTTGGACCTCGTGGCACTCTCCATAGCCAGCGACATAGTGCCCATGACGGGCGAAAACCGCGTGTTGGCCGCCTACGGGCTCAAGGTGATAAACACCTGGCCTCGACCTGGCATAGAGGCAATACTGCGCTATGGACACATCGAGAAGCGACGTGACGCAGGGGACGAGGGAAAACGTAATAACTACTTTGACAAAGACCTTTCCATTAGCGATTTGGTGTTTCTCGTGGGACCTCGCATCAATGCCGCGGGACGTATTCGAACCGCAAACGACAGTGTGCGTCTGATGATAAGCACCAACATGGCCGAAAGCCGCGAATTGGCCAGCGAAATAAACCGTTTCAATACCGAACGCAAGGACTTGGACTATGCCGCCACCGAAGAGGCCAAAGCCAAGGTGGAGCAAAGCCCCGACGCAGTGCTACGAAGCAGCATCGTGCTGTTCAATCCCGCATGGCACAAGGGGGTAGTGGGCATCGTGGCCAGTAGGCTGGTGGAGGAATATTACAAGCCCACCATCATCTTCACCGAAGGCCCGGATGATCTGCTGGTAGGCAGCGCACGCAGCATAAAGGGTTTCGATATTCACACCGCTTTGGAAGAATGTGGCGACCTGTTGGAGCACTTCGGAGGTCACACCAGTGCGGCGGGCGTGAGCCTAAAAGCTGCAAACTTGGAACGCTTCACGGAGCGTTTCGACGCGGTGGCGAGGCAACGCATGAAGGACACGGAAATGAAGCCGGAAATAGAAATAGACGCAGTGATAAACTTCGCGGACCATATCACCCCCAGGTTCCTACGCATCTTGAAACAGTTCGCCCCTTTCGGCCCTGAAAACAACGTGCCCGTGTTCTGCACCCGCAACCTGGTGGACACCGGCTTTCCACGCTTGGTGGGCACCAAGGACGTGAAGCACCTCAAGTTCTCGCCCATTCAGATTGACGTGCGCAGCAAAGCATATCCCGCCATTGGGTTCCAACTCGGTCAGTACTACGACCGCGTTTGCCGAGGCGACCACTTTGACCTGTGCTACCAACTAGACGAAAACACATGGCGCGGCAAGACTGAAATACAACTCAACGTACGCGACATCAAATTTATTGACGAATAGATATGCCACAAGACGACGCACATAAAATCATTTTCTCGATGGTGGGAGTGGGAAAAGTCATCCCCCCAGCAAAACAAATATTGAAGGACATTTACCTCTCTTTCTTCTATGGAGCCAAAATAGGCATCATAGGATTGAACGGTTCGGGCAAAAGCACGCTGATGAAAATCATCGCAGGGGTGGACAAGGACTATCAGGGCGAAGTGGTTTTTTCGCCAGGCTACAGCGTGGGATATTTAGAGCAAGACCCCAAGTTGGATGACAGCAAAACGGTGAAAGAAGTGGTGCAGGAGGCTGTGCAGGAAACCGTGGATTTGCTAAAGGAATACGAGGCGGTGAACAACGCCTTCGCCGAACCCGACGCAGATTTTGACAAACTGATAGCAAGGCAAGGCGAACTGACTGAACTGCTGGAACAACATGACGCATGGACCCTCGACAGCCGCTTGGAACGCGCCATGGACGCGCTGCGGTGTCCCGACGAGGATCAACCTGTGAAAAATCTCAGCGGAGGAGAGCGCAGACGCGTGGCCTTGTGCCGTCTGCTGCTACAGGAACCGGACATCCTGCTGCTGGACGAACCCACTAACCACCTGGACGCGGAAAGCATAGACTGGCTGGAGCAGCACTTGCAGCAATACAAGGGCACCGTAATTGCCGTCACGCACGACAGATACTTCCTTGACCACGTGGCAGGTTGGATTTTGGAACTGGACCGTGGCGAAGGCATCCCTTGGCAGGGAAACTATACCAGTTGGCTGGACCAAAAAACCAAGCGGCTGGCCATGGAGGAAAAGCAAGCCAGCCGCCGGCGCAAGACCTTGGAACGGGAATTGGAATGGGTGCGCATGACACCCAAGGCGCGGCAGGCAAAGGGCAAGGCCCGATTGGCAGCCTACGATAGGTTGCTGAACGAGGACCAGAAGGAGAAAGAACAGAGCCTTGAGATATTCATCCCCAATGGGCCGCGTTTGGGCAACAAGGTGATAGAAGCCGTTGACGTAAGAAAGGCATACGGCGACAAACTGCTGTACGAGAATCTCACCTTCAACTTGCCTCCTGCGGGCATTGTGGGTGTGATTGGGCCAAACGGATGTGGCAAGACTACCCTCTTCCGACTCATCATGGGGCTGGAGAAACCCGACGGCGGCACCTTTGCCATAGGCCCCACCGTGCAAATAGGCTACGTGGACCAACAGCACACACAGATAGACCCCGAAAAGAGCGTGTGGGAGGTGGTGAGCGAGGGCAACGAGCAGATGTTGCTGGGCGGCAGGCAAGTGAATACGCGCGCTTATCTTGCGCGCTTCAACTTCACCGGCAACGACCAAAGCAAGAAGGCCGGCGTTTTGAGCGGCGGCGAACGCAACCGCCTACAACTGGCTTTGACGCTGAAGAGTGAGGCTAATGTGCTGCTGTTGGACGAACCAACCAACGATATTGACGTGAATACCATGCGCGCCCTGGAAGAGGGTTTGGAAAATTTCGCGGGCTGTGCCGTGGTCATCAGCCACGACCGTTGGTTCCTTGACCGCGTGTGCACGCATATCCTCGCCTTCGAAGGCGACAGCCAAGTCTACTTCTACGAGGGTGGCTACACCGACTACGAGGAAAACCGTCGCAAGCGCCTTGGCGACGATGCGGAGCCGCACAGGCTGCGTTACAAAAAACTCATGTAGGCGTTTCTTTATTATATCACAACGGAAAAAAACTTAATGAAGATATGTCCCTGAAAAGAGTAATGGTGCTGACAGGCGGCGGCGACTGCCCTGGGCTGAACGCAGTAATACGCGGCATCGTGAAGCGAGCCGCGCAAAATAAGGATTGGGAGGTGATAGGTTGCATAGAATCCTTCAACGGCGTACTGCGCGAACCTACCGAGATAATGGTGCTGGACGAACAGAAAGTGGCGGGCCTACAGGTGTTGGGCGGTACTATATTGGGTACCACCAACAAAGGCGGCCCCTTCGAATGGCCTGTGAAGCATGCCGATGGCACATGGACCACGGTGGACAGAAGCGATGAAATGTTGCGCAAACTGCAATACATGGGCGTGGACGCGGTCATCAACATAGGTGGCGACGGCAGTCAGCGCATCAGTTTAGGACTGGCAAAAAAGGGACTGAACATAGTGGGCGTGCCCAAGACCATTGACAATGACCTTGCCATGACAGACTACACCTTCGGCTTCCAAACGGCGGTGCAGATTTGCACCGACGCCATTGACAAGCTGGTCACTACCGCCGCCAGCCACAACCGATGCTTCATCATGGAAGTGATGGGTCGCGATGCGGGTTGGATAGCCTTGCACAGCGCCATAGCCGGCGGGGCCGACATTTGCCTTATACCCGAAATGCCCTATGACGTGCAAAAAATCAAGGACAAGATTGAAACGCGCTACAACAAGCGGCGCGGCTTCTGCGTCATCGTAGTGGCAGAAGGCGCCATGCCCAAGGGCGGGCAGGTGACGGGAACGGAAACGGGTGAGGCGGGGTACCAGCAAATCAAGTTGGGTGGAGTAGCCAACAAGTTGGCGGCAGAGTTGAAGGAGGCTGGGGTGGAACACGACATACGCTGCACCATCCTCGGACACCTGCAGCGCGGAGGCACGCCAATTGCCTTTGACCGCATATTGGCCTCCGAATTTGGTGTAAGAGCCATGGAATTGGTGATGGAAGGCAAGTTTGGGCAGATGGTGGCCTATCACCACCCCGACATAGTGGGTGTGCCGCTGGAAGAAGCCGTGAGAAAGCCCAATTTAGTAGATCCCAACGGAAGGTTGGTGCACACTGCTAAAGGGTTGGGGATAGAATTCGGGGATTAGTGCAACAGCCGTAGGCAAAAAAGATAGTATCAAATAATGTTATGTATATGAAAAAGATAAAATCCGCTCTTATTTCCGTCTTCCATAAAGACGGACTGGAACAAATCGTTAACGAACTGGTCAAGCAAGACGTCACTATTTATTCCACTGGTGGCACCTATAAATTCATCAAGGAACTGGGGGTCGAAGTTTTCACGGTAGAGGGGCTGACGGGATATCCAAGCATATTGGGAGGACGCGTAAAGACATTGCATCCCAAGGTGTTCGGAGGTATTCTTTCCCGTCGCGACACGTACAGCGACGGAGAGCAACTGAAAGAATATGAGATACCGGAGATTGACCTTGTGATTGTGGATCTTTATCCATTTGAGGACACAGTGGCCAGTGGAGCGGACGAGCAAGACATCATTGAGAAAATAGACATTGGCGGCATCTCCCTCATACGTGCCGCCGCAAAAAACCATAAGGACGTAGTAATTGTGCCCAGCATGGACCACTATGCCGAGTTCCTGCAACTCTATGTGGACCAAAATGGCGAGACAAGCCTAGAGGATAGGCACCGCTTCGCCACCTACGCATTTGCCGTCAGCAGCCATTACGACACGGCCATCTTCAACCACTTCAACGCCACTGAAAACGTGCGTGAATTTGCATGCAACGTGGATATCTGCCACGAACTGCGTTACGGCGAAAACCCCCATCAGAAGGGTTTCTACTATGGCGATTTGGACGGATGCTTCGACAAACTGAACGGCAAAGACATCAGCTACAACAACCTCGGCGACATTGACGCGGCCTGCAACCTCATAGATGACTTCCAAGACACAGCTTTCGCTATCCTCAAGCACAACAACGCTTGTGGCATGGCCTGCCGAGACAACCTGCTGGACGCCTGGAAGGACGCGTTGGCGGGAGACCCTGTGAGCGCTTTTGGGGGCGTGCTCATTACCAACCGCAAGGTGACCAAGGAGGTGGCGGAAGAAATGCACAAGATATTCTTCGAGGTGTGCATAGCGCCCGACTACGATGCCGACGCGTTCACCGTGCTGAAAGGCAAGAAAAACCGCATCATACTGAAGCGTAAGAATTTCAAGATGCACGACAAGACCTTTAGGAGCATCCTTAATGGCGTGCTGCTGCAGGATAGGGACATGGTGGTGCCCACGGCGCAAGACATGAGCGAAAGCGCCACCTCCACGCCCATCACCGCGGCGCAGGCCGAAGATCTTGCCTTCGCCACCATTTTGGTGAAGCACACCAAAAGCAACGCCATAGTGCTTGCCAAAAACAGGCAGTTGCTGGCCAGTGGCACAGGACAAACCAGCCGAGTGGATGCGTTGAGACAGGCCATAGAAAAAGCCCGCAGTTTTAAGTTCGACCTCAAGGGAGCCGTGATGAGCAGCGACGCGTTCTTCCCCTTCCCCGACTGCGTGGAGATAGCGCACGAGACGGGCATCGTGGCCGTAGCTAACCCAGGTGGCAGCATACGCGACGGCGAGACGCTCGACTATTGCGAAAAGCATGGCATGGGACTGGCAGTGACGGGAAAACGGCACTTCAAGCATTGAGCCGTTGCGCGGCGCAGGTACATTAATGACGCGAAAAAAACAGCCATGAATGAAACTTTTTTCAAGCACCTGCGTATAATTATGTAAAAATGTATAGAGTTTTTGAATAGAGAAATGGGTTTATTATCATTGTTCAACAAGGAAGTGGCCATGGACCTTGGCACCGCCAACTCCATCGTTATCTATAACGACCAAGTGGTTATCGACGAGCCCTCCATTGTGGCCATCGACAAAACCACCAACAAGGTCATCGCCGTGGGCAAGCGCGCGCAACTGATGTACGGGAAGCAGAACAACAACATCGAAACCATCCGCCCCCTGCGGGGCGGTGTCATCGCCGACTTCGAGATGGCGCAGCACCTCATACGCGAACTAATCAAGATGACCTCCATTAGTCGCAGTTTTATGCCTCCGTCTTTGCGTATGGTGGTCTGTATCCCCAGCGGCATCACCAACGTGGAGCAACGCGCCGTGCGCGAAAGCGCGGAGCAGGCTGGAGCCAAAGAAATCCGCATGATACACGAGCCCATGGCGGCGGCCATCGGCATCGGCATCGATGTGTTGGAGCCCATGGGAAGCATGATTGTGGACATTGGCGGCGGAACGGCGGAAATAGCGGTCATCTCGTTGGGTGGTATCGTGTGCAACAAGTCCATTAGGGTGGCGGGGGACGCTTTCAACGAGAACGTGATGGAATATATGCGCAAGCAGCACAATATGGTCATAGGGGAGCGCACCGCCGAGCAAGTGAAGATAGCGGTGGGCAGCGCCATCAGCGAACTGGAGACCCCGCCCGACGACTATCCCACCCTTGGACGTGACCTGATGACAGGCTTGCCGAAGGAGATAGCGGTCAACTATAAGGAAATAGCGCACGCACTCGACAAGAGCATAGCAAGCATTGAACAGGCCGTGCTTGACACGTTGGGGGTGACACCGCCCGAATTGGCGGCCGACATATACAAGAATGGCATCTACCTTGCCGGTGGCGGAAGCCTGTTGCGGGGGCTGGACCAGCGTATTGCCAGTAAGACAAAACTAAAGGTGCACATAGCTGAAGACCCCCTGCGCGCCGTGGCGCGAGGTACGGGCATAGCGCTGAAGAACTTCAACAAATTTTCTTTCCTCATCAAATAGCGGCGGGAGAGGGCCAAGCGCCATGCTCCCGAGTCAACGGGATCAAGGGCGTGACCTTGACTTGGCAACAAAAAAAACGGACGCGGAGACTTTGAGGTCGCCGCGTCGTTTCTTTGTGGAGGGGGCGTCAAGGTTCTCCCTACAGCATCGCTATTTCGCGAATGATGTCTTGTAATTTGGCACGCGCGTTGGCACCGCTTCCATCGTATCCGTTGCATAGGATGCTGAAAGCGTATTGGAACCCGTCGCCGCGTTCTACATAGCCTGCAAAGGAGCAAATCCCTTGCATACTACCACTTTTTACATGCACCGTAACCTTGGCCGGCAACTCCATATTCATCATGCGAACAGTACCGCTTTTCCCCACTACGCCGAACGTCTGCTGAAACTGGTCGAAATAGTCTTCTTGGCTCACTTTTTCGAGGAAACGGCACATGAAGTCGGCTGTGGCTCTATTTTCTCGAGAAAGACCGCTGCCGTCCACCATGTGCACGCCTCCCGTCTCCAACCCTAGGGAATGGAAGTATTCCTTCACAGCCTTTTCTCCGTTTTGGAAACTGCCTAGCCCGAAGCGTTGGTAGCCCAAGTATTTATATATGCACTCGGCATAGGTGTTATTGCTGGTTTGGTTGGTGTATTGTGCGATGACGTAGAAGGGGTTGCTGCAGTATTTCAGCGCCACCTTCATTTCCTTTGGGACGGCGAACACTTCCTCCGTGTCGCCGGAGACGTTTGAGCCATGGTTACGCAGGTAAGTGACGAACAGTTTGGCGCAGGTCTCTGCCGGCCGCGGCATGGCGGCGCGTATGCCAAAGTGGCTGCTGCCCAGCGGCACTGTGCCTCGGCACATGCGTATGCTGCTGCTCGGCTCGCCATACACCACCACTTGGTCTCCGCTCTTTTCGCCGCCTGTAATTACCTCGTTTTGAAGGTTGACGTCGAGGTTGTAGGGAAGAGTGCCGTCAAGTGTGGCGGGATAGCCTATGCGCCCGCCAGCGTTGAAGTAGACGAAGAACATGTTTTCGTGGAAGTTCAGGCCACTTACCCCCGAGGCGTAGTAGTTGCCAATGTCGCCCCACTGCCAGGTGTCAGGCAGATATTGTTTGTCGAAGATGCTGGC
>JAXFQM010000091.1:0-7203 GCA_034178965.1 Bacteroidales bacterium | reverse complement strand
CCGGCGTAGTTCCGTTGCGCTTTGCTATGGAGGAGAGGTTGTCGCCACGGCGCACGGTGTAGTATCTAACTTCCGTTCCGCTCTTTTTTTCCGACGCAGGCTTGGCTGCAACTTTGGCCTGTTGCATGGCATCGTTCGTTTCGGATTGACTTGTTACTGTTTGGTTAACGGTGAGGGGTTCCTCCTTGCCATTGCGGTAGATAATGAGCCTCTCCCCCACCTTCACCGTGCTGCTGCGCTTATGGCTCCACCGCTTTATGTCGGCTTGACTAACTCCATATTTGCTTGCTATCTTGGCCAAGGTGTCGCCTCGCTTTACGCGGTACACCACCTTGTTTTGCGCCGTAGACACCTTCACGGGCCTAACGGTGAGACTGTCGCGCGTGGCCATGTATATGCTGTCTTCCACACGTATCACCTGCGGAATTTTGTCCACTGGCAAGGTGAGTTTGTTACAGCCGCTGGAAATGGGCACCATATCCACACGGTATTGCGGGTTAAGATCACGGAGTTCGGCAATGTCAATGTCTGCGTATTTGGAGATGAAGCAAAAGAGGGCATCATTCTTCATCTGAATGGTGTCATTGTGGATGGGTATTTCAATGCGGTTTGGGGCTAGACCGTGCATGTAATAGTAATTCATTACATAAGCGGCTGCAATGTAGGCGGGGATGTATCCCCTGGTTTCCTTCGGTAGGTAGGGGTAGATTTGCCAAAAGTCATGCTTGCCTCCGGCGCGCGCCATGGCTTTGTTCACACCGCCAGGTCCGCAGTTGTAGGCTGCCATGGCCAAGGTCCAATCGCCATAGATGCCATATAAGTCTTTCAAGAAGCGCGCCGCCGCTTGTGTAGATTTCACTGGGTCACGACGCTCGTCG
Source organism: Bacteroidales bacterium (assembly GCA_034178965.1). Lineage (GTDB taxonomy): Bacteria > Bacteroidota > Bacteroidia > Bacteroidales > P3 > Colimorpha. The sequence goes on along the minus strand of JAXFQM010000091.1, from coordinate 6,325 downwards.
ACCAGGCTATTCACGGACAATCCATAATTGCGTCCAGTGCGGTACATGAACTGCCACAAGCCAGAGGCTCCTGCACGCGAGGTGGCGCGTGGGTTTAGAGCACTCTCCACGATAGTGAGATATTTCAATTCCAGGGGGGCACCTACCTTGTTCAACTCCTCTTCAAACAGCGGAAAATAGTATTCCGCAAGCGAAAGCATGACGTCGAGACGGCGGCCAATGACGCGGATGTACATCTTGATGTAACTGCGCACTTCTTGGTTGTAGGTCAATGGAATAACAGTGGGCAGGGCGCGTAGGCGACGTTCAAAAACACTGTCAGGTATCTCGTCGAAGGTCTTGTAGGCAAGGTCTGTTTTACCACTATAGTAGCGGCCCACCATGTTAGTATATTTTCTCACATAGTAACTGTTCAGCAGCGAGTCGTAGTTTTCTCGCGTCACTTTTTCCATTTCGTCATTGCGCGATTGCCCTGCCACCAGCAAGGCTGACAGCAGGAACATCAATAACAGCGCCACTCTCAGATTTCTTCTTACAGACATATAATAATAACTTAAAAAAACGGCTTTTATTGTGCACCTGGCGCAATTATTGCCAAAAAGAAACGGCTTCCGAACAAAAACGGAAGCCGTTACGCAAGGCCACAGTGGCTAATGCGGACGTTTAAAGTTTATAACGATAGCGGCATAGAGGGTTGTCCCTGTGGTTGCTGCGTGTAGAGAAAACTCTCATAGGGCTTGATGGCGACAAGCACCTTGTTGGCCAAATCCTCTTCTCCTATTTGTTCACGGGCATACATGGCCAACGAATAGAGTATTTGCACCGCTTCGGTGAACTCGCCGCGCACGCCTTGGGCGCGTTCGCGCCGGCCGCTGTTAAGATATTGCGCCAAATAGGTCAATTTTTGTTCATAGCCTACATAGATGTCGTTCCATACTTCAATGGCCTTATCCTTGCCATAGACAGCCTTGTACAAAGGTATCATGTGCATGCAGTATTTGTCGCGTGGGAAGTTTGCCTTAGGGAAATATTTGTCGCCCATGTCGCAATAGGTGCGCGCCATGACGGTGTCGCCCTTTTTCAACATCTCATCAGCCAACAGCGTGAAACTTTGGCGTTGCACAGTGCCCATGTTCAAACTAATGGGGTCCACATAAATGTCTTTGTTCAAGTTACCCCATTCCAATGGTTTGCCGTCAACTCCATTCAAATAGAAGTCGAAGGTGCGCTCGGTATAAGTTTGGTCTGCCGGATAGGGCAGAAGTTTGAACACCATGCCCTCGTTGACACTGTATTGGCCCACCAGCGGGAACACGCTACGGATGTATCCTGGGCTCATGATGGTGATATCGCGTTCGAAACGGTTGGAGCCCAATAAGTCAAGCATCATGAGTTCGTGGCGATACAAGGCGCCTTTGCCGTTGATTTGGAACTTAATCTCGGGGTTCTGTGTCAAATAGGCTGCATGGAGCGAATCCACCACGCCCAACTCCAACAAGCGCTGCGGATTTACGGTGATTTTAAAGCGCAATGTGGGGATATATCGGAAACGCTGGCCCTGTTGGTAGATGATGAACTGTTCGGGGTTGTCGCGCATGGCCTTCATCAAGTCCTGCACCTCAATAAATTCGGCACTGTTGTCCAACAAGAAAGTTTGGTCTTCACCCAAGTCATAGAAACTATATGGCAGCGTGAGAGGCAGCGGTTCACTTTCGTAGAATTTGTCGTATAACTGTTCAATATACCAATGCATGCCGGCCAACGTATAGTTGAGGATGCGTACATCTGTGCGCACTCCTTCTACCTCCTGTGCATACCAAATGGGGAAGGTGTCGTTGTCGCCAAAAGAAATGAGTACCGCATTTTTATTCACGCTATTGAGGTAGTTTCTTGCAAAGTCCCGAGCTGAGGTCTTTTGGCTTCTGTCGTGGTCGTCCCAGTTTTGTGCGCACATGCGGACTGGCACCGCCGTCATGGCGAACACAAACACCAGTGGCATGACCATCTTGTAGGCACTCTCTTTGTTCTTGAAAAGGCTGGAAATCCACTCGCTAAGCGCCAAAACTCCCATTCCCACCCATACGGCATAGAAATAGAAACTGCCCACAAAGGCATAGTCGCGCTCGCGCGGCTGGCGTGGTGGCATGTTCAAATATATGGCGATGGCAAGGCCTGTCATGAAAAACATGATAAAGGTGATGAGCGCGCCTTTCCAATCTTTCTTTACTTGGAAGACAACGCCGAACAATCCCAACAGCAGAGGCAACAAGAAATAGGTGTTGCGCGATTTGTTGTCTTTCATACTGTCGGGCATGTTGCCTTGCGGGCCCAATCGAGCCTCGTCAATAAACTTTATGCCGCTAATCCAATTTCCGTGAAGATAGTCGCGCGTGCCGTCATCGTTGAAATAGTGGCCTTGCACGTCGTTTTGCCTGCCAGCAAAGGTCCACATGAAATAGCGCCAATACATGAAACCAAACTGATAGCGGTTGAGAAACTTGATGTTTTGGCTCATGGTAGGCTTTTGGTTCGTGGGTGGGTTACCGGTCCAATATTTGTAAAATAAGGGATGCTGGCGGCTTTCGTCATTGCTCCACATGCGCGGAAAAACGCCGCTATGCTCGGGGCGATACACAAAATCTTGGGCATAAGCCTTTGCCGTATAATGGTCGCGCCCATTGATGCTATCGCGCTCGTATTTAGCATACCCTTTCTTGGCATCAATGGGATTGCCCGCAGTGTAGTATTGCCCTTTGAGGAAAGGCGTGTGACCATATTGCTCTCGCCCAAGATAGGCGCGCAAGGCCACGGCATCACGGGGGCAGTTCTCATTTAAGGGCGTGTCGGTGTTGGCACGGATAATCAGTATGAAGAACGTGCTGTAACCTATCAGTAACATCACGAAACCCAAGATGCCCGCATTGGCCACGGGTTTGTTCATCTTATCTTTGGAAGTATACCACAGCCCCCACACGATGAGCGCAATGAGGACCAAAAAGAAGAAGATGGTGCCTGTATTGAAGGGCAGATGCAACTTATTCACGAAAAACACGTCGAAAGCGGATGCCACATTCACGATGCCTGGGATTACACCCCACAGCACAACGCCGAGCAATGCCACGCTGATTACGCCGCTCCAAAAGAAACCTTGCCACGTGGTTTCAGGCTTTTTCTTGAAGTAGACCACGTAGACCAAGGCCGGTATGGTGAGCAAATTCAACAAATGCACACCAATGGCAAGGCCTACCAAGAAACAGATGAGTACCAGCCAACGCAAAGAGCGCGGATCGTCGTCGGCCTGTTCTTCCCATTTTAAGATGGCCCAAAACACTATGGCTGTGAAAAAGGACGACATGGCATACACCTCGCCCTCTACGGCCGAAAACCAGTAGGTATCGCTGAATGTGTAGCACAACGAACCGACAATGCCAGCCGCAAAAATGCCCCACGTGCGCCAATCGTTCAACGAGGGATTGGGCATTTTCAACACTTTCTTGCTCAACATGGTGATGGTCCAAAAAAGGAACATGATGCCCAGCCCGCTGCAAATGGCGGACATGATGTTTATTGCATGAGCCGCATTTTCCGGACCGCCAAACATGCTAAACATGCGACCGAGTAACTGGAAAGTGGGCGCTCCAGGAGGGTGTCCTACTTCTAATTTCATTGCCGTGGCTATGAACTCGCCACAATCCCACCAACTCGCTGTAGCCTCAGCCGTTAGGATATACACAAGGCTCGCGCCAATGCCTATGACCCAGCCAAGAATGTTGTTTACAAGCTTATATTGCTTCATTATAATATGAATTTGTTTTCCCTACATCATAAGAGATTAAGATTAGCATACTCAACCCCTAACATTAATAACTCACCTCATCGCGGTTGATGGGGCAGGTCATGCAGCGCGCACCGCCGCCGCCGCGAGGCAACTCGCTGGCGGCAAATGTAACCACCGCTTTGTTGTAGTTCCATGGGTCCACCTTGGCATTGCACACGTCTTCCGCATTCAAAACCTCGAAACCTGCCTTGGCAAGAGCTTCGATAGTGTAACGGTTGCGGCGGTATCCGAGGACGTGGTTCGGGCCAAAGGAAAAGAAATTGGCGCCGCTGTGCCACTGTTCGCGTTCAGCCCACCAATCATCGCCACCGCCGCAAAGCACAGGCTGCAAATCAATGCCCTCCGATTTTAACGCTTCCAAAATGTTTGCATACTCAATGTGGGTGATTTTCTCGCCGCCCTCTATGATGTGCAACATGGTATGCTTGCCGGAAAAGATACCTTTCTTGCTGAGCATCGGCTCGAAAGCCATGCAGGCATGGGGCCCCAAGAAGGTGAACACCATGTCCAAATGAATGAAACTGTCGGGCGCTTCGGGCAGTTCTTCGGCAATGATGGCGTAACGTTCACGCCCTTTGCCATAATGCCGCAGCAGGCCTTCAATTCCTTCCTTGTTCGTGCGTATGCCGTTGCCAACGCAAAGCAGGTCGTTTCGTACTATCTGTACGTCGCCACCCTCAGTTCGCGCTTTTTTATTCTCACTCTCAGCAGAATAGGATTTGGCTCCAAAATAATGCTCAAAGATGGCCCTGTATATCAAACTCTCGCGTCTACGCACCTCGAAACTCATGGAATTGATAAGCACCCCCTCATTCACGCAGCTACAGGCGTCGCGAGTGAAGAAGAGATTGTAGAGAGGCTGAAGTAGATAACGCTTACGTGCAAACTCTTTAGGGTCGCGGCTGGGACGGAAACGGAAACCTTCTATGAGGGCAGTGGCTAACGCCACATTATCCTTGTCAAGCAATTCGTCCGCAATGAAAAGGCAATTGTCCATTTCGCAACTCTTTCGTACCAGCGACTCTTTCAGTTTGGCATCTTTCAATATAACAGCCAGGAGTTCGTTAACATAATAGACTTCCGTTAGCCTTTTAAGCGTGCTTTCAAAGAAAGAGTATTCCCAATCGGCTACAGCCCCGTTCAATATGTCGCTGTACAGCGCTTTATGGGCGTTGGCTGGCGTCATGGCCTCTATCTCGCTACCTGGACGGTGCAGCAATACCGCATTCAAACGCCCTATCTCAGAATGTATGCATACATCTATCGGTTGGTCAATCATAAAGAATGTTTTGGTTCTACATTATTTTGTCTTCGGCGATGTCTTGCCAATGCTTTCACGCATATCTGTGTCGGCTTGTATGTTTTTCATGCGATAATAATCCATGATGCCTAAGTTTCCTTGACGGAACGCCTCCGCCATAGCGCGCGGCACTTCAGCCTCGGCCTCAATGACCTTGGCACGCATCTCCTGCGCCTTTGCCTTCATCTCTTGTTCATTGGCCACAGCCATAGCACGTCTTTCTTCGGCGCGGGCCTGTGCGATGTTCTTATCTGCATTCGCCTGATCCATCTGCAATTGGGCTCCTATGTTCTTACCTACATCGATATCGGCAATGTCTATAGAGAGAATTTCGAAAGCCGTTCCGCTATCTAAACCTTTTTGTAATACTAGCTTACTGATGCTGTCTGGGTTTTCAAGCACATACTTATGGTTATCCGCACTGCCAATGGATGTCACAATACCTTCTCCGACACGCGCCAGGATGGTTTCCTCTCCAGCGCCGCCCACCAACTGCTTGATGTTGGTGCGCACGGTAACGCGGGCCTTTGCTATCAGTTGTATGCCGTTCTTTGCCACGGCAGCCACTGGCGGCGTGTCAATCACTTTGGGGTTTACGGAGGTTTGCACGGCTTTCAATACATCGCGACCTGCCAAGTCAATGGCTGTCGCTGTTTTGAAGTCCAAATTCATATTTGCCTTGTCTGCACTTATGAGTGCATTGACAACGCTATTTACGTGCCCGCCTGCAAGATAATGGGCTTCCAAGTCGTTCTGTTTCAGAATGAGTCCTGCCTTGGTGGCTGCTATCATATTGTTGACAATCACCGTTGGCGGCACTTTTCGGAAACGCATGAAAATAAGTTGGATAAGCGAGGTGCGCACGCCGCTAATAAGAGCTTGAAACCAAATTCCGATGGGCACCAGCCATAAAAACAGTATCAAAAAAACGATACATGCCACGATGATAAAAATAAGAGCGCCTGTGTTCATAATGTTAATAAATTTATTAGGTTAATTAAAATTTTTTCCTCTTAAGGCGATAAGACCCTTTCTCATAAAAGATTAATACGACTCTTTCTCTGTGGGGAAGTTGTTGTTTTTCACGTCGGAAATATATTGCTTTATGGCATTGCAGATTTCATCTCCAAATGCACCATAACGCCTAAGATACCGCGGTTGAAATTGTTGCGTGATGCCCAGCATAT
>JAXFQM010000075.1:0-2069 GCA_034178965.1 Bacteroidales bacterium | reverse complement strand
GGATTACCTGCAGGCCCTGGCGGCGCCAGCGGATGCATTGCACTCACCAGCGAAAAGGCTAAAGAATTCCACGCCGCAGGCATAAAAAATATACTCGTGCGCGAGGAAACCAACCCCGAAGACGTGGAAGGCATGCGCGCTGCAGACGGTATACTCACCGCTCGGGGAGGCATGACCTCACACGCCGCCTTAGTGGCGCGAGGATGGGGAAAGTGCTGTGTGGTGGGATGTGCCGACCTCAAAATAGACTTCATGGACGGCCTGGTTACTATTGGCGAAAGAACTTTCAAGGAAGGGGAAGTGATTGCCCTAAACGGTACCTCCGGCTACGTATACGCCGAAGAAATCGGCATGATAGATGCCACCGAGAATCCGCTCTTTAAGCGCTTCATGGAGATAGTGGACAAATACCGCACCATGGGCGTGCGCACCAACGCCGACAACCCTGGCGATGCCAAGAAAGCCATCGAGTTTGGGGCGGAAGGCATTGGACTCTTCCGCATAGAGCACATGTTCTACGGCAAGGACAGCGAAAAGCCCTTGGAGAAGTTGCGTAACATGATTTTGGCTGACAACAGAGAGGACCGCATCAAGGCTCTCAAGGATTTGGAGCCTGACATGAAAGCTTTCGCATTGGCCACCCTCGAAGTTATGGATGGCAAACCACTCACTTTCCGACTGATGGACCCCCCCCTGCACGAATTTGTACCGCAAGACGAGGAAAAACAGCGCAAGGTGGCTGCCGAACGCAACCTCGACTTCGAAAAACTGCGCAAGCGCGTGGAAGAGTTGCATGAAGTAAACCCCATGATGGGCCTACGCGGGGTAAGGTTGGGCATCGTCTACCCCGAAATCACTGAAATGCAGTTCCACGCCATCTTCAGCGCCACGGCAGAACTCATCAAGGCACGCAAGGACCCGCACCTCGAAATCATGGTACCACTCACCATAAACGTGGAAGAACTTAAGAATCAGCGCATCATTGCCGACCACGTCAAAGTGATGGTTGAAAAGGAATACAACGTATACATTGACTACCGCTTCGGCACTATGATTGAGATACCGCGCGCCTGCGTGGTGGCCAACCGCATTGCGGAAATAGCTGAATTCTTCAGTTTTGGCACCAACGACCTCACGCAAATGACTTTAGGCTTTAGCCGCGATGATGTGAATAGCATCGTGAACACTTACATGGACCAGAAAATCATAGAAGACGACCCATTCAACACCATTGACCAAGAAGGCGTGGGGCAATTGGTGAAACTGGGCGTGGACCGTGGCCGCATGACGCGCCCGCAGTTGAAATGCGGCGTGTGCGGCGAACACGGCGGAGACCCCGCCAGCGTGGAATTCTTTTACCATGCGGGTCTCAACTATGTCTCCTGCTCGCCTTTCCGTGTCCCCATTGCACGTTTGGCCATAGCCCAAGCCGCCATCAAGGAAGCTAAGGAAAGCCGGTAAAGCCAATTTGTTCGCATTATTGACTCTAACAAAACAAGAGGGACGGGGCGCAAAGTTCCGCCCCTCTTCTTATGAGTGAAGGAGACACCACAAACACGGTGTTGCACAATATTTTCCACATTTCGTCGTTATAAATATTAAGAATACAATTATTGAACAAAAGACGTAAACACCATGCAAATCGAACTGTTACTACTCATTATCTCAGCCCTCTTCTTCGTCAGCATCCTCGTTAGCAAAGCCGGCAGCAAATTCGGAGTACCCGCATTGCTCTTGTTTTTGCTGGTGGGCATGCTCTTCGGGAGCGACGGACTGGGCATTCAGTTCGACAATATCTTTGCCGCGCAGGGTATCAGCACCGTAGCTCTGTGCATCATACTCTTTTCGGGTGGCATGGACACCAAACTGGAAGACGTTAAGCCCGTGGCAGGCCCTGGCATCATGCTGGCCACAGTGGGGGTGCTGGTTACCGCAGTCTCAACGGCTCTCATCATTTGGTTTACAGAAAGTAAATTGTCCAACAGCCCTCAATTGGGATTACTCGCGGCGCTGCTGTTGGCGTCTACCATGAGCAGCACTGACAGTGCATCCGTATTCAGCATATTGCG
>JAXFQM010000073.1:0-2725 GCA_034178965.1 Bacteroidales bacterium | reverse complement strand
CTTGGCCAGCACGCCACGCTCCAGGTAAAGGTTGTCCTCGAAGCCCACTCGCACGTTGCCGCCCATCATGATGGTGGGTGCCGCCAATTGGAACGCAAAGCGTCCTATGCCGGTGCTGGTCCAAGTGCTGCCGGCGGGGATGTTGCTCACCAGCCAGTTCAGATTGCCCACTGTGGCAGGGGTGCATCCCAGTACGCCCAGCACGAAGTTGAACTGCATGGGGGCACCAGGCACTTCTCCCTTTGCGGCCATGTGCAGAATGGTGGCGAGGTGCCCCATTTCGAAACATTCGTATTCGGGTTTGATGTGGTTTTCTATCATGCGTTTGCCAAAGGCGCGCATGGTGGGCATCGTGTTGTCGAAAATTTCATCGCCGAAGTTGCAGGTGCCGCAATCCAGCGTGGCCATCTCGGGCATCAGTTCGGTGGGTTGCAGACGTTCTTCGGGGCTCATGCCAGTGGCGCCGCCAGTGCTGGGGATGAGCAGCACGTTGGGGCATGCCTGGTAGATGGCGTCAATGCATTCCTTAAAGCGCGCCTTGCTTTGGGTGGGCGTGCCGTCGTCTTCGCGCACGTGCAGGTGCACGATGGCGGCGCCAGCATCCACGGCGCTCTTGGCTTCGCGCACTATTTCCTCCACAGTGTAGGGCACGGCGGGGTTCTGTTCCTTGGTCACTTCAGCGCCGCATATTGCAGCGGTAATTATTAGTTTCTCCATGATATTTAGTTTTTTATATTGCAAATATATGCTTCTGTTAGAAAGTGCAAATTTACGTAAAAAAAACGATATGTATGTTTTTATCTTCGAGTTTTCATCCTTGCCATTGATTTACAACTGTTATCTTAAAAAATCTTTTAGGAGGGTTCTATCCATTGATTTATTGCGATTTTGATGGAAAGGTGGTAGAATGGACGGTTGTGTGCAACGAGGGCGCATGGTAGTCCGTGCAACAAATTGAAAAACAAAAAGATGTAAGTAGCGCTTCAAAAGCGTGAAAAAGTCTATTTTGGCTCACCAATCATTTTTTGCAGACGGTGCATGGATTGAGCCTACCTACTTAATGCCAATCAGCCCAAAGCGCCATGTTCGAGGAGGGTTTTCACGCCAAGGCCCATAAGAACGATGCCGGCAATGGCTCCCGCCCATTTCTCAGGGATGAGGACGTTATGCTTGCCGAGAAACACGCCCATCATGGCGGCCAAGAACGTCATCACGGCCACGATGAGCACTGTGAATAGGATTTGTGGCAGCGTGTTGTTCAAGCCGAGACCTATGCCCACCACAAAGGCATCGATGGAGGTGGCGACGGCAAGAGCGACGATGACCCCAAAGCGTGACACATCGAAACGCCCGTCTCCATCGTCCCCGCGCAAAGCATCCCATATCATCTTTAATCCCGTCAGCGCCAACAGGGCGAAAGCAATCCAGTGGTCCACCGCAGAAATGACCTCTTTGAATGCGCCTCCCAGCAACGCGCCTATCAACGGGAAAAAGCCTTGGAAGAAAGCAAATGTGAGTGCCAGCAGCAAGCCGCGCCGAAAAGTCATCTTGCACTTCAAAGAACAAGTGGTAGAAACAATGAGACTGTCTACGCATAGGGCCAGCGCAAAAAGAATGGAGTCGACAAAAGACATGGTGTTATTGTTTTGGGATGAGAGTAGGCAAATACTCACTAAACATTGCGGGCAGGCAATGATTTAGGTTTTAAGAAGATGGATATGCGTTTGGGCGGAGGAGTAGGGCAACGCGCATGACGTTGTGGTGCGTCATGTGAAAAGACATAGCGCCCGTTGTGTCCGTTTCCTCTCTCTCGCTCACGCCGGTCATAATCTTTCCGTCAGGTAGGGCAGCAGAGATGCCTTCCAAACCGCGTAGTCGCCCAAAATAATGTGTTCGCGTGCAGTGCGCACCAACCAAAGATAGAACCCCAAATTGTGTAGGCTGGCAATTTGCAGCCCAAGCAGTTCTTCGCTTTTGACGAGGTGGTGCAGATAGGCGAGGGTATATTCGCGGTCGGCTTGCACGGCGCCGTTGGGGTCTATGGGCTCAAAGCAGGTTTCCCACTTCTTGTTCTTGATGTTGATGGTGCCGCGTGAGGTGAAGAGCATGCCGTTGCGTCCGTTGCGCGTGGGCATGACGCAGTCGAACATGTCTACCCCGCGTTCTATGGCCTCGAGGATGTTTGCCGGCGTGCCTACGCCCATCAAGTAGCGTGGCTTGTCTTGGGGCAGGATGGCGTTCACCACTTCAATCATCTCGTACATCACCTCGGTGGGTTCTCCCACCGCCAGCCCGCCAATGGCATATCCCTCGGCAGAGTGACTGGCGGCGAAAGAGGCGCTTTCCCTACGCAGGTCGCGGTATTTGCACCCCTGCACGATGGGGAAGAGGGCTTGTTGGTGGTCATAGAGTTGTGCGGTTTCGAGAAAGCGTTTCCAGCAGCGGTTGAGCCAGCGGTGGGTGAGGAGCATGGAGTTGCGGGCGTAGCCATATTCCGCCTCGCCAGGGGGACACTCGTCGAAGGCCATCATGATGTCTGCACCTATGACACGCTGCGTGTCGATGACATTCTCGGGCGTGAAGGTGTGGCGGCTGCCGTCAATGTGGCTTTGAAAGGTACAGCCCTCCTCGGTGATTTTTCTGTTGGCGGCAAGCGAAAATACTTGGAATCCGCCGCTGTCGGTGAGAAGGGGGCGGCTCCAGCCGTTGAACCGATGCAATCCGC
>JAXFQM010000046.1:0-6331 GCA_034178965.1 Bacteroidales bacterium | reverse complement strand
CCTGAAAATGGAGGTAGTCGGGAGTTGAAGGTTCAGTTGGCGAAAGAACTGGACGCGCCCTTCGGGTTTGCGGTTGGCACGAATGTAGTAGGTAAGTCCGTTGTCCAGTTTGCCCATCTTCACGCGGCGGTCCACCGGCACCTTTTCGTTGAGGTCTGTGGCTTTCTTTGCCCCTGCGCCGCCAATCTGAGCATACGTCGTTCCGCCGAGTGCAAACACGCAGAGGAACATCATCATTAGAAACTTTTTCATTTGCAATCTATTTTTTATTAATTTTTTCTTTGCTTATAATATAATATTAGTCGTTTTCACATCCCTTTTTATTACAGGGATTGTGAGAAAAAATATCTCCGCTCGAATCAAAACGCTCGTTCTTATCCCCTTATGGAATATACCATCCTTTGCTAATGATTTGCAAATTTACAAAAAAAAACGTTCATGGCAGAAAAAACGCAAAAAATCTATCCTTTTCAATATATGTCCTCATCGTGAAAACTTTGCAAACACATGATAGTCATTTCATTTAAAGCAACAACACCCCATGCTGGCCAATTGAAACAATATCAACGTAAATAATTGTTTTTATGTTAATTGCTTATAACGTCAACTTCTTCTGGCTTGTTCGGGATTATGCATGCCAAGGTGCAAGAAAAAAGGGGCAGCCTTTTCACGGTCGCCCCTTTTTTATGCGTCGTACGGAACCTCGTTACTTCACCACAAGTTTCTTCACGACATTCATTCCATCTCCTTGCACGCGCACGAAGTACGTTCCACTTGCAAGTCCATTTACATTAATTCTCTTAACACAGTCTGCTGCACATTCCACGGTCTCGCTTCTTACAATGCGGCCGTTCATATCTACCATCGTGATGAGCACCAAACTTTCCACACCACTTACGCTAATGGTGGCGGCGTTGGCGGCAGGGTTGGGAAATATGCTTACAGCAGTATTTTCCACGTCGTCCATGCCCACTGTCACCGCAAACGGCACTCGTTCGGTCCACGCGCTGGGGGCGTTGGCCTCACATATAGCGCGCGCCACCACTTCATAGTTGCCCGGTTGCAGGTTTGTTAGCGTAACGCTGGTACTGGTGGCAGCCACCGTTATGCCTTCGTTAGCGCTAAATCCCTCCGGTCCATATCTCACCTCAAAACTTCCCGTGTTGTTTTCTCCGGCGTTCCAAACGACGGTCACGCTGCTGCCTTGCACCGTGGCGCGCACATTGTCCACCACATCGCAAAGTTTCGTTGTGAAGTTGATGGTGTCACTGTAAGGGCTCTCCAATAGACCGTCGTTGCCGCAAACGGCCTTAACGGCCACATTGTAGGCAAGCCCGCTCATGAGATCTCCTACAGTGAAAGGTAGCGCAGCGACGTTGTCATAGAAAGTTTCGTAGGTGCTGTTCCACACATGTACGCTCCAACGGGTTTCGCCTTGGCTTTCCCACTCTATTTGTGCAGAAGAGAAACTTGGCGTGGCAATGATGTTGTATGGGGTGCCGCAGGGCATGCTGTCGGTGACGAAAGATCCCGTGGTCCATCTGCTAATCCTGCCCTCTTCACACACTTGACGCACACGATAGTCATAAGCAGTGGCTGGCAATAGCCCTTGTTGGGTATATTCATTGCCTTGCACCACGGTTGCCGCAGGCCAAACAGCCTCGTCCGCAACTTTGACAGCAACTTCATATCTCTCTCCACTTCCCATTATGCTCAACGCAACGTGTTCGTGATCCACGTCGCCCACGGTCACATTGGGCGCGGAGCAGGGCGATCCGCACGTTGCCAAAGTCAAGTTGGCACGCCAGGTGCCAGCACGGCCATATAGAATGCCAGCAGGTGCCGACAAGTCAAGCGGGGCCTCATCGTCGTAGTAGAATACAGTCATTTTATTACTGTCTCCGCTTTCGGATACTTTGTATTTGGTTGAGGAGTTCCAATCTCCATCCAAGCGGTTAATGGCAATGATGACGTTGCTGGTACCATCCCACACGAACGCCGAGTCGAACTGGACGTATATGCGTCCTTCCCTACTGACGGGCAACTGTCCCGAGAACACCATGGTGTATCTGGCATCAACAGTATCCCAGTCGAGTCCGTTGGCAAAGCCATTGCGAGCGGTGTTTGCAATATAGATTGAAGTGCTGTCGTAGTAACTGGCATTTGAGCCCAACTCGGCCACTTCGAACGAGAGGAAACCCAACGCCATGCCCGCCTCTATGCCCGACGCAGCCATTTCAGAAGCCTTTATCATGGTTTGGCTTGCGCTGAATTTATAGTTGCTGGCAAGCCATTGGTTCGCCATGTCTTCAAAGTTGCCTGTAGCGGTGGTGGCTTCGGAGATACCGTCGCAGAGGTTGGTGACAGCCGTAAACACTGGGTTTAAGACCGTATCTCCACCATTACAAATATTCTTGACATAGAACTCGTAGACCGTGTTTTCAACCAAATCTTCAACCATGACGGGCGTTGTCGTGGCAGTCACCACCGTACCAGTGCCCTGCTCAAATCCGGCAATGCCGTATTCGATGACATAACTTACATTTGGAGTGATGCTGTTCCAATCCAAAGTTAGGGTGGTTCCCGTAGCCACGGCAGTGATGTTGCTCAAAGGGACACAATTGGGTAGGTAGTCAATAGTCACGTCATCAAGATATAACTCATTATAACTTACGTCCTCGGAGCCTTTTATGGCAATATGCTTGCCATTGCCGGTATAGCCGTTGAAAAAGACGGTGACGGAATCCCAATCAAACGCTCCCCTAACGGGCACTATCGCTATGGTGTCGAAAGCGTTTTGGCTGCTGTTGCCATTGTTTCCGTCCACCACGCCAACAATAATGTTACTTTGGTGTCCTCTCACAAAGAAAGTTAGCGCGAGAGTGTCAATTGGCATTCCCATCTCGGGCAGCACCGCCATGTCTATACCGTCAATAATAAACTGGTAGTTGCCGCTGTGCGCGGTGTAATGATTGTTGATGATATTGGGTCCATATGCAAAGTATGGATTTGTCACGAGTTGATAAGTTGTCCAGCAGGAAGGCACATCACCCGTTTCATTCACCGTGGTGGGTAGGCCTGGCAGGTCGAAGTTCATCGTATAGGGCAATGTCGTCAGTGCCACGCATTGTGTGGCGAAACGAATGCGATTCGAGGCGACACTGGTGTCACCTGCACCGCAGATGCTGGACACATAAACATCGTAGCGCGTGCCGTCGATGAGGTTGGAAAGCACGCAGGTGGGCATCGTGGTGTACACCACCGAACCAGTGCCTTGCACAAATCCAATGACACCATATTCCACTTTGTAGCCTGCCGCATTTTCAACATTGGTCCACGCCACAACGGCGCCTGTGGCGGTGACATTGCCCACAGTTATGTCTTCGGGCCTCGGGCAGGTGGCCAGGACGTCAACATTCAGGTTGTCGATGTAACACCGTCCGTTAGTGCCTTGCGCGCGGAAGAAAATCTGTCCTCGGTTGACGGGGCACTCGTTCATGCGCACGGTGATGTTCACCAACTCATCGCTGGCGGTGCGGCTATATTTTCCTAGCCAAAGGACACTATCCACATTGCCTCCGGAACAGAGACCCATGATGATGCTGTCGCCCAATTCGCACATGAGGTCGAAAGAGACCTGAAGGTTGTTGATGTCTTCCGTTATTTCGGGCAAGACGAGGTATGAGTTATAGAGACGCAGCATGCCGCTACGGTTGTTCACGTTCTCCACATAGACCTGGTTTGGGCCTGCCACCCAGCAGTGGCGTGCAAAGTAGCCGCTTGTGGAGAATGAGCCATTCACGTAGGTATTGAAAGAGTCTACAACAGGGAGGTTTGCCGGACCGCATTGCATCGTCACGAGGACTATGGTTTCCTTGCTTTCGGCACCGCATAGTGCAACCACCCTCACTTCATACTCGCCATTGCTTTGCAGCCCCGCGATAGTAGTGTTAGAGCCCGTGGCACCTGAAAGGTAATGGGTCCAAACGCTGTCGCCTCGCAAGCGGTAATCCACGTCCCAACTGGTTTCTTGGTAACCAGGAAGCCACGAGAGGTCAATGGTATTAGAGGTCACATTCTCTACTTGCACCAGCGGATTGCTGCAGCTGGACACATTTTGGCAGGGATAATGCAGGAAACGCATCTGCGCGCGGTATTGGGCCGTCGAAGCCACGTTGCTCGGTGCAGTGGCGCTATAATGATTGTAGTCGCTGTAATCACACAACGCCATGTTTGGAATGGTGTCGCAATAGAAAGAAGAGACGTTAGAATAGGCGTTGGAGGAATCTACAAACACCACCAGCAAATTACCACCTTGGTATTGATAGGGATTATCAAGAGTTATTTCGTTCCAGCCGTTTTGCAGGTCAAGGCGCCCGTGGTACACCCTCTTCAACCCCGCATCTGGGCGCACATAAGCCTTTGTGGTGGTGTCGAAGGAACTCACTGTGGTGGTGTCCATATATATGGTTACATTGTTCTTTTCATATAGCGTACCCATATGATTCAAACTAATGTACGATATGGTTGAGGCGTGTTGCATTTCCGCAGCGGTGAAGAGTTGTTGACTATACCCATGATAATAATAGGGGTGAAAGGGTGTTCCTTTTTGAGTGGTGGTACCTCCCTGACCAATGGCTACGCTATATGCGTTTGCCGTGTCGGCCAGCAGGCATTCAAGTTCCAAGGTGGAGAAAACACAACTGTCGGCTCCGCCCGTGCCGCCCATGCCACAATCAGGGGTAACCACGACTTTATAACTCACGCCAGGGGTGAGTCCCGTTAAGGCAATGCTGGGTTCGGTGACATATTCCGTACTCATGGAGTTGTCGGCCCCAGTGACGACCACTTCATAACTGTTGGGGGCCTGTCCTTGCGCAATGTCCCACGTAATCAATGCGCTGCTTGCGCTTACGCTTTGTGCGATGACGTTGTTTACGCCCGTGCACATGGGAGGTATCTCAATGATGATGTCGTCCAAATACAAGTCGCCAGGTTCCATTAAGACAAAAGCGATGTGTGCCGCCAAAATCTCGCTCAAGGCATCTTGGTTGAACACGGTGGTGTGGTACGCCCATTCCGCTCCTGGCTCCACGGTGTCCACTCCGATAAAAGTGCTGATGTTGGCGGGGTCACTCATAATTCCTACTACGAAGCGTCCTGTCGAGTTGTAGTTGTATTTGCGTGTCCAAAAAGAAACCTGCAAATCGAAGGGCGCATTTTCTGTGAGGGGCGCGGCAATGTAGTTGTACGTCGCATTTCCCACGTAAAATTCCATGCTTTTGGACCCTGAATGGGAAGCGTAGGCATCCAATCTCGGGTATGAAGAGGATGACGCCCCCGAACCTTTTGTCCAACATGCGTCATACGCGTTGCCCTCAAAGCCGTAGCTATATGGGAGACTGCTGGTGGTCACAGTTCCGCAGGAGGTGCGAAACGCAATGTGGCGATAGGCCGAAGTGCCATTGCTACCGCAATCGCCCTTGACGTATGCATGGTATTGCGTGTTTGCTTGTAGGTTATAGAGAGTATGGAAGGTGTCTGTGGCATATTCTTCTATGCCCATAAGCGGAGACGAGCCTGGAATTATGGAACTGTCAGCATATTCTACAATCCAAGAAGAGACATCATTGCTGCCATTCCAAGAAAGGATGGCCTGGCCTGCGTCGACCGACGACACTTGCAATCCCACGACGGCGGGACAAAGAACGATTGGAGGAGTAAAGGTGTACTTAAGCCCCATGCTTGGAACGCCACTCATCGTGGCGGTGTCGGTGGCGACAACGGGGTTGTCCCAAGTGCCCGAGAGGAAGAGACTTTCGTTGACAGGTCCGTCGCGCAGCAAGCACCTCAAGTCTGTCATATTGGTGAAGCAGTTGCCAAAGATAATCTCGATAACACCGCTTTGGTGCAGCACCAATTGATAGTTGAAGTTGGCCGTATCTGGGTTCAACGCGTTTTCATAGTTGGTGAAATTAGCCTCTAAAACGAGGGCGAGGTCGGCCAGGTTGGAGGAATCCACCTTGGCATAAAAGCTGTTCACTTTGCCGTCTATGCCCGCGACAGGGGCGACGAGCAACTCGGAAGTCGATAAATAGCCGAAATAAGTCGTTGTTTGGGTGCCCAAGAAGAGCCCTCCATCTCCATGGAAAGAGATGATGCTGTTGGCAGCCACTGTCGCCGAGCCAAATGGCATCGAAAACGGCACGCCTAATAGTGTTGCACTATAATCCCCTGGAGCTGACAGAGGAACACCCGTAGCGCTTATAGATGTGTAGGTAGCGCCTGCTGTAGCGCTAAACGTATACCCGTTGAGGTTTTGAGCCCGCAG
>JAXFQM010000039.1:0-11313 GCA_034178965.1 Bacteroidales bacterium | reverse complement strand
CGTGTTATCTTCTTCATCCGCGGTAACTTTCAATACTTCTCTAACTTCCCTAACAAAGCATTTGATTACTTCTTGAGATTTGTGGAGCACCCTGTCGCCAGATGTCATTCACAGATGCCTATGAGGGTCACTGCTTCTTATTCTTATCCAAAGAAGCATATTCCTTGTTTAGACCTTCAATGATAACATCGGTAATATCTATGCCCGGGTTACCATAGAGCACAGCCGTATTGGAAAAACTCTTGCTTAAGATGATGTCGTAATGCAGGTACTTCTCATTGTAGTCGCGTATGAAATTGTACACCGCCTTTGTCATTTTTTCGCTTTCAGTCAATGTCTTCAGCTGTATTTGCTGGGCATATTCGCCTTCCAAGCCTTGTATTTTCTGCATGCGCTCTTGCAGGTTCTTCTCGGTACTTTGTTGTTGGGACAGCGTCAGTTTGTCACCAGTCTTTAAGTAGTTTTCATAGTCGCGCTGAAAGTTCTCGGCTTTTTGCTTATATTCGCGTTCTTTGGCTGCCTGATAGGTTTTCAACTCCTGCTGAAGGTCGATGGCATATTGATATTTTGCCATCAACGAGTCGGTGTTCACGTAAGCTATTGTGATGCCTTTTGACGTGTCTGCAACGGCTGATGCGGGCACATTAGTGGAATTATTCCCAGCAACATGTAATACAACAAGTACTATCACGCCCAACAATGCGAGGATGACTCCTACCGTTACGAACGTCTTCCAAACCTTATTGTGTCGACTATATTGATAGTCACCTTTGGACAGATTGGGCTCCATGACGGTCTGGTTCTCGGTTTGTTCATGCATAGGGGGTTGCATCCCTGGGGTGTTATTAATTTCTTCCATAATTATTCAATGTTTTTCAATTACATTATTATTGGTTGTGTTCACTTCCCCTATGACGGAGATAGCCCGTTGCACACGGGCAATGGTTTCGTCTTTGCCCAACATGATGACAAGGGTCAGCAAATCTGGTCCTTTTGTCTCTCCGACAAGCGCCAATCGGAAGGAATTCATGATTTGTCCCATATTAAGTTCGTTGCTCTTGATATAATCTTCAAGCAGAGCCTTGTGCAATGCATCATATTCGAAAGGGACAGTATTAAGTATTTCCACCACTTTACGCATATGCACTGTCATGCCAGGTTTCCAACGTTTTTGTATGTCCTTCGGGTTATACTCTTTAGGGGGTTCAAAGAAATAATACATTGTGTCCCATAATTCAGAAGGGAAAGAGATGCGCTCTTTCATCATGCCGCACACCTTTAACACATAATCATGTGGTGCCGTAATATTATGCTCCCGCAATTGTGGCGCAAACATCTTTGCAATTTCTTCGTCGTCGCACTTTTGTAGGTATTCATGGTTAAACCATTTGGCTTTTTCCACATTAAACTTAGCTCCACTCTTGCTTATATGGGCTATGTCAAACAGTTTTATTAGTTCGTTCATGCTCATAATTTCTTGTTCTGTGCCTGGGTTCCAGCCCAACAGTGCAAGCATGTTCACCACAGCTTGGGGTAAGTAGCCTTGTTCGCGATAGCCGTGCGACAGTTCTCCACTCTTGGGATCCAGCCAATCCAAAGGAAACACAGGGAAACCCAGCCGATCGCCATCGCGTTTGCTCAACTTGCCGTTGCCTTCGGGTTTCAGCAGCAGTGGCAGGTGAGCAAACTGAGGCATAGTATCCTTCCAGCCAAAGGCTTTGTACAGCATCACGTGAAGAGGTGCCGACGGTAACCATTCCTCACCCCTAATGACATGGGATATTTGCATTAAATGGTCGTCAACTATGTTGGCCAAGTGGTAGGTGGGCATCCCATCGCTCTTGAAGAGAACCTTGTCATCCAGCAAGTTGCTACTCATTGTAACGTCACCTCTTATCAAGTCATGCACCGTAATCTCCGTATCTTGCGGGAACTTAAATCGTATTACATATTGCTCTCCGTCTTGCAATCTTCTTTTTACCTCCTCATCGCTCAAACTCAACGAGTTTTGCATCTCAAGACGAGTATTGCAATCATATTGGAACGTTTTTTTGTTCCATTCATATTCTTTGCGCTTGGCTTCAAGTTCTTCGGGCGTATCAAAGGCATAGTAAGCCCATCCGTCTTGCAGCAACTGATCGGAATATTGTTTATAAAGAGATTTACGGTCACTTTGCCTATACGGGCCAAATGGGCCTCCGATGTGCACGCCTTCATCGAATTGAATACCCAGCCAAGTGAGCGCCTCAATGATGTAATCTTCGGCACCTGGCACAAAACGCGTTTGGTCGGTGTCTTCTATGCGAAGAATCATGGAGCCGCCTTGCTGACGGGCGAAAAGATAGTTATAAAGTGCGGTACGAACGCCACCTATGTGTAAAGGTCCTGTTGGAGAAGGAGCGAAACGCACTCGGATGTTATTACTCATGGTTTCCTTGATTTATTACATTTAGTGTTACTTATCAAACCTAATTCATGTTTAAGGGTATTGTTCTGTCTACTTGGAGAACCTATCTTGCAACTCGCTAAACGTCTTCTTGTTTCTCAAGTAATAATCCACCAGCAGCCTCCCTTGGTATACACAACTCACTTCATGTGGATTGATGTGAACGCTCTTGTTCCTCAATGCCGGTTTCCAGCGCCGAAAGTCCCTGTGCGCGCGGTAAACGGCAGCCAGTTCTTTGGGGTGCCCCTCCCATAAAAATTTAAGCGCGGCGACGCCATCCAGCAACAATCGCAGCAACAATACTCGCTTGCGACGTGCAGGTGGTAGGTTTTTGTATAACAAGGCCATGTTATTCCTGAAATTGAGATACGTCTTACGAGGCGAACTCTTGGGCAACGTACCACCTCCCACATGGTAAACCACGCTTTGGGGGCAGTAAAGCACCTTATATCCTGCGTTTTTTGCGAGCCAGCAGAAATCAATTTCTTCCATGTGCGCGAAAAAATCACCATCCAGGCCTCCTAACTGCTTCCATGCCGTGGCCTTTACAAACATAGCGGCTCCCGAGGCCCAAAAAAGTTCGCATACATCATCGTATTGCCCTTTGTCGTGTTCCAACGTGCTGAACAGCCTGCCACGGCAGAAAGGATAGCCGCATTTGTCTATATAGCCTCCCGCACCACCTGCATATTCAAAAGTGTCGCGTTGGGTGTACATGAGTAGTTTTGGTTGCGCAATGGCAGCCTGTTTATCGGCATCCAACATGGTAACTATAGGAGTTGTCCAATTTGGCGTCACTTCCACATCGTCGTTGAGCAGCACATAATAATCGGCTTCAATTTGAAGCAACGCCTTGTTGTAGCCTTCAGCGAAACCATAGTTCTTGTCCAATGCAATGATGCGCAGTGAGGGGTAGGTCTTTTTTAGCCATTCCAACGAATCGTCGTTGCTGCCGTTGTCGGCAATAATCACTTCGTCTCCTTCGGAGCAGCATGTAGTCACCGATGGAAGAAAACGCTCCAGCATCTTGCGGCCGTTCCAGTTTAATATGACGATGGCTGTTTTCATTGAGTTATGGTTTTCGCGCATGCGTTTGAGACTACAAAAAAAATCTATCAGTTGGCTTGCACCGATTTTGACATTTTCCAACGTCTATGGCTCCAAAGCCAATAAGCTGGAGCATGATTTATCGTTTCTTCCAACCAGCGCACATAACGTTCCGTGATTTTGCCTTCTGGAAGCGTTTCAGGCTGTGACGATATTTCTTGGAAAATTAATTCGTAATATCCACGTCTCACCTTCCATACGTTGTAGAAAAGCACTGGGTAACAGTATTTGCGCGCAAAACGTTCTGCTCCGAACAGGAATCCGGTATCCTGTCCCAAAAAAGTCGTCCAATAGCATTTGTTGGGATTGCTGGGACTTTGGTCGCTCAACATCATATAGGCGCAAGGTACATGGTGGTCGTTGTAATATTTCATCGTCGGGCGCACATTCGTTTGGTCCACCACTTCAGTTCCGAATCGTGTGCGCTTTTTCGTGAGGAAAGCACCAAAACATCTATCGTCCAAAGGTTTCCCAACGCCTATGCCATGGTGCCGAAACTGCATGTTCAACGATGTTACCATGAACTCCCAATTATTGTAATGCGCACTCATCAGCACTACGCTCTGCCCCTTTTCGTAGTATTTGTCAACCAGTTCTCGGTTTTTCACTTGATAATGGCGTAGTATTTGCCGCGGCGTGGCTCGCAAGTTCCATATCGCCTCTACCACCAAATCGCACATATGCCGGTAGTACTTTCGCTCTATCTTTTTCCTTTCTGTTTCGCTTTTTTCTGGGAAACTATGCAATAGGTTCTTCCGCGTCATTTTTCTTCTGTACCGCAAGAGGTAATATGCCACGGGCCATAGCAAATCGCTCATCAAGTAGAGCACTGGCAAGGGTAGCCAGGCCAGTAAATACAGAAGAAAGAAAAATATCGCGCCCATCAATAGCCCCGATCAAACTGAATGCTAACTTCTCCTCGAAATTCTTCACCCAGTTGTCTGTTGCTCAACATACGCTCCCAGTTGGGCATGTTCACCTCACCCTTTGCATTGCTGTGCAGCAACTTGTAACTTCCGCTGCGCAACTCGTCCCAAAAAAGGAAACAACGATTGGGGTCATCGCCTTTTATGTTGTTATAACGCCATATTTGGTAGGGTAGATAAAATATTTGCCCCATATTTTGCTCTTGCCTTGTGCTGTTTGTTTGGAAATCAGACATGGTTTGGTTGTCCATGACACGCACTGACACAAAGTTCTTCTCGTCGCGAATAAAGTCAGGCGGACCATATTGCAAGTACACCCTTCCACGGTCCGTAAGATAGCCTGGTATCTTTGGATAGCTGAAGTTAACTGCCACATAATCCAAGCGATCTTTATATTTTCTCCATTCTCCACGGGGGTCCAAGCTATTCCTTTTCACCCAAAAGTTGTAAAAAAGGCTCTGCTTTTCGCCAATATGTCCCGGTTGCTTCGTTATTTCGTTAATTGCACCATTCTCCACTGGCGAGGCTATGGGGTATAAAGCCTTAAGATAATAGTTCAACATGTTCTCGTCTTCGATGTCGCCAGCAAAAGCGACAAGTGGATTAACGGTGGTGTCGTTCATCACGGCAGGATTGCTGCGCATGAAAGGCACTTTTTGAAACAACATCAAGTCGTTTTTCTTGTTTCGCACTTCTACCACCAAGTTGTAGTTGCCGCTTGGCAGCGCGCTGATGTCCAAGCCACCGGCCACGACCACCTTTTTATTTCCGTTATGTTTCTGTATCTGTTGAAAGCCCTGCATTTTACGTCCCGATTCCATTTGCTCAATGAAAGCCAACGTCATGAACTCGGCTCCGAATATCTCGCGGTTAATACGGTATATTTCATAGTAATAATATACTTTCTGCATGCTAGCGGGCAGGAAGTCGTTCACATAAGGCTCCATGTCATAGCCACCCCTGCTCAACATGTTTTGCGTAACGGTGGGTTTCATGCCCGCCATCAGTTGCACGGAACTCAATTGTGGATGCATTCCATAGTTGATGAGAACCTTTTGGCTGATGATGACTGGCTTGTTTGCGGGATAGGCTTTGTCTCTCAACTCAATGCGCAACGTGTATATGCCGTTCTTAAGTGTGAAACGTTGCACGTCGAGGAAATTGAACTTATTGCTCAACGTGTCATCGATGGCTGGACTATTGAGGTCGTATTTCTTGGCAAACACCACGCTGTCATCGCGCATGACAAACAACAGCGTCTCCACCGTGGCGCGGTATGAACCGTCTTGTGCCTTCACAAAGCGTAAATTCCAAGCATCGTAGTTGAGGTAAGTCTCAATATACGGGTCGCCATCCACTAATTCAAAAGTTGCGTAGCCGAAGAATGCTGTTAGGCGTGGCTCCTGCGCCATACCCTTCGTGCCAATGGCAAGAAGCGTCAGCAACAGCAGCCTTGAGGCGAGTATTGATTTTTTCATCATTGTGTTATTTTTTTTCGTCGTTAACCCTATCCGCCATACGGACGTACACTATCTTCTTGTTTTTATTCCACACTGTCATTTGACGTGGCGTGAAGTGTGTGATTGTGAGTGTATCACTAAAGACTTCCGTCATCCCGTGGCTGTAACGTTTTCCGTGCAATATCAGGTCTTTTCCAATCACGTTCCATTTGGTGTACTGCGTGGCAGGGTGCCCTATGCTGCTGGCAAGTCCTCCGTTGCCCAAGTAGAACCCCGTTTGAGGTTCTGAATGCTGCTCCAACCAATCGCCTAAGTATTCGTCTGACTTGTTGTGACAACCCGTTGCCAGCAGCATACCGAGGATTGCAGCGATTACTATTCTGCCCTTGTTACGCATTGTCCGTTAATAACTAATTCCTTGTATGAAAGTACACTCAATATTTTCAGTATGCAAAAGTACGAAAAAAGTTTCAATTGCACAAAATATTATTCCTCCTTGAAATAAGCCAATGCATCCGCCACCAAGAATATGCTGCCCGTAACCAGTACCAAGTCGTTTTCGCGAGCCTCTGCCCGCGCTTTTATAATGGCCTCTTCGGCGGTGGGGAACACATCAGCCTTCATGCCCGCTTCTTTCACGGCTTCAAAAAGGGTTTGTTCGTCCAGCGCGCGTGGCACGCTGGGACGCGTAACGTAATAGACGGCATTGGCAGGCAACAGATTTACGATGTGGCGGTAATCCTTGTCGTTCACGCAGCCATAAACCATTCTCAAGGTCTCGTAACCGCCGCGCATTTCGTTTAGTTTGCGTAGCATGCTGCGCATCCCGTCTTCGTTGTGGGCTGTTTCGCATATGGTAAGGGGTTTCTCCGCCACCTTTTCCCAGCGTCCATGCAAGCCTGTGCCACGAATTACATCTGCGATGCCTTCCATAATATCCTCGTCGTTTGCCTTGAGCCCTACTTGCGGCAGTTCTTGAATGACCTGAAACACAGTGGCAAGATTGTTCTTCTGATACCAGCCACCCATCGGGGAAAACAAATTGCGGTAAATCCTTTCTCCGTCGCAATAGACGTCGAAGTGCAAGGAAGCCTCTTCCGTGGCTGTCGCGTCCGATGCCTCCCTTATTTCATAATGCTGGTCGGCAAAGCAGATGGGCGCTTCCATTTCTTCCGCTTTCCGTAGGAACACATCCTCGGTTTCGGGATGCGTTTCACCAATAACCACAGGCACACGACGTTTTATGATGCCTGCCTTTTCGCCAGCTATCTTGGCACGTGTGTCGCCTAAAAATTGCGTGTGGTCCAATCCGATGTTTGTGATGACGGATAGGAGAGGGGTTATGACGTTTGTGCTGTCCAACCGTCCCCCCATACCCACCTCTACCACGGCCACGTCCACGCCCTCGTTAGCGAAATAGTCGAATGCAAGTCCCACCGTCATCTCAAAAAAAGAGAGTTGCAAGCCCTCCATAAAGTTTTTGTTCAGCGATACAAAACGCGTCACGTTCTCCTCTGGAATCATCGCGCCGTTGATGCGTATGCGTTCGCGAAAGTCACGCAGATGCGGCGATGTGTACAGTCCAACTTTATATCCAGCCTTGTGCAGTATGCTTGCCAAGAAGTGGCTCACGCTGCCTTTCCCATTGGTGCCTGCCACATGTATGCTGCGGAACTTGCGTTCGGGATTGCCCAGCATGCGCATCAGTTCCACGGTATTCGTTATGTCTGCCTTGTAGGCAGCCTGTCCTATGCGGTGGTACATGGGCAGGCTGTTGTACAGGTAATCCAATGTCTCTTTGTAATTCATCTCTTCAATGCGGCGATTTGCTCTTTGATGGCGGCAATTTTTTGTTCGGCATCGGCTTTCTTTTGCCGTTCGAGGTTAACCACCTTTTCGGGCGCCCCGTTCACAAACTTGTCGTTGCTCAATTTTTTCATCACTGTGGTCAAAAAACCTTCGGCATATTTTAGGTCGGACTCCAGTTTCTTCAGTTCGGCCTCGGCGTCTATGTTTTGTCCGAAAGGCACAAAGCACTCTATGGTGCCTACCATGAAAGCCAGCGAGTCCACCACCTTGTGGTCTGTCACTTCTATCTTGCTAAGGTTTGCCAGTTTTTTCACTATGCCGTCAAAGCGGCCATCCAGCACTTGACTGCCCTCGGCGTGGGGGAAGACATAGAGTTCCAAGGCCTCCTTTGGGGGTATGCCCTTGCCGTTGCGCAGACCACGCACCCCCGTCACCATCTCTTGCACCGTGGCGAAGGCGTCCAGCGTGCGCTTGTCGTAGAACACGCTTGCAGGCATGCTGCCCGTCATGATGCTTGCGTTATTGCAGCGCTCCGCCAGCAGATGCCATATCTCCTCCGTGATGAAAGGCATGAAGGGGTGTAGCATGCACATGAGTCGCTCAAAAATGGAGATTGTGCTATTATGAGTTTCGTTGTCAATGGGTTCACCAAAAGCAGGCTTCACCATCTCAAGGTACCAACTGCAGAAGTCATCCCATGTCAGTTTGTAGGTCTTCATCAACGCCTCGCTCAAGCGGAAGTCGTTGAAGTCTTGTTCTACCTCTTCCAGCACGTTGGCCATTCTCTGCTCCATCCATTCCACCGCGGCGTGGTTGTCGTCGTTTTGCTTCAACGTGTCGCTGCGCTGCCATCCTGTCACCAGGCGCAATGCATTCCACATCTTGTTCGCGAAGTTTCGCCCCTGTTCGCAAATGCTTTCGTCGAAAGGCAGGTCGTTGCCCGCAGGGGCCGTTAGCAGCATGCCCATGCGCACGCCATCGGCACCATATTTCTCTATCAGCATGATGGGGTCTGGGCTGTTGCCGAGACTTTTGCTCATCTTGCGCCCCAACTTGTCGCGCACAATGCCGGTGAAATACACATGCCTAAAGGGCACCTCGTGCCGGTATTCCTCGCCGCACATAATCATGCGCGCCACCCAGAAGAAAATGATGTCGGGAGCAGTGATAAGGTTGTCGGTAGGGTAGTAGTAGTTGATTTCCGGATTGTCGGGTTTGCGAATGCCGTCAAACAGCGAAATGGGCCACAGCCAGCTGCTGAACCAAGTGTCCAGCACATCTTCATCTTGCTGCAAGTCTTCTCTCCTCACGCCTGGATGCTCTTTTTCCGCCAAGACGAAAGCCTCTTCAATGCTTTCCGCCACCACCACCTGTTGCTTTCCGTCGGCTTGGTAGTAGTAGGCGGGTATGCGCTGTCCCCACCATAGTTGGCGACTGATGCACCAGTCTTTGATGTTCTCCAGCCAATGGCGGTATATGTTCTTAAACTTGGCAGGGTGAAACTGTATCTCGTCGTTCTCCACCACCTCCAACGCCTTAGGTGCCAAATTTTCCATCTTCAGGAACCACTGCGCGCTCAATTTCGGTTCTATTACCGCATCTGTACGTTCGCTGTGTCCCACCTTGTTTTTGTAGTCTTCCGTCTTTTCCACCAGCCCATTGTCGGCCAAATCCTTTATGATTTGCTTTCGGCAAACGAAACGGTCCATGCCTTTGTATGCTCCTCCATTGTCGTTTAATGTGCCGTTGTCGTTGAAAATATTGATGCTTTGCAAGCCATATTTTATGCCCAGGTTGTAGTCGTTCACGTCGTGCGCAGGTGTAATTTTCAGCGCACCAGTGCCAAACTCACGGTCAACATATCCATCCATAATGACGGGCACCTCTCTGCCCACCAATGGCACCAGCACGTGCTTGCCTTTCAGCCATTGGTAGCGTTCGTCGTCGGGATGCACGCAAACAGCCGTGTCGCCCAAAATGGTTTCGGGGCGCGTGGTGGCCACCACAACATATTTTTCCGGCACCTCTGCCACGTAGTAGCGTAAGAAAAACAATTTGCTGTTGCTTTCCTTATACACCACCTCCTCGTCGCTCACCGCCGTCAATGCCACCGGGTCCCAGTTCACCATGCGCACGCCGCGATAAATGAGACCCTTGTAATATAGGTCCACAAACACTTTTATCACGCTTTCGTAGCGCGTTTCGTCCATCGTGAAAGCGGTGCGCTCCCAGTCGCAGCTGCAGCCCAGTTTGCGTAATTGCCTCAAAATAATGTCGCCGTGCTCTTCCTTCCATTGCCAGGCATGCTTCATAAATTCGTCGCGCCCTATCTCACGCTTGTTAATGCCTTTCTCCTTCAGCATGTTCACTACCTTGGCTTCGGTGGCTATGCTGGCGTGGTCCGTTCCTGGCACCCAGCAGGCGTTGTATCCCATCATGCGCGCCCTGCGCACCAAAACGTCCTGTATCGTGTTGTTCAGCATGTGGCCCATGTGAAGCACGCCTGTCACGTTGGGTGGGGGAATCACCACAGTGAAAGGCTTGCGCGTAATATCGGGCTCGGAGTGGAACAAATTCCTCTCCAACCAAAAAGAATACCATTTATCCTCTACGGCGCGCGGCTCGTATTTTGGAGCTATTTCCATATGCTTTTATTATTTACTATGTACAATATTTCTTTTATATCATGGTCTTTTTCGGCTGTTTACACGGTTCACGCCAGCTAAAAACAAAATGCAAATGTACAAAAAAAAAGCGACATGTTTGAAAAATACGTTCCCTATTCCACATTAAATTGTGCATACGGGGCAATATTTTGTTGCAACACAGCGTTATTAAATTGTTACAACGGCATCTATGAGTATTTTTATTATGTGCTAATTTTCATTTGGCGAACATGACAACGCTTTGCAAGCCAAGCATCATATCAATATTTGCAATATGGAAACAATCATAGTCACGCACTTTGCTTCGCCCTGCGGCGAATTGGTTCTGGGAGTGACGGATGGACGGCTCTGCTTGTGCGATTGGAACAACGAAGAGCGGCGCATATCCACGGAAGCCCGTCTCCTACGCAGCCTACATGCCCGTTGCGAGGCGGGGAGTTCGGAAACGCTGCGTAAGGCGCAAGCGGAATTGGAGGAATACTTCGCGAAAACGCGAAGGGTTTTCACTATCCCGCTGACATTCCCAGGAACGGCATTCCAATGCCGCGTGTGGGAGGCCTTGACAAAAATACCCTATGGCGAGACGGTTTCCTATGGCGAAATGGCGCGTCTTATAGGCCAGCCTTCCGCCGTGAGAGCCGTGGCAAACGCTGTGGCGGCAAATCCCATGTCCATCATAGTGCCATGTCACCGCGTGGTGGGCAGCGACAACAGCCTTACAGGCTACGCTGGTGGACTAGAAGCCAAGCAGTTTCTACTGAATTTGGAGCGCGAAAAGAGCATGCGCTTTTCGTAAGAAGTTCAGGCCGCAACTGCCGGCACAGGGTTACCGCTTACGACGCAATAAATACTACACAATCATGTAGCAATACTTTGTAATTACATCTATTTTCTATATT
>JAXFQM010000001.1:0-7584 GCA_034178965.1 Bacteroidales bacterium | reverse complement strand
GTTGAACGAAGCCTTGAAATAACCCATTAACCCTAACGGGAGACGGCGGGCAGACTCGCTGTCTCCCTCAAAATAGTATTGATTATGAACAAAATGCTATACAAGGTTGCGCCGTTACTGCTCATTATGGCAGTGGCTTTTTCGGCGCACGCGCAGCGTACCATCCCAACGCTGCGATGCGACAATTCTAACAAGAACTATGAATACATCCTCGTCAACGACCCGAACGGCGAAGCAAACAGTCTGATTTTAACAAAAGTGTGCCCTGGCAAACTAAAGCCCGCCGTGCACCGCGACGGCAAGGGGGCAAAGGCGGCAAACGTATCCGTTTCCGTCAACGCTGTGCCCGACACTGTTTTTATCTCCTACAACAAAAACGAAGACTGCCACCATTATTATAGCTTGATAATGGAACACGGCTCCATGGACATACTGATAGAAATCTACGCCATGTACGGGATAACCGTCAACGTGGAAGACCTGGTGAGGATGTACGCTCCCGAGGAAGGGACTTTGTTCTTCAGCGACACCACCGAGGTCGTCACGAACCTCACGCCCGCCACGCAATACAACGTATACACATGGGCACTTGCCAACGAGGACGACACCATCGGCGTGATTTCAAGCACCGCCTTTACTTCCGCCGTGGGCGGGGGAACGGGGACGGCAGCAGTGAGCATTGCAGCCACTACGGACCGCGAAAACATCTATTTCACCGCCACACCCAACGACCAAACAGGCTACTACCGCATAGCCTTTGCCGACAGCGCCACGCTGGCAAGGAACCATTGGAACGCCGACTCGATGGCCGCGCAGGCTGCGGAAGTATCGCCAAACTATAGCGGCGTTATCCGCGACACCATCACCGACCTCATGCCAGGAAAACAATACGTCCTTTTCGCCTTTCCCTACAACCACAACGAGGAATGCGGCACCGTGGCCACAGACACCGTAAGAACCGAGGGAACGCTTCCTGGCGGCACGGGATTGGCTACGATGACGATGAGCCTGACCAACTTCACAAGCACCAGCGTGAACGTGAATATTACCAAAGGCGACCAAACAGCCTATTACTACCTGCTCTTTGCCCAGACCGCCGTCCTGCAGCAAAATGGAATAGACAGCGAAGACGAAGTGGCTGCAGTTTGCGAAGAAGGGGGCGATCGCTATTACGAAAACATTTCTGGCAAGCTTACCGGACTTAACAACGGCACGGAAATGATGGCGTGGGGGCTCCCCTACAACCGAAACGAGGAGCGAGGCACGTGCGTGAGTTACACCTTTGTGGTGGGACAAGGCATAATAGGGATAGACCCTGCCGAAGCCATCAGCGTCGCCGTGTACCCCAACCCTGTGCAGAACGTGCTCTCTGTGGTCTGCAACGAACAACTGCGCCGCGCAGAACTATTCAACGCGTTTGGAACGCAAGTTTACGGGCAGAACCTTGCGGGAAACAGCGCCGACATCATTGTGAGCGACCTGCCACGAGGCATCTATCTATTGCGTCTCTACGGCCAAAACAGCGTATCCACAAGAAAGGTGGTGTTGAAATAAGACCTACAAGGCGCCCTCCTCGGCGCAAAGTGCAAGCAAGACCGAGACAAGTCTGCGCCGCCGCGACAGCACACTACAACGCTGCCGGGGCGACGCAGTTTTTACACTCGCTCTACAAACACATCCTCTCTCGCTCCATAAATTGCCGCCTGCGCTTTCCCACCTCAAGACGCTGCACAAAACAGCAACATGGAAAAAAGAAAAAACAACCATCTCGTTTTTTTTTTGTATCTTTGCATTTTATGAAAACGTTGATTTTTGCCACCAATAACACGCATAAACTGCAAGAAGTCAGAGAAATGCTGGACGGCATAGTGGAAGTGAAAAGCCTTCGTGACATGCATCTTGAGGGCGAAATACCCGAAACCGCAGACACTTTAGAGGGCAACGCGCTACAAAAAGCGCAGTGGGTGAGGGAACGCACCGGACAGGACTGCTTTGCCGACGACACGGGGCTGGAGGTGGCCGCACTGGGCGGAAAGCCAGGCGTGTACACCGCGCGCTACGCCGGAGAACATTGTTCTTTCGACGACAACATAAACAAATTGCTTCGCGAAATGGAAGGTGCCAAGGACCGCAGTGCGTGTTTCCGCACCGTAATATGCCTTTTGCAAGGCGACGAAACCCACGAATTTGAAGGACGCGTGGAGGGCGACATCCTTTCGGAACGCCATGGTGATGGCGGCTTTGGATACGACCCCGTGTTCATGCCACGCCGTTTCGCCGTTTCCTTTGCGGAAATGCCCATGGAGGTAAAGAACCGTATCAGCCACCGCGGTCTAGCGGTGAAGAAACTGGTGGAACACCTTGCGGCACACGCCCAATAACACCCGTCGCACAGACCCTTTCTAAATAAACCAACCTAACCCTCTTCCGCGCCATGGAATACGCAAAGGTTTTCGCCCAGGAAATATTGCAAGGCTTCACCAAAGACAGCATGTACATACTCATGCTTACCGAGCCCGTGGAAATGCTGTCGGTGCCCATGCTGATAGGCGAGCACGAGGCCGAAATGATTATGATGGAACACGAGACGCGGCAGCCCCGACGCCCCATGACACACCATTTGGTGCTTTCGCTATGCGAAACCTTCCACTTGGAACTGAAAAAGGTGACAATAGACCGCTACTTTGAAGGAGTGTTCTATGCCACGTTGCACGTAAGCGACGGCATCATGGTGAGGAAAATAGATTGCCGCGCCAGCGATGCCATCGCGCTGGCGCTGCATGAAGGCCTGGACATACTGATGAACAAGGCCATACTTAACGAAACAGGCGCACCCCCCCCCTGGTCAGACCAAACTGAAGATGACGAGACGACAATGCCGTTAAGCCCAAACGTCATGACCATCGACAGCGCATACGAAAGCCTCACAACGGAAGAGCTGGAAAAAGAATTGCACCGTTGCGAACGCGAAGAAGACTATGAAAAAGCCGAACAGATAAACAAAATATTGGAAAAAAGAAGGAACGGCCCCGACCAACAAAACCCGACAGAATAGGAAGCCACCGCCTACAAACTCTTTCGGGAATGGGATGGCACCCACCAATGGCAGCAACGGCAATGCCTATTCCAATTCTTCATGCAGAAACACATCCCCCCTCTGACTATTTATGAATGAAAGCATAGCAACATACAACGCGGCAGCCGACTATATTCGCCGCCATACGAAAGAGACGCCGCACACCGCCGTCATCCTTGGCAGCGGGCTGGGAAAACTGGCGGACAAGCTGGAAAACGCCGACATCATCCCCTACCAGGAGATACCTCATTTTGCGATGTCCACCGCCACCGGCCACAAAGGAAACCTCCTCGTGGGACGGCTGGGCGGAAAACCAGTCTTGGCCATGCAAGGACGTTTCCACTATTATGAAGGCTACGCCATGCAGCAGGTGACGTTTCCCGTGCGCGTGATGGCACGCCTGGGTGTGAAGCAATTGCTTGTGAGCAACGCGGCCGGTGGCATCAACCCCGACTTCGAAGTGGGCGACCTCATGGCCATTACAGACCACATCAGTTTCCTTCCCAACCCCCTTGTGGGCAAAAACCTCGATGAGATGGGGCCCCGCTTTCCCGACATGACGGAAGCGTACAGCCCACGCCTGCGCGCAACGGCCATGCAGGCGGCGCACGAAATGGGCCTCACGCTGAAGGAAGGCGTGTATGTAGCCGAAACGGGACCTTCCTATGAAACGCTGGCAGAATATAGGATGTACCGCCTGCTGGGAGGCGACGCGGTGGGTATGAGCACCACACCCGAAGTAATTGTGGCACGCCATTGCGGCATGGAGGTCTTCGGCCTAAGCGTCATCACAAACTGCGCCAAGGATTTGGGCGGAGAGGTGAAAAACAACGGCGACGACGTGGTCATTGTCGCAGACAAAGCCGCCGACAAACTCGCCGGTCTCTTCTCAAGAATCATAGCCAACTCCTGACGACATGGTCCTAACGTCAATACAAACGCGTACTTTCTATTAACTCCACAAAACTTTGGCCATCAAATCCCATATCCGAAGTTTAGTGCTGCCGGTGGCTATGCTGCTGGCTTTGCTATTTCACGGCTTCTTCTCGCAGCTCTACGTCTTGGCGCCATTCCTGGTATTCACCATGCTGTTTATCAGTTACACCGCCATAGACGCACACCAAATGCGCCCAAAGAAGATGGACTTTTGGCTGATGACGTTCCAGGTGGCCTTTGCCATAGCCAGTTATTTGCTTGGTCTGCTTTTCTTCCGCAGCAACGACGCCCTTGCCGATGGCCTTTTGGTGACGGCCCTAACGCCCGTGGCGGCATCGTCGGTAGTGGTGTCCTGCGCCCTGGGAGCAAACAGGGAGACGGTGACGACATACACCATACTGGACAACTTGATGGTGGCGGTGGTTGCGCCCGTCATCTTCGCTTTCACTGGCCAGCAAGAGGCCGACCATCTGTTGCTGAACATGTGGACCATCTTCCGCCGCATCTGCCCACAAATCGTGTTTCCCTTCTTCGCCGCCCTGCTGCTACAGCGCTACCTGCCCCGCGCAAATGCCGTCATCAGCAGCCACAAAAGCGCCACGCTTTACATCTGGGCCTTCACGCTGACAGTGGTGCTGGGAAAGACGTTTCACGATATCATGGCGGACCCGAACAAGCAATGGGGTCTCATGGCCGCCATGTTCGCCCTCTGTGTGACGCAGTGCTTCATCCTCTTTTGGGTGGGGAAAAAAATCGGCGAGCGCTACGGCGACACGATGGCGGGGGGACAAGAATTGGGACAGAAGAACACCTCTTTCGGCATTTGGATGTCGGTAGAGTTCCTCAATCCGCTGGCCGCGCTCAGCATGGCATTCTACAGCATCTGCCAAAACCTCTTCAACAGCTGGCAAATGTACCAGCACGACAAAAAACACTTGCCCGAAACATGATACGCGCCATTTTTTTCGACATAGACGGAACGCTTCTTAGCTTCAACACTCACCAAGTGTCGCAGGGCACCATTCAGGCCTTTGGCGCCTTGCGCCAACAAGGCATCCTCACGTTTGTCTCCACCGGACGCCCCGTGCCACTGATACCGAGCATGCCTGTGGAGTTCAACGGCTACGTAACGGTGAACGGCGGGTATTGCTTCATGGGAGACGACGTCGTAGTAGACAAGCCCCTCTCGCAGCAGGACATCGACGGCTGGCTGGACTATGTGGATAGAAACAACCTGGTCACCATGCAGTTCGGAAGCCGAGAAATGCACGTTAACCAACTGGCTAACAACATAGAGAACCTACAGGCGCAATTGGGCTTCATCATGCCTCCGCCGCTCTCTACCAAGGAGATGCGAAGCAAAAGAACCTACCAGTTTATCGCCATGATGCCGGCCGACAAAGACGCGGAAGTCCTTTCCCTCCTGCCCCATTGCAGGCTGCCGCGCTGGCACCCTGCTTTCAGCGACCTCATCCCCGCAGACAGCAGTAAGGCAGAAGGCATCGTCTGCATTGCAAAACGCTTGGGACTGAAAAAGGAGGAACTGATGGCCTTCGGCGACGGAGGCAACGACATGGAAATGCTGGATTTCGTGGGAATTGGAGTGGCTATGGGCAACGCCAACGAAACCGTGAAGAAACACGCCGACTTCGTCACGCGCAGTTGCGACGAGGAAGGCATTCAATACGCTTTGACCAAACTAAAAATCATTTAAGCCATGGAACGTTTCGCTTCTGTCATCATTTCCGCCGACGACATGGACGCCTGTTGGGTGGAGGTGCCCGTGGACATCTACGCCAAATACGGCAAAAAACGCCTTAAGGTGCACGCCACCTTCGACGGCCACCCCTACGACGGACTGGTATGCCGCATGGGTACGCCCTACTATCTGATAGGCATACGCAAGGAGATACGCAAAGCCATCGGCAAACAAAAAGGCGACATAGTGGACGTGACCATCGAGCCACGGGAATAACGGAGGCGCGCCTTTTGGCAATAGGGCAATCTGACAACTCCAAATACACAATTGCAAATAATAACTCAAACATGAATCCCGTATGGATTAGCGCAATAGGATTAGGCGTCGCCACGCTGCTGGGCGCCGCCATCGGCTTTGCCGTCAAGCAACTGCCCCATAAATGGAACGACGCCATCATGGGCCTGTGCGCCGGCATCATGTTGTGCGCCGCCACGCTAGGGTTACTGGTGCCAGCAGCGGAAATGGCAGGCAAAGCACATTGGTGGCAAGCCGCGCTAGGACTGCTACTGGGCGCCTGGCTGCTTAACACACTGGACAAAGCCATGCCACACCTGCACAAACTGACAGGCCTGGACCAAGAGGAACATGCCAACAACAGCCACATAGACAAGGTGCTGCTCTTTGTCTTCGCCATCGCCATCCACAAACTGCCCGAAGGCATCGCCACCGGAGTGGGCTTTGCGGCGGAAGACATCTCCCATGCTTGGGGGGTAGCCTTCGGTATAGCCTTGCAAAACATACCTGAAGGTATGGTGGTGATTACCCCCTTGCTACTTGCTGGCGTAAAGAAGAGACGCACGCTGGCTCTCTCCATCGCCATTGCATTGCTGGAAGTGGCGGGTGTGTGGATAGGCTACGCGTTGGGCGCCGTCAGCGAGTCTTTCTTGCCCGTCATGCTGGCGTTGGCGGGAGGCGCTATGTTGTATGTGGTAAGCGACGAGATGATACCCGAAAGCCACGCGCATGGCTACCAAAAACAAGCCACATGGGCTTTGCTTGTCGGCTTCATGCTGATGGTGTTTATGGACACGCTACTTTAGCTGGCGGCGGGCTTGGCTGTGCAACAGTTGTCTGCGCCGTTTCTTGGCAGGGCAAGAAAGGCCGACCTGTCTAAACAAAGAATTTGACAGACGTGTGCCAGCAGTGTGCCAGCACACATCTCCTACTTACCTCCCACCAAGGTGGGAGGTAAGTAGGAGATGACCTCTGCCTTCCCCCTTCCAAAGGGCCTCCACAAGGCTCCCTTGCCGTCCCCTGCCCTGCATTCGCCCATCGCTCAAGAAAAACACGCCATTTAGAAAAAATATTTATCCGCATTTTCGCTTTTTTTCGTATCTTTGCAACATATTTCGTTGCCACGCCGCAACAAGTCATATTCATAACTATAAGCAAACTACATGTCTGTAACAACCTCTGTTTTTCCTAAAAAGAAAACGACTATGGGAAAAAACAAAAACCATGCCATTCTTCGCTCCACCTGTTTTCTCCTGATTGCCACATGCGCGGCCATTTCGTTCGCCGGTCTCGCCGCCTGCCAATCCTTTGGCACTCAATCCGCCGAAACCGACAAGGACTCTTGCACGTCATGGCCCGAAGGAGTTTACGCCACGGCCGTTGCCCATGACGACGGCTCGCAAACATTCACTGTGAACGGGGTGACTTTCAAGATGGTTCGTGTGGATGGCGGCACTTTCGCCATGGGCGCCACTCCTGAACAGGAAAACGATTGTTGGGACAACGAGAAGCCCGTGCACAACGTGACACTCTCCTCCTTTGAGATGGGCGAAACAGAGGTGACGCAAGCGCTATGGAA
>JAXFQM010000203.1:0-4094 GCA_034178965.1 Bacteroidales bacterium | reverse complement strand
GGTGTTCTCATCCGAGAAAACACCTTGAAACAAGATGCAAAGATACAAAGAAAGTTAGACATGTGGCATAAGAAAAAGTTATTAAGTTGTAAAACGTCTGCCACGAAGCGCGAAAAGACACGGTTTACTTGGCTGGTACTTTGCGTGGCATCTCGACCACGGCGGATCCAGTATCATCCCTCCCCATTGCCTCATGTCATTTCCTCTTCCTTGGTTTGGAACACGTCATCATGGAACGTGTCGTTCAGCGTCACTTCCTGCAACGTGTTCACCTTTGTTGGGTCGTATGGAGCGGAAACGCGCAAGTAGTTGTCCGTGAAGCCGAACATGCGTCCCTCCTTTTTGTCATCCTCCCATAGCACTTTTTGCCGTGTTCCGGCTTGACTGGCGTAGAAATGCCTTTTTTTGTGCTCACTAATGAGGTGCATTGTCACGCTGCGGCGTTGGCGTTCGGCCATGCCAATGTGGCAGGCCTTTATGCCGATAGCCGCTGTGAAAGGACGTTCGCTATAGGGGAATACATGCAGAGACGATAATGGCAGGCTTTCCACATAGTGACGCGATTGTTCGAATGTCTCTTCGTCCTCTCCGTGGAATCCCACCATAAGGTCTGCAGCCACAAAAGCCTCAGGCATGCGGCTTTTTATGTAGGCAAGTTTGTTGGCGAAGAAAGCGGTGTCGTAGCGTCGTCGCATCAGTTTCAACACCTTGTCGCTACCCGCTTGCAAAGGCAGATGAAAATGATGCGCAAAATGCCGACTTTGCGCCACAAAGTCCACAATCTCATTGGTCAGCAGGTTTGGCTCGATGCTGCTGATGCGGAAGCGTTCTATGCCGTCCAACTCGTCCAATTGGCGTAGCAGTACTAATAAATTTTCGCCGTGCTGCTGTCCAAAGGTGCCAGTGTTTACGCCCGTCAGGACTACTTCCTTGGCTCCCGCCGCCGCTATTTCGCGTGCCGCCAGCATGGTCTCTCTTATTGTGGCGCTGCGGCTGCGCCCTCTGGCTCGTGGTATGGCGCAATAGGCGCAAAAATAGTCGCAGCCGTCCTGTATCTTGAAGAAAGTTCGTGTACGGTCGCCCATCGAATAGAATAAGTCGAATGTGGTTGGCATCTCAGGTACATCCATGGAGAAATGGCTTTTCTGTAAGCCCTTCTTCTCCACAATCTCGAGCAGACGATGCTTGTTGTTGTTTCCCACAACATAGTCCACGCCCTCCATTTTTGATATTTGCTCCGCGCTGTTCTGTGCAAAGCAACCCACTACGGCCACTTGGGCACCAGGATTTTGTGCTATGGCTTGGCGTATGACGTTGCGGCACTTTTTTTCCGCTATGGCGGTAACGGTGCAGGTGTTCACCACATATAAGTCTGCTGGCTGGTGGAAATCCACTGCCTGCCAGCCCGCCGCCACAAACTGGCGCACGATGGCGCTGGTTTCGGCGAAGTTCAGTTTGCAGCCGAGGGTATGGGTAGCAATGCGTTTCATAGTCACAATACATTAACGGCATTGCTGAAAAAATATTGCGCAAAAATAACTTTTTCACACCTGTTTTTTTGTCGACACTCACGCTCACGTAGCAAGTGCTTCTTGAGCGCAAAAACCGCACCATACGCACTTTTTTTTGGCCATGAAAGAAAAAAAACGTACTTTTGCATTGTCGTTCCAAAAGGGGAGCGATGCCTAAAGGCTAAACCCACAGGCTTTTATTGGAAAAACACTGTTTTGTCTGACCCAAAAGTATTGCACTGATGGAAAAGAGAATAGGAACCATAACGCTGTTAATCACAGACCGTTCGCAGGCAGCGGATGTTAATCGCATCATTTCGGAGTACGCCAATATCGTGCTATGTCGTCAAGGGTTACCTTTCCGCGACGAGCGCGCCATCTCCGTTATTTCCCTTATAGTGGAGGGCACCGTCAATGAAATCAATGGTATCTGTGGCAAATTGGGACGCCTCAACAATGTGCAAGCCAAAGCCGTGGTGACATCATCTGTTGCTCAAAGCGTGTTGGACGGCACCGTCAACGCGACAGCCAGCAAAACCAAGCCGTGATGTGCATGAAATTTGACAACAATAATTTGAGTATTAATCCACAAAACATAACCCATGAGACATCAAAATTTCATAGATAGAGACAAGTTGTATGGCTTGCTCGAGAATAACGCGCCGACCGAGGTTCAATTGAATGACATCCTCAATAAAGCCCGCAAGTTGAAAGGCTTGAACTTGGAGGATGTAGCCAAGTTGTTGTGTGTAGAGGACGAGACTGGAATAAGCAAGATATTGGACACGGCCCATTTCTGCAAGGAAGAAATCTATGGGCGCCGCCTGGTGCTGTTCGCACCCATCTACACGGGCAACGCCTGTGTGAACAACTGTGTCTATTGCGGCTTTCGAAGCGACAACAAAGGACTTCGCCGAAAAGTGCTCACCATGGACGAAATTGAAGAGGAGGCACGCCAGTTGTTGCGCATGGGACACAAGCGCGCGCTGCTCATTTGTGGCGAGAGCCCACGCAACGATACCGACTATATGGTGGAAGCTATACGCCGTACCTACGCCGCACGCGACGAGAAAGGAAGCGGTATAAGACGCATCAACGTAGAGTTGGCTCCCATGAACGTGGAGGACTTTGCCAAATTGCATGCCGAGAAAATAGGTACCTACGTGTGTTTTCAAGAGACTTACGACCCTGTGGAATATGCCAAGTTCCACCCGCACAATACCCCCAAGGGGGATTACCTCTACCGTCTCACTTGCATGGACCGTGCCCAGGAAGGCGGCATCAATGATGTGGGGCTTGGCGTGTTGTTTGGATTGGTAGACTACCGTTTCGAAATACTCGCGCTTATGGAGCATGCACGACATCTTGAGGAGGACTACGGTTGCGGCCCGCACACCATCAGTTTCCCTCGCATCGAGCCAGCTGAAGGCACGCCGTTCAGCCGCCCAGAAAATCTGCCAAACCCCGTCAGCGACAAGGACTTCATGAAGATTGTTTCCATCATCCGCATTGCCATGCCATACACGGGCATTATCATCAGCACGCGTGAACGTCCCGAGATGCGAGACCAATTAGTGAAATATGGCGTCAGCCAAATCAGCGCTGCCAGCGAAACAAATCCTGGCGGCTATGAAGATGAAAATGCTGGTGCGCAATTCACGCTAGGAGACCATCGCAGTTTGGACCAAGTGATTAGCATGATGATAGATGGCGGCTATATTCCCTCCTTCTGCACAGGATGCTACCGCAAGGGCCGTGTGGGGGCCGACTTCATGGACTTGGCCAAGCCAGGGCTAATCAAAGAGTTCTGCAAGCCCAACGCCATGTTCACCTTCAAAGAATATCTCATGGACTACGCCAGCCCAACTACGCGCGAGAAAGGCTTAAGACTCATAGACCAACTGGTGAATACATTCCCAAAGGAAGAACTGAAGAAGAAAGTGGAGGGCAACCTCTGCAAGATTGGAGAGGGACAACGAGACCTATATTTTTAATAAATTCCTTTTAGTTTTGGAAAAGAGCGGAGTGGCCTATTAGGCTCTCCGCTTTTTAGTAAGTATTAGGTTATCTCCCGTAATATCTTACTACAAATCGGTCAATAGAACTTCTCTGTGCTATGCAATACGGAGAAATCCTAATGGCAGTTTTGGGTAAATTGTAGATTTTCTACATAGTAGTCATTTAGATTAATGATAAAGTTCTATTGACCGATTTGTGTAGACAAGGAAAATATTCATTTTTACGGCAGAGTCTCGAAAGTTCCGACAAGAGGAGTAAATCTATGTTGTGTGATAGACAATAGACGAGACATTCGGTCAATACAGGTCTCTCGGAGTATTGTTTGCCTCATTGATGTCTTCCTAAAAGACTTGTTGGATATTCAGACCGTTCTTATCTGCAAGCTAGGTAAGGTCCATTACCTGTCTCTCGCAGGATTGATGGTCTCCCGTTGAGGAAACCCTTAAATGGATTACCGTTTACATCCGAACTGTGTGTTTTAGGGGTTTATAGGAGTGATTGCCAAGCATGGAAGCACCAAGTCGTCACGGATTTATGACATAATAACAAAGCTTTTTTCGCACA
>JAXFQM010000201.1:0-4157 GCA_034178965.1 Bacteroidales bacterium | reverse complement strand
AGGAAAATGATGGTCTCATTTGGAGCATGGGGGAGGAGATAGGAAGGCAGTGCCGAAGCATGGGGGTGAATGTGAGTTTTTCCCCCGTGGCAGACTTAAACAGCAATGCAAATAACCCTGTGATCGGAACGCGTAGTTTCGGCAGCAATCGCGAGAAAGCCAGTAGAAAAGGGATACAATTTTTTGAGGGTTTGCAGTCGCAGCATGTCTCTACCACGGCCAAGCATTTTCCTGGGCATGGCGACACGGACGTAGACTCGCACTATGACCTGCCTGTCGTTAACCACAGCAAGCAGGAAATAGATACGCTGGACAGCTACCCCTTTCGCCGTCTTGCCGAAAACGGCATACGTGGTATGATGGTGGCGCATTTGCAGGTGAACGCGTTGGACAGTACCCCGAACCTACCGTCCTCTTTGTCGCCAAAAGTAATGAGTTACCTGCGCAACGAGGTTGGCTTTGACGGCATCGTTTTCACGGATGGCATGGACATGAAAGGCGTCACCAAGCATTACAAGCAAGGAAAGGCGGAACTTATGTCTTTGATGGCAGGGGCAGATGTGATGTTGCTGCCACCTGATGTGGAGGCTGCTATTAAGGCCGTGAAAGTAGAGGCCGAAAGGAACGATGCTTTTGCAAAGGAAGTTGACGCCAAATGCAGAAAGGTGCTAATGGAGAAATATTGGTGCGAACTGAATGATTTGGACCTTGACGCGCTGGCAGTGCCTACCCTGGAGAACGAGCAACGCAGCGCAAGTATCTCGGAAGAGATAGCGCGCAATGCGCTAACATTGGTGCGCAACGAGGGGAATCTGCTCCCAATACGCGAAGGAGAAAAGGTGTTGTATGTGCCAATAGGATTTGGCGACAGTTGTGTGACAAGTCTTGCCATGTTCATGAAAGACGGCCTCACGTTAAGGCAGCATATTGAAGATGCCGACAAGGTGGTGGTGAACCTGTACATCAGCACGGAACCTACCTCGCGACGCAATTATGGCGTTACACCAGAGCGCAAAGCGTTAATAGACAGTGTATGTATGCTGAATGCCAGGACGGCGTTGGTATTATTTGGCTCGCCTTTTGCGCTAAGGTATTGGCCGAAGGACAGCACAGCGGACCCAGCAGGCATTGTGGTGGCATATGAAAACATACCCGTTATGCGCCAGGCCGCGCGCGGGGCTAAAGTTTTTTTTGGTACCCTGCCCGTGAATGTGGCGGGCTATGAGGAGGGCAGCAGATGGCACATGTCCGAAACAGAGCGCACCGAAAACCCTTATGCGCGTATTGAGGCGGCGAACATGGATACGGAATATTTCAAGAAAATAGACAGCATAGCGCTGGCCGGCATAGCCGCAAAGGCCTATCCTGGTTGTCAAATACTTGTGGCAAGAGGTGGTGAGGTGTTGTACAACAGGGCTTACGGACGCCAAACATATGAGGAGGATAGTCCATTGGTGGATACGAATACGGTGTATGACTTGGCGTCTCTGACCAAGGTTGCGGCAACGACGTTTGCCGTTATGAAGTTGGTGGATGCCGGCAAGGTGGATTTGGACGACAAGTTGAGCCGATACTTGCCTTACTTGAAGCGCACGAACAAAAAGAACATGACGATACGCGAGGCGTTGAGCCATATGGGACGCCTTAAGGCTTTCGACGCCTATTGGAAGAATGTTGACGGCGAGAGCAAGGGTGCCATCATTAGCCAAATCGTGGCGTCGGAGTTGGGACCGCGCCACAAATATGTTTACAGCGATTTGGGTTTCATCTTACTGGGCGACATGGTGGAGTATGTAACGGGACAGGGGTTGGATGTATTTATGCAAAAGCAATTCTATGGCCCTATGGAAATGAGAAGCACGGTATTTCAGCCGTTGAAGCATGGCATGGACGTCAACCGCATTGCCCCCACAGAGGATAGTCCTGACAGGAGAGGCGGCATCTTGCGCGGCCAAGTGCATGACCCCAATGCTGCGGCCATGGGCGGCGTGGCAGGCAATGCAGGGCTTTTTTCCACGGCAACAGATATGGCTAAGTTGTACTTGATGTTACTAAACGGTGGCGTGTACGAAGGAAAACAATACTTGTCGGAAGAGGTCATTCGCACGTTCAACCAAAAGTATTATTCCCAATACGGCAACCGTCGTGCATTGGGCTATGACAAACCAATCGCTGGATCACATGGCAACACGGCTCCCGAGGCGAGCCAAAGCAGTTTCGGGCATACGGGGTTTACTGGCACAATGGTATGGGCGGACCCCGACAAGGACTTGGTATTTGTGTTTCTCTCCAACCGAGTGTACCCATCGGCAAATGAAAACAAACTGGCACAAATGAACATTAGAACCCATATATTAAGTTTGGTGTATCAATCTATGAACAAATAAATCGAAATGAATTTTTGATATGAAATGGGAAAAATGGTTTTTGGCCGGGATAGGTTGGACGTTGGGCGGCCCCATTGGCGCAATATTGGGATATTTCGTCGGAAAAGGCATCTTTAACTCCAGCCGGCAGATAGGAGACAATGCTGGTGCGAAAGGCCCGCAACGCCAATGGCATTATTCCGATACGGGAACGCCGCAGGATTTGACGGTGTCGCTGATAGTGCTGATTGCTGCCGTGATGAAAAGCGATGGCGAAGTGCGCAAAAGCGAACTGAACCTCGTGAAGAGGTTTCTTATC
This sequence comes from Bacteroidales bacterium, assembly GCA_034178965.1. GTDB lineage: Bacteria > Bacteroidota > Bacteroidia > Bacteroidales > P3 > Colimorpha. The sequence goes on along the minus strand of JAXFQM010000201.1, from coordinate 1,472 downwards.
ATGAATTACGATGAAAAGAGGGCGAATGATTTGCTGCACATGCTGCGCGATGTGATTTCGCAGGACTTCGATTTGCGCATGGTGTGCAGACAAATCATGCAAAATACGTCCTATGACACGCGTTACCAAATGCTGGATTTCCTTTTCGGCATCGCTGAAGCGGATTCTTTGTTCACAACGGCCGAAGAACGCACGTTGCGTCTCATCGCCAACAATTTAGGCATTAATTCACAAGATTTCATGAGTATCTACACTCGACGTGTAGAGAGCAATCGCGGCGGCCATAATGGCTATAGCAGCGATTATGGCTCTGCCACATCGAAAGGAGGGCTTTCCATGAATCCTTACAAGGTGCTGGGACTTGATGGAAGCGCCACAGACGACGAAGTGAAACGCGCTTATCGCCGGTTGGTCATGAAATACCACCCAGATAAACTGGAGGGGCTGGGAGAAGAAATAAAACGCAACGCGGAAAAGCAGTTCCGCAAAATTAACGAGGCATACGAAACAATAAAAAAAGAAAGAAACATAAAATAAATTACACATGGAAAAAATACTAAAAATGCTTTGCACATCCAAGTTTTGGATGGAATTTGTCATCATGACGGTTGGCATCTTCATTGCCGCTATCGCTGTATACTATTTTTTGGTCCCGAGCAAACTGATCATCGGTACCATTAGCGGACTTTCCATCGTGCTGCATGAGTTTATTCCCCTACCACTGGGCACGCTGATATTTTTAATAAATGCAGTATTGCTTGTATTGGCCTATTTCTTGATAGGGCACGAGTTTGGAGTGAAGACGGTGTACACGGCGCTGTTGTTGGGCCCGTTCACCGATCTGCTGGATAAAATAGCACCTTGGCAGAAATTTGCAGTGGAGAACCACACTACAGGCAGCATGAGTGTGATGGGGGACCCGTGGTTCGATTTGCTGTGCTTTGTGCTCATCTTGAGTGCGTCGCAGGCCGTTTTGTTTAGCATCAACTGCTCTACTGGAGGACTGGACATTTTGGCGAAGATTGTGAATAAATATCTCCACTTCGATATTGGTAAGAGTGTTACCATAGCCGGTGGCGTTATTTGCTGCACAGCTTTCCTTATCAACCCCTTCCGCATGGTGGTGATTGGCTTGATTGGCACGTGGATCAATGGTATTATTGTGGATTATTTCACAGCCAGTTTGAATAATCATAAAAGAGTATGTGTCGTGTCGAAAGAATGGGATAGGATAAGGAACTTTATCATTAACGACTTGCACAGAGGGTGCACTTTGTATGAGGTGATTGGCGGTTATACCAATGAGAAAAGCATCGAACTGGAAGCGCTGCTTTCGAAAGACGAATTCAGCGCCTTGATGGCTTATATTAACAATAACAATATTAGTGCCTTCACCACTGCTGGCAACGTGAGCGAGGTGTATGGTTTTTGGAATAAAAACAAGAAAAAGACAAAGAAAATAGCGGAAAAAC
>JAXFQM010000078.1:0-6270 GCA_034178965.1 Bacteroidales bacterium | reverse complement strand
TTTTTTCGTAACTTTGCATCTTCATTTAAAAGGATGAAAAATGTCCGTATTGCTGGAATTTGCTATGTTTCCGACTGATAAAGGCGAAAGCGTATCGCCTTTTGTTGCTCGAATTGAGAGGGTGATCAATGCCCACCCTTTCCCTCACCAGCTCACCGCCATGGGGACACTGGTGGAAACGCAACGGATGGAGGAAGCGTTGGCGCTCATTGACGAGTGCTATAGGGCCTTGCATACTGATTGTAACCGCGTTTATTGCACTGCGAACATTGACATACGCAAAGATGTGGAAAACCGCTTGCGTGGCAAAGTTCTTTCTGTTGAAGAAAAACTATGACATACCTGTATTATTTGCTCATTATATTGGGAATAATGATTTGGACACCATTACTTGGCGGACGACGCCAAGTAGGGCACCGTGTCATAGAAGCAGCCACCATATTTGGAGGCGCATTCCTTTTGGGCAGTTGTTTCATCAATTTAGTGCCGCACATCTATGTATTTGGTTTTACAACAGAAAGCGGATTAAAGGTAGGGGCATCTGTACTGTTGGGTTTCTTTATTCAACTGATGCTTGAACAATTGACTGGAGGGGTTGAACATGGAGGCAGCCACACCTTTCACGGGGCTAATTCCTGTGCCAAGGCTCAAAATGCTGACGGAAAGGTAATACCCATGGCAGGACTGATGTTGGGGCTGTGCATCCATAGTTTTTTGGAAGGCATGCCCATGATTGATTTTCATGGCGACATACATCAGGGTCTTTTATGGGGAATCGTGCTTCATAACATTCCCATCTCACTTGTACTTATTAGTTTTTTTGCAGTCTCAAACATCAAAGCAAGCAAAGCTTTTTTGCTGATGTTGCTGTTTGCCGTGATGACACCATTGGGCTCGTTGGTTAACCTTGCCATATTGGGCAGCAACGAAAAGGCACAAAGCCTGATTATGGGTCTTGTAGTGGGAATACTTCTTCACGTAAGTGTAAGCATCCTTTTTGGAAATAATCACAATGCGTTAACATGGAAGAAAATACTGCTGATTATGATAGCTTTTGCCGCCGCATACTTCACTCCAGGTTGTCCAGAAATATATGGTTAAGACCATGGAATTGTCCGTCATCATAGTAAACTACAATGTTAAACATTTCTTGCAGCAATGTCTTGCTTCCGTTTACGAGGCTGGCATGGGTATTAACATGGAGGTTTGGGTGGTGGATAATGGCAGTGTGGACGGCAGTGCAGAGATGGTACGCCAACAATTCCCGCAGGTGCGTCTTATTGTAAACAAAGACAATCCGGGCTTTGCCAAAGCTAACAACCAAGCGTTGAAGAAGGCAAAGGGCGACTATCTGCTTCTGCTCAACCCAGACACTTTGGTGGAGCGCGCCACCTTTCGAAAATGCCTTGACTTTATGCATGAGCACACAGATTGTGGCGGATTGACCGTAAAGATGTTAGACGGAAAAGGTAAATATTTGAAAGAAAGCAAGCGTGGATTTCCTTCTCCTGAAACAAGTTTCTACAAAATAAGTGGCCTCATACGTCTTTTTCCCCATAATAAGCGAATTGCGGCATATTATCTTGGGCATCTAAATGAAGACGAAGTGAACGAAATAGAGGTGCTTCCGGGTGCCTATATGCTAATTAGCCAAGCGGCATACGAAAAAGTAGGCGGATTGGACGAAACATTCTTCATGTATGGCGAAGACATTGACTATAGTTGGCGAATTAAGCTTGCGGGATATAAAAATTACTACCTTCCCTCGGCGCGAATCATTCACTACAAAGGAGAAAGCACCAAAAAAGGCAGTTTGAACTATGTTTACACCTTTTACAACGCCATGGCCATTTTCGCCAATAAGTACTTCAGCGGAAGTAGAGCAAGAGTATATAACGAATTAATAAATTTGGCAATTTGGTTTAGGGCATCCTTGTCGTTTATCGTTCGTATGGTTCGGGCGGTTACGGTTCCTCTCATGGATTTTCTTTTTGCCTTTGCTGGCTTCGCCGTCATAAAGCAAATTTGGGCCATAGGGAACTACAATATCAACTACTACCCACTCACCTATACATGGCTAATATTGCCGCTGTATGTGGTGGTGCTGATGCTTGGCGGTTGGCTTGCTGGGGGATATGACAAACCCATTAAGATAGGCCACATGGCACGAGGCATGTCGATGGGCGCCCTCGCATTATTGGTGTTTTATAGTTTAGTGAGCGAAAGCATGCGCTATTCCCGCGCAATTTTGTTGCTGGGTACGGCTTGGAGTATAGCGGTTGTCATCCTATTAAGGGTACTATATAGCGCCATGAACATACCTGGATATGCGCTACGCGCTAAACATCGCAACGTGCTGATAGTGGGGTCGGGCAATGAAGTAACTCGGATAGAGAAATTGTTGCACGACATGGGGTTTGCCCCTAATTTCGTGGCAAAAGTGACCACTGACGAAGGATGTGGTTGCCCATCCAATTCAATAGGACACCTCAAAGAGCTTATTCACTACCATAGGATAGATGAAATAATATTCTGTAGTAGAGATATTGCCATACAAGACATTATTAGTCGCATGGACACCTTGAAAGCTACTGGGGTGGACTATAAAATTGTCCCAAGCGAAAGCGACTTCATCATTGGCAGCGACACCATTAGCAGCAGCGAAAGCCTTCTGGCAATGGACTTAAAAACTATTGCCACCGACATGAACCGTAGGAACAAGCGCCTTTTTGACATCACGATGGCTGTTCTTTTACTACTATTATCTCCAATTCTTTTTTGGTTTCAAGAGCAAAAAGGTAACTATTTTCGACATGTATTTCAGGTGTTTATGGGGAAAAAAAGTTGGGTGGGATATGCCATCCCCGACACGGATACAGATAGCCTACCCCAAATAAAAGAAGGTGTGCTCTCCCCAGCCGATTTGATGTTGCGCTCCCGTGGCATAAATGCCCATCGCATCAACCTACGCTATGCCAAAAACTACAAATTAAGCACTGACCTTGCAGTAGTAATTAGAAACATTAACAGAATATAACTGTTTTATTATAAATAGATTAATCAATAACAACAAGAAGTTGAATTATGACAATAGCCGAAACAATCAAAGACCTCGAAGAACGCAAAGAGGCTCTGAGGAGGTATCTTTGACGTTGACAAGTTACAAAATGAAATCGACGAACTGACTAAGAAGACGGAAATTCCCGAATTTTGGAACGACCCTAAAGAAGGCAAGAAGGTGATGCAAGACCTCAAGCAACGCAAAATGTGGTATGAGGCCTTCAAGGAGGTGAAAAACAGCGTAGAGGACTTACATGTGATGTATGAGTTCTTCGACGCTGGTGACGTGGACGAAGTAGAGATGCAAAAGCAATTAAATGATTCCACCCGCCTCGTGGAGGCTCTTGAGTTAAAAATTATGCTGCAAGGCGAAAGCGATTCCTTTGATGCCGTCTTGGCCATCAATGCAGGAGCAGGAGGTGTAGAAGCTCAGGATTGGGCGGAAATGTTGATGAGGATGTATATTCGCTACGCCGAGACGCATGGTTACAAAGTGTCAACAAGCAGCATGCTGGAGGGAGAGGGCGCTGGTATAAAAAGCGTGACGCTGCAAATTGAGGGCGATTACGCCTTTGGTTATCTAAAAAGCGAGAACGGGGTACATAGATTGGTGCGTGTAAGCCCCTATAATGCGCAGGGTAAGCGCATGACATCATTCGCCAGCGTCGCCGTTACACCCTTGGTTGACGATACCATAGAGGTGAATGTGGATATGAGTAAACTGTCGTGGGATACCTTTCGCAGCGGCGGTGCTGGTGGACAAAATGTTAATAAAGTAGAAAGCGGTGTTCGGCTTAGGTATCAATACAAAGACCCCTATACGGGAGAAGAGGAAGAGATATTGATAGAGAATACTGAAACACGAGACCAGCCCCACAACAAAGAACGTGCATTACGACTGCTGAAGAGCCAACTGTATGAGCGCGAGTTAAAGCACCGTCAAGAAGAACAGGCAAAGATTAAAGCCAGCCAAAAGAAGATTGAATGGGGAAGCCAAATACGCAGTTATGTGATGGACGACCGTCGTGTGAAGGACCACCGAACAAATTATCAAACAGGCGACGTAACAGGCGTATTAGACGGCAAGATAGACGGTTTTATTAAAGCTTACCTTATGCAGTTTGGGGGCGACACCAAATAAGAAATATTGCCATTGCCCTCAAAGTGGAAAATATGGGGTAAATTGCAGTATGTATTTTTGACCAATAGTTTTTTATGGTGGAGGATAAGTAAAGTGCAGAAAATGCCTTTGACCTATAGGCCACAATTGGTATGACAGAGCAAACCTCAAGTTTTAATCCAGTTAACCCCTTTAGCAAGGGGATTAACTGGATTTGTTACAGTCTGAGTGCCGCAATGCATGGAGATGCGACATTTATGCATCGTACATATTAGATGTCCCCATAACAGATTATTATGGGGACATCTAATAATGTATGATGATAATGAATAATTAGAAGTCGTATCCAAGGCGAATGGTAAGGAATTGGGGTGCAAGGGAGCCCCCTGTATAATCTGTTTCACCAATAATCGGCAATGTATATGTACCCTTCACATCAGCTTTGCCAAGCACGTAATAGTTTACATCAAGACTGTAGCGTTCCTGGAACTTGACGCCAGCACCTCCTTGGAATGCAAAGGTGAAAGCAGGTTTGAACGAAATATCACCCACAATAGGCACTGTTGCATCGGTCAATAGACGAACATTTAAGCCTAAACCGCCCTCAACAAAAAGCGAAAGACTATTACCCATCTTGACGTTGTAATTTGCGCCCGCCATAAGCGGAATGTTGAAATAACTAGGTGCTGAGCAATTGATTTTATCCAGGTTGTCCTTTGCTTCACTGGTAAGACCACTATACATAAAGTCTCCTGTGAACATGAGGCTCAGATCTGACACCAAAGGGATGCGGTATTCTATGCCAGCATTATAGCCAAGGGCAGAAACGCCATTCTCTCCAGTAATCACTCCCCAGTCTGTGTTAGAACCATCGGCAAAACTTCCCATTGGAAGACCAACGCCGGCACGAACAGTAATTTGGGCATTAGCGATGCTCATTCCCATTACAAGCGCTGCAATAGCAGCAATACAAAATTTCACGTTTCTCATGTTTTAAATATTAATGTTAGAGTTTTAATTACAACAATGTACAATATTTACGCGCGTTTTTTCTTTCATCAAAGACACAACAAAAATACACAAAAATACCGTTATGACAAAAATATTTTTTCCCAATGGGAAAAATAAGGGTTAATCTTCATATCCAAAACGTCGCAAGGCATTCTCGTCGTTTCGCCAATCTTTCAACACTTTTACATGCATTTCAAGAAAGCAATGTTTTCCTGTGAAAATCTCGATGTCTCGTCTGCTAACGATGCCTAATTGCTTGATAGCCGCACCATGATGGCCAAGCAAGATAGCTTTTTGGCTTTCTCTTTCTGTGTAGATAATGACGCTAATAAGGTCTTTGTCTCTCTCCTCCTTAAATCTTTCTACCTCCACTTCACAAGCATAAGGTATTTCTTTTTGATAGCGCATTAAAATATGTTTTCTTATGATCTCGCTGACAAAGAAGCGCATGTTGCGATCTGTAAGGGTATCGTCTGGATAGTACGGAGCATGGTCGGGCAGGTTTTGCTGGATGGCGTCGAGTATTGCCTCTATGCCAAATCTATTTGTAGCACTAGTGGGGATAATGGTCGCTTGGGGAATTTGTTCGCGCCAATATTCTATCTGTTGCCGCACCTTGTCTTGGTCGCTAAGGTCTATCTTATTAATGACAAAAACAATTGGCTTGCCGCTGACCTTGACTTTGTCGATGATTTCTGGCTGTTTTAGGGTCTCCCCTGTTTCAACAACCAACAAATATACATCGGCATCCTGTAGGGCCACATTGATTGATGCCATCATGTTTTGGTGCAAACGGCTGTGGCTGTCCACAATGCCAGGCGTGTCGGTAAATATAATTTGGTATCCCTCTCTGGTAACTACAGCATTCATTCGATGACGTGTGGTTTGCGCCTTTGGTGTGATGATGCTGAGTTTTTCGCCCACCAAAGCATTCAGCAGCGTACTCTTTCCAACATTGGGGTTGCCAATGATGTTGACAAATCCAGATTTCATGGTATATCTTTAAAAAGGGAAATAGGTCGTGTGCATAATACGACCTATTTCCTTGAAATTCACTTGAGTAAAGTATAGGCTTATTT
>JAXFQM010000063.1:0-12177 GCA_034178965.1 Bacteroidales bacterium | reverse complement strand
TGGCCACCTTTCAGCCCATCCACGGAAAGGGCAAAGGCTCTATGGTTGCTTTCGGCTGGCACCAGTTGATAGGGGATGTCGGCCACCGTATCTATGCCTCCAGCGCAACCGATGCAATATTCCCCTTCGTCCTCGTCGTCGAAGTTGAGCAGGATGCTGCTTTTCAGCCAAGAAGGGTTAAGGCCATTGGCGCCGGTGAGACCCGTTTCCTCGTCCACGGTAAAAAGACCTTCCAGCGGTCCATGCTGAATGGTGTCGTCGGCAAGAATGGCCAATATGGCGGCAACGCCAATGCCGTCGTCGGCTCCGAGGGTGGTTCCGTCGGCCGTAATCCAGTCGTCGTCACGAAGGGGTTGAATGGCGTCGGTGGTAAAATCAAACTGCTTGTCGCTGTTTTTCTCGCATACCATGTCCATGTGCGCCTGCAGACACACTCCCGGTGCCTGCTCGTAGCCTTTGCTGGCAGGCTTGCGAATGAGCACATTGCCTAAATCGTCGCTTAATGTCTCATATCCATGTTCCTTGCCAAATCGTTGCAGGTATTCAGATATCCTTCCCTCGTGCTTGGACGGACGGGGTATTTGGTTTATTTCGCCGAAATAACGCCATAGATTGGCAGGCTGTAGGTTTTCGTAGACTTTCATATCCTGTTTTTTTTATTTAGTTGCGAACATTATCAACACATTCTGCTTTTACGCTCCATGCACTTTCAACCTACAAAAGTACGAAAAAAAAGTCATATCTGAGAAAAAAGTCGTACCTTTGCATGATTAATAAAATACGGCATCACATGATAGGACTCTTTGGCAGTGGAAGTTGGGCCACGGCAATAGTAAAAATTCTGCTTGAAAAACAAGACCGTGAAATCTATTGGTGGGTTAGGGAACACGAGATTGTGGAAGGGCTGTTGAGCGAAGGACACAATCCTTTCTACCTCAGCGAAGCCTATATCGACATTAACCGCGTGCATCTCACCAGCGACATAAACGACGTAGCAGACCACTGCGATGACCTCTTCTTGGTGGTACCCTCCGCTTTTGTGGCAGGAGCCTTGAAAAGTCTCACGTCAGCTCAACTGGAGAGAAAACACTTCATCAGCGCGGTGAAAGGTGTTGTGCCTGAAACGAACCAAATCGTAACCGACTACCTACGCGACACCTTAAAGGTACAGCCCTCCAACATGGCCATAGTGAGCGGACCCTCGCATGCAGAGGAGACGGCGCGCAACAGGCTGACATACCTGACAGTGGCATCGGGCAACAAGGCTCTGGTGAAACACGTGAGGGACATTCTGGATTGCCATTATGTGAAAACATCGGGCAGCACAGACATGCAGGGCATAGAATATGGGGCCGTGCTGAAAAACATCTATGCCATCGCCACTGGCATTTGCCACGGACTAGGATATGGCGACAACATCATCGCCGTGCTCATCAGCAATGCAATGCAAGAGATGGACACCTTCCTGCACCACATTGAGCCTCTTGACAGCCGCAAATTGGAAGAGTACGCCTATTTGGGCGACCTGCTGGTGACTTGCTATAGCCAATTTAGCCGCAACCGCACTTTTGGCAGCATGATAGGTTTTGGATACACCGTGAAAGCGGCGCAACTGGAAATGAAAATGGTAGCAGAAGGCTACTACGCCGTAAACGGCATAGAAAAAATGCGCAGCGCCATGAACATAAGCATGCCTATAGAAGAAGCTGTATACCGCATTCTCTACAAGAAAGAAAGCGCTTCCAAGGTGATGAAACCAGTGGTTGAAAACTTCCAATAAACGTTCAACACGCAGTTGGGCAAAACGGCCCAAAGTGGTTTCAATAAACTCATTTTTCGCTATTTTGAATGAATCATCAAGCAGATTGCAGTGCGGAGCAAGGAGACATTGTGGAGTATACAACCATAATGACAATCAATAATATACAGAAAGTACATCAATAGCGCTGGAAAAAATATACCAGCAAAAAAAGAAACCGCTTCTTGTTGGGAAGCGGTTTCTTTTTTCGTCTGATAACGTTTTATTCTTCGCTGATGGCGCCCATGGGGCATACTCCAGCGCACGTGCCACAACTAACGCACGTATCAGGATCGATTTTGTAGATGTCGCCTTCAGAGATAGCTCCTACGGGGCATTGGTCGATGCAGGTGCCGCAAGCGACACATTGATCAGAAATCTTGTAAGCCATATTTTCTAATGTTAATTTTAGGTTAATAATTTGTTGCAAAATTACGCATTTTATTGCACATGCATGCCTTTTTCAGAAAATAATTTTTACCTTAACGGCAAATTTACTGATAAATAACATCTTGTACTCTATTGAAAGGCGGTGTAGCACTGCGCGATGGCAATGCAACATAACTCTTTTCGCGACGCTACTTGGTAAAATCCTTTTCTTTTTGCTTGTCGTATTCCAAAATCTCCTCGTTCACGAACTCTACCCGCACACCCGCCTGCCTAAACAAATCCTCACTCTCCGCGCCACTGTGATACCTATATTCACACACTACGCGCTTAATGCCACAATTGATGATGAGCATGGCGCAAGTTCGGCATGGGGTCATGCGGCAATATAGCGTGGCGCCGTCAAGCGCAATGCCTCGGCGTGCAGCCTGGCAGATTGCATTCTGCTCGGCATGCACCGTGCGGACACAATGCATTGATATGCTGCCGTCTTCTTCTATGGTTTTGCGGAATAGGTGGCCCGCATCATCGCAATGCGGCAGTCCTGCCGGTGACCCCACATAGCCCGTGACGAGCACCTGTCTGTCCTTTACAATGACGCAGCCGCTACGGCCTCGGTCGCATGTGGCGCGCTTGGCTGCCGTGCGCGCCAATTCTATGAAATACTCATCCCATGTGGGGCGAACATGATGCTCCATCTGCAAATCTCTATTCAACTTGATTGCTTTCTATTTCCTTTAACGCCTTCTCCACCTGTTTGTCCAAGTCTTCGACGGTACCCCCGTTGTCGAAGCGATAGTCGGCTTGTCTAATGCAAGCACTCAAATTTTGCTTGTTTGGGTCGGTATTATTCATTTCGCGCGTTTCGTTTGAAAGAAACGTCTCAAACGTGACATGATCTGTCTCGCTGCCACGCAACACAACCCTCTCATAGCGGATTTCTGCATCAGCATCCACTGCGAAAAGGTAGAAATCGGGTTTTCCGCGCAGCGCACTAACCTCTCCTGGAGTGCGAACACTTTCTATGATACAGTTCTTGCCTGTTTTTTGGGCCTGTTCGTAGAGTTGCTCCACGATGTACGATGGCGAATGTGTTGCACGCAAATCATTACCCACCATGGTCATATAGTCGCGGTTAACGGGGTATCCCCTGCGCTGTATCTCTTCGGTGATGAAAGCGCGCACACTGAAATGGACAAAACCTCTGTTCTTGACCAAATAATCCACTATGGTTCCTTTTCCTGCTCCTAATGTGCCTGTAATTCCTATAGTAATCATCTTATAAGGTGGTGACTAATATTATTATTCATTTATTGTTTCTCTATTAGGCGGCCACGTTAGTTTGTCTTGAACTTATATGCCACCTTGGCAAGGTCCTCGTTTGCCTTGACAATTTTTTTCTTCAGTCCAACCTTGTAGTCTTCCAACTTGGCCATCAAGCTTTCATCGCCCAAGGCAAGGATTTGCATGGCGAGAATTGCCGCGTTGAGCGCCCCGTCAATGGCCACTGTAGCCACTGGTATGCCCCCTGGCATCTGCATGATGGCGAAGGTGGCGTCCAAGCCTTCCAGCACACTACCCTTTATGGGCACACCAATGACGGGAAGGGGCGTTTCGGCCGCTATCACGCCAGGAAGGGCTGCCGCCATGCCTGCGCCAGCAATAATCACCTTGATGCCGCGACTTTTGGCATTGCGCGCAAAGTCGCCCACTTCGGCAGGGGTGCGATGCGCGGAAAGCGCGTTGACTTCAAAAGGGATTTCCATTTGGTCGAGGAACTGAAAGGCTTTCTCCATGATGGGAAGGTCGGATGTGGAGCCCATGATGATGCTTACTATAGGTGTCATTGATTGAAATATTTTATGTATAATTTCGTGAATATGCTTAACACTTTGTCGCTAATATATTTAGGCTATCCAAGCTAAAAGCATGCACAGCCAATGCGCCGTTATGCCTGCGCATAGCCCTCCGATGGTGTGAGCTCCGATGGCTTTGCCGATGAGTTTGCGATAGCCGAGACTGTCAAGCATAGCCGTGTGCGTGGAGAGGTAACCGCTCCAGCACATGCCCATGGCGGAACAGACCGCAAGGGCGTTGGTGTCGATGATGCCGCTGGTAATGAAGCGCGGTATGAGCCCCAATGCCGCGCCCACGGCACCCAGCGCGGTAATGGGGAACGACAGCAATTCGCTGTTCTTAAAGCCAAAAAGCCAATCGAAGATGAAGTTTACCTTGTTTCCCAGCCATGGTATTATGGGCACGCCTTCATAGGCCTCGCCAGCATATCCCACTGCTGCGTTTGCAGGTCCAAACGTGCACATCATTACGATGGTGCTGATTACCAGAACTCCTGGTATGATGGCAAGTCCAATCTCCACGCCGCTTTTGCCGCCGTCAAGTATGCCGTTGAGGAAACGCAGAAACACGCCTCCTTCGCTTTTGAAGGAAATCCTTTGCTCGTCGCCAGGGGTGTCCTCCACGGGGGTGTCCATCTCGGGATAGGCCTTTAAGGTAAAGCGTTGCATGAGACGTGTGCTTACGATGCTTCCCGCTATGGCACCTGCTATTCCTATTAGGGCTCCCTTGCCATGGCCTAAGCCCGTCATGAATGCCAGTACCACCAGTCCCATGCCAAATGCGGTGCCAAAGTTGGTGAGTGACGCCAATTGGTACTGTTTGAAATATCGGCTGAAATTGCGGTCTTTACTCAAGGAGATGATAGCGGGGTTGTCCGATAGAAACGTCATTACGGCACCCAATGCCGCCACGCCAGGCAAGTTGTATAGAGGTTTCATGAGAGGCCGCAGAAGGTTTTCCAGCAGACGCACCACTCCGAATTCCACCAACAGTTTGCCTATGGCTCCCATTAGCACGGTGATGGCCATGAGGTAGAACACCGTCTCCATCAAGAGGTGGTATGCCGTCTGCATAAAGGTGTTCAACATGTGTGGCAAGGTCATCTTGTACGCCAGCACACCAAAGAAAGCAAAGAAAAGGATGAGGAAAATAACGGCTTCAAGGCTACGGCGCGTTGTGAACTTTAGGCCATGCCAATGGGGATGGGTGCGCTTGGCTTCCTCGCTGGCTTCCTGGGTATGGAATATCTTGGGGAAGTAGAAGCTGCGGCGATGCAGCGAAGGACGCGGCTTATCGTCTATGTTCTTTTCCATATTCGTGCTTGTGTCTATTCATTATTAATTAAGTAGCGTCTAATGACTGCAACCGATAGTTTCTGCTATTTATTTGTTGTAACTTGCCTTGCGGGAGAAGGGCCGCTCGGGATGGTTTTCTTTCGGCGAGTAACTGTAGCGGAGGTCACCCCGGCCTTCTGCCTCACATGCGTTTGCGCATAGCCTCGAGTATGTTGATGTTCCATGTGGCTCCGATGTTGCAGCGCAACGTCTTTTCTCCTTTCACGGTGATGCCCGAAAGCGATGCGAAGGCATAGTCATTGTATTCGTTGGCATAGTATGCCACAAAGGCGTGCAGCCTCACATTCTTGAACGGACGGAAGAAAACACCTGTTCCAGCGTAACTCTCTTTTTGATTGGGCAGGCTCAAGCAATCTGTTCCGTGGTGGTCTTCATTTTTCACGTAGGACCCTTTCACGAACAGAGACCATTTATCGTTGGGCAGATACTCTATCTGCCCAATAGCCGAGTAGCAGCCCTTGTCAGTGCCGCCAATGTTGCGGTAGATGATGTCAAGATAGGCATTCCACTTGTCCAACTGCAGCATGTTACCCAAAGCGACATACCTCATCATTCCCTTGCCGCTGTCAAAGAGGTTGGCGGAATAGAGTGTCTTGAAATGACCCATATTGCCAGTCCACATGAGACTGTAGCCTAACAAACTGTTTTCTCCCCAAGGCGACATATAGTAATGGTAAGGCGAATTGGCCACCTGCGCGCGAAGCGTGTGGTTGCCATCGTTACTAGTCCAAGCCGCACTCGCGGCCAACTGGAAACAGTAGTACATGTCCCAATAGTAACCGTTGAACAGAATGTCGATGGGCGGCGCATCGTATTCGAAACCGCCAACGGCAAGCGCGTCCTTTCCAAAGCGCAGGCCCCAGTTCTTGCTGGGTTGGTAATTGAAGTAAAGAAAATCCGTATTGTCAAAGAACCGTATGTTTCCTGCATTGGCGTTGATGCGCTGGCGAAAATAGTAACTTAATTTATCGCCCATGTTTCCGCCGGCATGCAGGTTGAAGTATTTGCCCCTAAATCCATAGGGAGTCTCCGTAGTCTCATTGGATTCGCTTTGTCCCCATGGGTGGTCATAGATTGTGGTGCGATCTACTTCAAAATCGGCCCTGGCTTCGAGACGCAGCGTGGTGAAAAGGGGCTTCTTTTCGTCTTGCGCCGCGGCATCATTGGCAGAAATTGCCGCCGCCGCAAGAACGAGGACAGTAAGTATGCTTCTTGTTCTCAATGCGTTAATCAAATTCGTTTCTATGCAAATCTTTTTGCAAAGATAATAAATATTATCCACATGGGAGCAAAAATTGCGCAAAATCTTTCCGTTCCTGCAAGCATGTTCCTAAACCCGGCCTTGCTAATGCCAAAGGAAAAACGCACGCACGTCCAATTGTTTCTTTGGATACAGGTAGCATGCCGCCAATTCTGCTAGATAATTATTTGGCGAGAGAAAACAACCCACGCCACGAAAGTCCACGCCGCAACGGGGGGGGCATTTTCCAGTGGGATATCTGGGCTGTGGAAAACAACCTTTTACACCGCAAATGGACGCGCTACGCAAAACTTTTTTCGCGCATATGCGAAAAAAGTTGTACTTTTGCAATCGGAAATTAATACACTTTCAATATGAAAAAGAACGTCACTCTCAAAAGTTTATGTTTCCTCTTCGCTTTAGCCAGTGCAAGCATTACGGTTCAGGCGCAAGGATTAAACCAATCTCTATTCCTTAATTTCGGCTTCCCCACCGGCCAGTTCCACGACAAGGCCTTACCCACTGGAAGTTACCTCCTCACCAAAGACTATATTGGCACCAACGCCACTGCCGGCATAGGCATAGGTTACCGCGCTAGCTACCGTTTCGACGTGGGGTTTGGCGACGTGGATGGTTTCTTGGACGCCAACCTGTTTTGGAACCGCGTGCGCGGAGACGTGCGTGAAGACATCATCACCAATAACGGCAAGTCTTCCTATTATTTCAACATCCCCATCCTGCTGGGCGTGCAATACAGTTATCCCCTTACCGAGGTATTCCGGCCATACGCCGAATTTGGAGTGGGCTACGACATGTTTAAGGTGGCTGCAGAAGGCTGGAAAGAAGACAATCCCGCACAGAACAAATTTTACGCCAAGTACAATGTGGGTGGCGCTTTCGCCTTTGAACTGGGCGCAGGATGTTATTTTGGCGAGCATGTGAGCGCCAGCTTGCATTTCTATGGATTGGGGCAGCATACCATCAACTACAATGCCAACAAGACCAGTCCGGAACTCTACACGCCTCACCCGCTGGTGGACAACAATGGCAACCCTCTCTTTGACCCTTCGGGCAACCCGCTGATGAGCAACGAGAACAACAACAACGTGATGCGCCGTGCCAACGTGCTCGCGCTCCGAATTGGTTTTCATTTCTAATACCCCCTTTACCCCTATCTCAAGCGAAGAAGGCGACGCCCATAATTAAGGTGTCGCTTTCTTCGCTTGTGTCACGGTTACCCTTGCCTTAATATTAATAGCCTCCTCTACCACTGCACGCCAGCACCCTGGCAGCACCCTGGCAGCACCGTGGCAGCACATATCTCCTGCTTATCTCCCACTAAAGTGGGAAATAAGTGCCGCCAAGGCACAAAGGGCATGCCTTGGTAACGCTTAATCTATCCTATCGAACCCCAAGTAGGGACGAAGCACCTCGGGCATCACGATGCCCGAGGGCGTTTGGTTATTTTCCAGTAAAGCCGCCACAATGCGGGGCAAGGCCAAAGCACTGCCGTTGAGGGTATGGCATAACGTGGTTTTGCCATTCGCATCTTTGAAACGTAGTTTCATACGGTTGGCTTGAAAAGCCTCGAAGTTGGACACAGACGACACTTCCAACCACTTTTCTTGCGCCGCACTCCACACCTCAAAGTCGAAGGTCATGGCGCTGGTGAAAGATATGTCGCCGCCACACAGTTTGAGGATGTGGTAGGGCAACCCCAGTTTGTCCAACAAACTTCCCACGTGTTTCTTCATAATCTCAAGGGTATCGTAAGACTTGTCGGGATGTTCTACAACCACAATTTCCACCTTGCTAAATTCATGCAGCCTATTCAAACCACGCACCTCTTTGCCATAACTGCCCGCTTCGCGTCGGAAACATTCGCTATATGCGCACATCTTGATAGGAAACTGCTTCACGTCCACTATCTCGCCGCGGAATATGTTCGTTACGGGTACCTCCGCCGTGGGTATCATGTAGTAACCGTCCAACGGAATGGCATACATCTGCCCCTCCTTGTCTGGCAACTGTCCAGTGCCCAAACCGCTGGCCTCGTTCACCATCAGTGGTGGCTGTATCTCCACAAAGCCGGCTTGCGCAGCACTGTCGAGGAAAAAGTTGATAAGAGCGCGTTGTAGGCGGGCACCCTTGCCTTTGTAGAAGGGGAAGCCCGCGCCAGTCACTTTGTTGCCCAATTCAAAGTCCACAATGTCATATTTCCGGCACAACTCCCAATGAGGCAGGGCATCTGCTGGCAGACAAGGCTTTACACCAAATGCACCTACCTCTAAATTGTCTGCCGCGCTCAATCCCTTTGGCACGGTAACGTGGGGGGCGTTGGGCAGGGTAATTAACTTGGCGTTCAACTCCTGCTCCACCTGTGTCGCTTCATCGGCAAGGCGCTTTTCCTTGTCTTTCAAGTCGGTGGTTTCTGCTTTCTTAATTTCGGCTTCCTCCCGTTTACCCTGCTTGAAGAGCAACCCTATCTCTTTGGCAATGGCGTTTTGGCTTGCTTTCACTTCGTCTCCCTCCTTCTGCAAGGTCTTGCGACGGTCATCGAGGGCTATGATTTCGCGGATGCGTTCTTCCACGTCTTTTACGTTCTTTATCTTCAAACGCTCAATGATTTCCTCGGTATGGTCTCTGATGTAGTTGATTTGCAGCATATCGTTATGTATTTATACTATGAAAAATATTATTTGTCGTTAACTTTCATGATATTATGACACGGTACTTTTCCAGATTTTCACTATTTTCCCACGCAGAATCTACTTTCCGATGCAGAATCTAATATCTGCAAATATAAATCATTGAAAATCATTTATATAACATTATTTTAGAGGAGCAAAAGTGACTCGGAGGGACACTGTAGGGACATAAAATAGGCAAACATCTGCAAATATGATTGCCTTCAAAAAAAGAAAATGCAAACATCTGCAAAAACGATTTTCCAGTTTTTTGCACGTTTGCACTTTTTAACACGTATTTTTGCACATTCTTGCATTCGCTGTGAAGCGATTGCATTTGTGCTTCATTCGCTGTCCCTCCAAATAGCCTTTCCATGCTCATTTCTTTTCTGTTCTTTGCAGATGTTTATATTATAACGTAAAAACGACCATTTTTATTGCCTTGAAGTGCCGTTTATAACGTCTGTCCCTCGGGGACACTGTTTGAGGTGTAATCTGTCCCTTCTATGTCCCTTGTCGTTCTGCTTTTTTGTCCCTCTGATCTCGTAACGATATAATTTTTCGAAATAAAAGGTTTAGTTTGGATTATGGATATTTTATATGGGGATAAACTAAACCGTTCTGTGGTCTAGTAAACTCTTTACCGTCCCTCTTTCTCTTTTGGACGGCAAAGAGAATATAATTTGGATATGTGTAACTTATTCATCTAGCTTCGTTTATTGTACCTGCACAAAATGGCTGAAGCTGTTTGCCCATCACGCCCTTCATTACCTCAAACACATTATCACCTGTGCAATGGCTTGTATAGAACCGTGTCGTTGGATATTGTTCTTTCAGTCTTTCTGCCAGTTCCTGTAGTTCTTCTTCCGATTGACTTTGTCGACTTCCGTCACGACTCGGCCGTTCAATCGAGCTTGACGGCTCTCGCTGCTCCGGAAGTTCCTGACCATCGAGTAAGTGAAAACCACCTACTACAAAATTTACAGGATAAGGGCAAGCAGCAAGAATATTCTCCAGTCCACTATGAGCGCAGCCTGTAAATAGCAGACCATCGACATACAAGGCCAACTCATGACGGAAATCGTCGTGGATATAATCTCCATTGACATCCTGCACATAGAGGTTTTGATTCCCCTTGGGCATTGGATGATTCTGAGGGATATGGGCAATCACATGGATATCTTCTTCTATCTCACAGGTTTGGTCTATCAAGATAAGTCTGTTTTCGTCTATCTCCGGCCACTCCGTGGTAATGCTATGCAGATTACCTCGTTTGGAAAAGAACATTCCGCTCATAGCATCAGGTGAGACAATGACTTGAGCCTGTCGATTATGCTCCAAGAAATATCGTAAGCCTCCTGCATGATCACTATGTCCGTGAGAAATGAAAACATAATCCACATCACTAAGATTTACACCCAGCAACTCTGCATTTTGGATAAACACATCACTTGCTCCAGTATCAAGCAAAATCTTGTGCCGCTCTGTTTCCAACAGGATAGAAAGCCCATGCTCTGTGGATAGACGGCTATCGCTGCTTCGATTATCTGATAATACAGTCCACTTCATTTGCTGAACGAAATTCTGTTTATACTAAACAATAAAACCGACTTTGTCCTTATCTGTAATTTCTCTTATGACACGACAGGGATTACCTGCTGCCAGTACTCCTGACGGGATGTCATGTGATACGACGCTTCCAGCGCCGATGACACTATCGTCACCTATGGTAACGCCACTAAGAATAGTGCTACCACCGCCTATCCAAACTCGGTTGCCTACGGTAATAGGTTCGGGAATCAAGGCGCCTGCTATACGCTCTGCGGAATCGAGTGAATGGTTGGCAGAATACATACTTACGTTAGGTCCCAGCAACGTGTTATTACCTATCGTTATCTGACCGCAATCCAAGAGTGTGCATCCGAAATTGATATATACATCACTCCCGATGGTGATGTTCTTGCCAAACTCACATGTAAAGTTCGGCTCCATCCACACTCGTTCACCTATTTTTTTGAAGAGCCTTCGCATGATGTCCTGACGACGTTCGGTTTCTTCGTCCTCGGTACGGTTAAACTCTTTAAACAACTTTTTTGCTTCAACTCTGAGGTCGAACAAATCTGCATCAAAATCATTGTATATCTGATGCTCCTGCATCTTATCCCATTCTGTCATATTCATTAAATTAACTATTTGTTGTATTCTTTATTATAGGTTATAAACGTTTTTTGATTCTATTCATCCGGTTGCTGACCGTCGTGGGCTTTCCAGGCACATTCGGTTATCTTCATGTCGGAGAATACGGCTGTGAATGATGATTCCTCTGGCGAACAGGCATAGATGCCGAACTGGATTTCTTCTGCAGCGGCATACATGTGGCAGATACGCATCTGGCTGAAGTTCACACCATCCTGAGAGCACTCGATGCAGTAGTCATCCTCGCGGCGCGAGAAACGATACCACATCGTCTTGACATCGGCGGGGATGGCTGTCGTAGCCCAATCGGAATAGCCCTTGTTTGTAGTCACGCTGCCTAAGTGCTGGAACTCGTCGTTCTCGTATTCCACAGACCCTTTCAGCCAGTTCTCGCTGTCGAGATACATCACGATGCCGCACTGGTCGAAACGCTGGTGACTCTGCGTAAAGTCGGTCTTCACCACGAAGCTGAAGAATTTCTCCTTTGTCTTCATCTGCAGCACGGGCGCATTGTCGTTCTGGAAGTGATAGTACGTGCGCTGCCACAGGTCGGTATGCGGAGCGGTGGTGATGGCAATGGTGTCACCTTTGACCTCAAAGGCTTTAGGCTCCCTCGTCCACTGAAGTTTACTCAGGTCGATGCGCCCACTATCGGCA
>JAXFQM010000035.1:0-4028 GCA_034178965.1 Bacteroidales bacterium | reverse complement strand
GAAATGGATATCGCTCACAAAGCCCGCACCCGCATACGAGAAGCGGGGGTCGGCGGTAGCGATGTCGTCCATCGCACTTTGCAAAGACACGCTGTCGCCGCTGAAACGGTAACCCCACGCAAGAGCCGTGTCGGCCCAGTTAACGGCCAGAATGGCAGAATGGTCGCCAGAGCCCACCCAATAGAGGATGTCGGTGGAACTGATGGTTGCATCCTCGGCAGATGGCTCATCCGGGGTGGCAGAAGGGGTGTCGACAGGATAGATGGGGTTTGGGCTGGAAGACCAATCGAACCACCTGACGAGGTCGCCATTCACCAACATGGAGGATACTCCGCCGTTCATTACGCCGTTGGTGGAGGTCATCCAAGTGTCGT
The DNA here is from genome assembly GCA_034178965.1 of Bacteroidales bacterium. Lineage (GTDB taxonomy): Bacteria > Bacteroidota > Bacteroidia > Bacteroidales > P3 > Colimorpha. Next base: position 3,654 of record JAXFQM010000035.1, on the reverse strand, counting down.
CCGATTCAACGCCGATTGTGTCGTTGCCGCTTACGAAGTGAATGGCATCAATATAGTTCACGCCGTTGAAATAGAAACGAGGGTCAGCGGCAGCAATGGAATCCATGACAGCTTTTATTGTCGTGGCACCGCCGTTAAAGCGAACTCCCCACGCCAACGCCGTGTCGGGCCAGTTGACGGCCAAGATGGCGTATTGATTGCCCGAGCCCACCCAATAAAGGATGCTGGCACTGTCTATGGTGGTCGTTGAGGGAACGAAGGGAGCCGGGGCGTTGGGATTGGTGGCGGCCACGGCGGTCGTCATGGTAAACATGCAAGTGGATGATATTTCCACCTCATCGCCATCCATTATTGGACAATTGTCATAAGTGTAGTTACCCCAATCGCCATTCAAAAAATAGCAAAATCCCAAGCCCGCCGCACCTTGGTGATGTTCGTTTGCAGCAGCATCGTCGTAACTAATCCATTGCAAAAGCGACCCTGAAAAATAATAATTGATGCGAGTGTCGTAGGCTTTGAGCGTGTCCAGCAGGCCCAACGCCGTGATATTGCCACTCCATCTCACGCCCCAGGCATAAGCCGTTGGCGTGGCCTCGTTGTCCCATGCTATCGTGAGCAAGGCCGACTGGTCGCCCGAACCCACCCAATAGGCGACTTCCGAAGCATCGAAAGAAATGTTTTTGGGAGAGCCCATCGCTTGATGCACTGCCCTCCAACTGTCGTTCTGCGCCTGCAAGCCACCCACGATGGCGAGACACAATGTTAATGTAATGGTTATCTTCTTCATATCAAAACATATAAAATATCCTTATTTATATGGCTTTCGATAGGAAGAGGGGCGTGGAAAGGCATTGCGACAAGAGAGTCGGCCAACATACTTTCTCCGGCTTTTTCCTCGAAAGCCCTCGAACTACAGATTTGGCAGGTCTTCTGACTCATCCATTGCTTCCATCCGCCTTCCCACCCGGCTATTGCGCCGTGCAGTGGCATTCTTGATGGCTGTTTTTCTTCTTGGATTTACAGCAGCGGGACTGTTTGGGGATCTCACCCAATTCCCTTTTCACGCTCCTGGAGTTTGGCATTCAATAAAATACCCTATTTCCAATGGCGACCAAATCTTTTGCAAAGATACGAAGATTTTCTTACATGCACGAAAAAAAACAATAAAGCCACTTTTTTTTCGTTTATTATGTATATGGGATTAGAAATTATTGACCAAGAACTATTGGACCGCACCATCCGCCAAGCACAAACGTCGCCACGGTTAAGGATGAACTTTAACTTCCATAGCAGCCTCAACGACAAATGCCAGCGCATGTTGAACGCTTTGGAACCGGGCACCGTGATGCCCGTGCACGTGCACCAAGTGGACGAGGTGTATGTGATTTTGCAAGGACGCCTTGAGGCGCAGGCTTGCGACGAGAAAGGCAACGTTGTCGAGCGCGTTGTCCTGGACCCGAAAGAAGGGCGCTATGGCGTGCAAATACCAGCCGGCACATGGCATTCGTTGGAAGTGATGGAGCAAGGCACCGTCATCTTTGAGGTGAAAGAGGGACCGTTCATCCCCCACGAAAAAGGCGGCATGGTGGAAAAAACGGCGCCGTGAGCCCTGCGCGACATGCCCAGCCAAGTTCCGCTCTCCAAGAGAGACTTGTAAAGTGACTGACTGCCCCGCATCCATGGTGATTTGCAGGCTATATTACAACGCATTAAGCAGCAAGTACCCATCAAGTATCCATCAAGTACCCATCAAGTACCCATAATTTATCGGTAGTTGATGGGTTGCTGATGGATAGATAATTGGCAGTTTCACCATTCTCGTCTATGGTTGCAGCTGACAGTGCCGTGCATCGGCGGGAAGGCCGCTTCAGACTAGACCCGACTGTATACGGGAGAGACTAACGCGGAAAGACTCTCATACTACCGAAAGGCTACACGATAAAGTCCCAACGGGATAGTACCGTTGCGCTCCAAAGAGAGCGCAACGGCGAGGACGGATTTGCAAAAGCCAAGACCCTTGCCGAAGTCTCGTCTGGCGGGGCCTCATTTGCTGGCAGCAGGCGGTATTTGGTTTGCGCGGCTTTGTGGGGATTGGGGGTTCTGTGGTCGTATTCAGCGTTTCGCAACAATGCAGGGATATTTTGGATGGGATGGTTTGGACGAAAAAAGGGAATGACGCTCCTTGCGGCTTGCGATAAAACGAAAAAAGGAACCTTTCGGTTCCTTTTTCTTTCACCCTACGCGTAAGTTCTCTATCTTCGCGCCTTGAGCGGCAGACGGGGCTCGAACCCGCGACCTTCGGCTTGGGAAGCCAACGCTCTGCCAACTGAGCTACTGCCGCTTTTCATCACAGTATTAATAACGCGGATTATTTCGTCTTATTGTATTTATGCGCATTTTTTTGATATTTTTTTTGTTTCTATTACCTAATAATGCTTTTTATTTACTCATTTCCACACCTTTACACCTCATGTTTTTTTCAGGATAAATGGTTCTTTCTTTCATGTCGCGCCCTTGGATTGGTCTGCAAAGCCAGCGTTCGCCAACGTCGAAGAAAGCCTAAACGGATCCACGCGGCAAGATGTGTAACCTGTAACCATTTTTGGATGAGCGGATTGCTGTCACCATCCCCATCTTTTCAACACTATCTGTTGGCGGGATAGACGGGGATTGCTCAACAACACCCCCACATCGTACATGTCCAGCGACACGCGCCATAGCTGCTCCTGCTGCCTCTGTCTCCAATGCTGCTCGGCGCCCTTGTTGCGATGTGGGGCGCGAACCACGGCTATTTGGCTGCCATCGGGCAGGGTGAATTGACATTCGTTGTCGGTAACGCATTCGCAAGGGACTTGAAAATGATTGGACAACTTATATACCTCTTCATGGTATTGCCTATAGCGACGAGGAGGGCGCAAGCGGATACGAGTCCTGCGGGAAAGACGAGGGCCAAGCACCTCGCCATACAATTGGTACAAGTAGGGCGAATGCAAATGATACACCGTTTTAGCCGAAAGCCAATACTTTAACCTATTCATACATCCGTGTTTTCTCAATGCAAAAGTACGAAAAAAGTTTCTATTACGATTTTTTTTCGTATTTTTGCAAATCTAAACCCTTCTATCAAGAACATTCTATGCGACAGAAAATCATAGCCATAGCGATAATTATGGGTTCTGTGGCCTTCTTCGGCTGCACCCACTCCAACGACTATACCCCAAAGCCACAAGCCTACCTACGTTTTTCCTTCCCCTCCAAAAAATACGCGACCTACGACACCGCCGCACTGCCCTTCACCTTTGAATATGCCACGGAGGCCCGTCTCAACATGAAGAAAGATACTCCACGCGACAAATGGGTGGACATTCTCTATCCCAGCCGCCAAGGTGTGGTGTTCCTCAGTTACAAGCCCCTGCACGGGCCACAGGAATTGGCTGGGCAGATAGACACCTCATACGAATTGCTGAAACTACATTTCGACTACAGCTGCGGTTTGGACGAAAAGCAGTACTACGACCCCACACGCCACGTCTTCGCCACAACCTACAAACTAAAAGGCAGCAACGTGGCCAGCACATACCAGTTTTGGGCCACAGACAGCAACACGCATTTCCTGCGCGGCAGTCTCTATCTCAACCAAACTCCAAACAACGA
>JAXFQM010000028.1:0-5227 GCA_034178965.1 Bacteroidales bacterium | reverse complement strand
CGACCGGTGGCACCGGTCGCCCGCTGCTATTTCGTTTTTCCATGCCACTTTTAGCCTTGCCTTCAGTAGCAGGAGGGATAAGGCGCCCCTTTGTCCAAGCCGAGGCCTTCCATGGGGGCAATTCCACTTAATTCCGCCCTGCGGGCCTCAATCAGCCGCCCTCCTCCAAGGGATGTGCTGTTTCGGCGCACAACTGAAGCGTTGCGCCCTTGCCCGTGGGGGCGAAACAAGCCTCGGCGACCTGTGGCCGTCGAGGCAATCGTTGGGTGGGCGTTAGATAGGGTTAGTTTACTATCAATGTTTTGGTATCTTGCACGTTGCCAGCGCACTCTATACGCACCGTGTATTGCCCTGCGGGGATGGCCTGCAGGTCGATGACGTGCAAGTTTACACTGGTGTTCAGCGGCGCGGAGTAGAAAATTTGCCCCGCTACATTTTGCACCTTTATGCTGGCACTTGCTATCTCGCCAGAGAGGCTATAGGCTACTGTTACATGCGCGTTGGCGGGGTTTGGGGAGACACTTTCAATGCGTCCCAAACTAGTTGCCACCACCACGCTGTCATAGTCTTTGTAGCCGTCGGCGGTTGCAATGACTTCGAGAGTATATTTTTCCGTAGACGCAGCAGTAACGGAAAGACTCTCTCCGCTGCCCACGAGTTCCTTTGAGGTGTTGTACCAGTTATAGATGGCCGCTTCGCCTATGTTGTCGGCAGAGAGGGTTACATTGGCGTTCCTTAACGCCAAATTACTGCCCTCTATTTCTGCCTTAAACAGGTTGGACTTGGGAAACTTGTTTACTATGAGCGTGAGACTTCCTATCATATTTTCGTTGGCGATGTCAAACTCCCTAACAATATACTCATATTTCTCTTTTTCGGTATATTCCTGTGTCAGAAAATTCACCCTAAAGGTCATTTGTCCTTTGTAGTTGGCCGGAATGATAAGGCCCTCAAGACTTGTCTCGGTAGCAGTCACGAGAAACGTGGTGTCATTTATCCGGCGCATGCCGTTTACCATTCCACCATTTTTCTGCCACAGTTCAATGATTTGCTTGTCGAAAATCATCCTAATTTCGGCCTCTTTGTAGAGGGGTTTACCCTGCTCATTCAGCGGTGAGGAGCACATTAGGTTGGTGGTAAAAGGCTTGTCCGAGTCGTTCTCCATTCTCGCTACGGCAACATCTGTTGTCATGTCACCGATCCAAATCGAATTGGAAACGACAACATTCTTGCAGGAAATGTTGTTGTTGCTGATGATGTTCTGCCCTGTGTTGCCCTCCTCATCCACGGTTAGAAAATCCACGTTTGACTCAATGCGTGCGAGCAGCATATAGTTAATATCGGGAGGCAAATAGGGAAGACTTGGCTGCGATGGAAACAGCCCTGGCACACAAACCACGGCACTATCTCCTGGCTGGATGGCGGGGATAACACTGTTGCCAAGTTCCACCCATCCATTTGGCCACGCATTCAAGCCAATGCCAGCCCTTTTGATGAATATCCTCAACGTGTCGCGACCCACGGTGGTTGTTTGGCCCCTATTTCTAACTTTGGCATAGACATAGTTGGTGGCTCCTTGCTTGGCCAATTGGTGTTCCGTGCCCCCGTCGGCGAACCTGCGAAGCCACAGGTCAGGACTGTCATAGGGACTTGGATAGATGATTGCGGCAGTGGGCTCTGTGCCATTGTCGGGCGCGTTGTCGCGCAAATATAGGTCGTAGTACTTTAGCACACCGTTCAAAGTGAGATACTTCCCCAGGTTGGGATTTTGAGGAGAACTGTATTGTGGGGTTTCGTTACACGCATCGTGGGTCTTGGCGTAAAGGAATGCTTCGTCCATAGTCACGTAGCCATCGTTGTTGTAGTCAGCATTGACTATTCCATTGGAATATATGCTATTTACAGCAGACACCCAGTGGTAGCAAAATTCGTCGAAGATATTGTCATTTCGTGACCAAGAACTCTCGTTGGCCGAACAGGCTGTGGCTATTACCCTATTGTCTCCCGCTAAAGAGGTGGCATATCCTCCGCTGAAGCATTGTTCCATGCACACGTTGATGGACTTTGCGTGGGATAACTTGTTTACTTGCGACACAAACCATGATTGCGGGGCCTGAACGGAATTCCATAAGGTTAGTGTGGAATTGACATCGCCATGATCCGTGACAAAATAAACACATTGTCCTTGTTGGTTATTTTCTGTTGCAACGTGTTGAACACAGTATTGATATTGGCTATTGTTGCTGCATACTGAATATCGTCAGTTCCGTCAAAGTTTAAATCATTCGGGAGTGTTACGTATTTAGGATTTATATTATCACTACTGTTATAGCACATCTCTGAATTTCTGCCATTCGCCATAATGACGTAGATTTTTGAGGGTCGTAGTGACAAATGTTTACAAGTGTTTGGTATACGATGCTACAGTCAAACCAATATCGCGTATAGTTATATATCATATTGCCACCGCCGCTTATTTTATTACGGCGTATTCGTTGTCCTTCACCGCCACATTTTTCGGAGTAGGAAAAAGTATAAGAGAATCGGGGTATTGGGGCCCGGGTATTGCTACCATGTTATGAATTTGAAGTTCCTTTGGCTCTCTTGGTGGCATATACATGTCCCGTACTACATAGGAGGCGTTTTGTCTATTTACAAAGACATATTTGCATCTATGCCCCCAGTTGGCCAAGGGCTGTTCGTCTACAAAAAAGAACCAACTCTGGTAGTCCGGAGAGATTATATAGGAATTCAAGGTCCATATCGTGTCACGGGGAGACACGGCTTTCGTCTCCGACACAATTATTAGGCTGTCTAACTTATTATTCAGTATGTCATATTTTGCAATATGACATACTGAGTCTTTAGAAATTTGTGCCGTGGCGCTTGCAGACAGCAGTATGGCGCCCAATAAATATGAATGATGGTTTTGGCTATGGAAGATTGATGATTGTGTCGTAGAACAAGTGGTCATATGCCATAAATGCAAGCACGCTTCTTCCGCTCGGCAGATCGCGCAGCCTATAGTCCATGTTTATAGTACAGAGACAATTTGCAGAGACTCCATCGGGGTAGATGGGCTCCTCAAACACTTTTATGGTGTCTTTGTTGTAGGATACATGCACCAATACGGTGTCAAAGCCGCAGTCGAAGACAACGTCATGCCGCACCACATGTATGTCCCTGCCCCTACTTGTTATGGAATAGGTACCGTTGGGCCCACCCACAACAACCTTGCCCACCTGGGTGTTTAGGCAGTCGGAGAGGATGGCGTCTGTCACCTCTACGGTGCGTTCTTTGCCGCAGGAGACCAGCATGAGGGTGGTCGCGGCAGCCATGCAGCAGACGGCCAGCATGGACTTGATCTTGATTTGATTCTTGGCTTTCATTTCTTTGCTCTCTTTTTGGGGTTAAAGTTTCTTTTCTTTCACATCGCGTTTTTGTGGATGAGGCGGCATCGTTTTTTCTACATGTCAAGGCCTCTTTGCATTTGTTTTTTTGTCACACAGGGGCAAATGTGGGGGTTTCAATCTATGTGTCAGTTCGTTGCGATATTCCAACACCCACCAATACCTGCTGCAAAGATACACAAAAAAAACAACGTGCGCAAAAAAAAATGAACTGTTTAGTTAATTTTTCTTTTTGCCACTCTCGTTTTCAGCTATTCCAATATTCCACGGAACCAACGCGCCGCATGGGATGCGCAAGGCCCACGCATCCCATGTTGTGGCGGACTCTTTGGGGGATGCCTGATGCAAACTGTTGATTGCTGTAAAAAGCACTGCCCGCTGCCGTTCCCTTTGTCCCCACGGGAATGGCGGCGGGCAAGAATGAAAAAGGGCGGGCGGGGCGGACAGCCCTCTGCCCCCTCCCCTGCGCACCTATGCGCCTTGGGCGGCCTCCAACTCCATGACAGCGGCCTCCCAAGCCTCCATGCGCTCCGCCAGCTGCCGCTTCAAGGCGTCGTATTCCTGGTAGAAAGCGGGGTCGCCGGCCGTGGCGGGGTTGGCGGCAAGCTGTGCATCCTTCTGCGCCATGCTTGTTTCGAGTGCGGCAACCTCCTCCTCTATCCTGGCAACCGCATTGCGCCGCTTGCGCAGTTCGCGCTCGCGTTCCTTGCTTTGCTGGTAATTCATCTTGCTTTGAGAAACGACTGTCTCCCCTGCGGCGGCGCATCGTGCCGCCTGGTCGCCCTCCAACTGCTTCAAGTCCTGCAACTTTCGGTACTCGAGGAACTCGAATATGTCGCCCTTGAATTCGTGCACGCTTCCATTGCGGAACTCGTAGATGGTGTCGGCGAGGCCCTGGAGGAAGTCGCGGTCGTGGGAAACGAGGATGAGTGTGCCGGTGTATTGCAGCAACGCGCTCTTCAGCACGTCCTTGCTGTCCATGTCGAGGTGGTTTGTAGGCTCGTCGAGGACGAGCAGGTTGCTCGGCTCAAGGAGCAGTTTCGCCAGTGCCAGCCTTGCCTTTTCGCCGCCGCTGAGCACGCGCACGCGTTTGTCCATGTCGTCTTCATCGAACAGGAAGCGTCCCAAAATGTTGCGTATCTTCGGGCGTATGTCGCCCGTGGCGATGTCGTCGATGGTTTGGAACACGGTCTTGTCGCCGTCCAACATGGCGGCTTGGTTTTGCGCGTAATAGCCGAGTTTCACCCCCGCACCCAAACGGAAGGCGCCCTCGTAGTCGTGTATCTCGCCCACGAAGATTTTCGCCAACGTGCTCTTGCCCTCGCCGTTCTTGCCCACAAAGGCTATCTTGCTGCCGCTGGTGACCAGCATGTCCACACCAGAGAAGACTTTTGTGGTGTCGTAGTTCTTTCCCAGTCCTTTGGTTTCTATGACAATCTTCCCGCTGTGTGGCGCCGGCTGGAACTGGAAATGAATGCTTTCGACGGAGACGTCGTCCACCTTCACTCGCTCCATGCGCTCCAGCATCTTCACCCTACTCTGCACCTGCTTGGCCTTGGTGGCCTTGTATCGGAAGCGTTCAATGAAAGCCTCTATCTGCGCCACCTCGCGCTGCTGCGCGGTGAGTTGCGCCATTTGGCTGACTCTGCGCGCCTGCATCTGCGCCACATACTCGCTGTAGGGGCAGCGGTAGTCGTAGATGCGCCCTGCGGTGATTTCCACGGTGCGTCGCGTCACATTGTCGAGGAAAGCCCGGTCATGCGACACCAGCACCACTGCCCCCACATAGCCTTGCAGGAAGGTCTCCAGCCACTGGA
>JAXFQM010000002.1:0-7468 GCA_034178965.1 Bacteroidales bacterium | reverse complement strand
CTTGGGAGTTATCTTCGCATAGTTCTGTGTGCTTGAAACCTGCCTATGGCCAAGAAGCGCGGTAATCGTGTATATGTCAACTCCTTTATCCAGAAGTTGCATGGCGAATGTGTGGCGAAAACAATGAAAGGTGATGTGTTTGTTGATTATTGCCTTTCTGACCCATCTGCTGACATGAGTTGTGAGAATACTTTCAGTCAACATGGGAAACACCTTACCTTTTAATTGCTGTTCACCCAACACCCTGACAGCAGGAAGTGACAATGGTAATTGTACCAGAGCACCTGTCTTCTTGATGCAGAACCTGAGACATGCCTTTCTGCCACGGTCATGGTGAATGTCCTCCCATCTGAGGGCAAGGATGTCGCTCCTTCTTAATCCTGTATAGATAGAGAACATGCCAGCCTTGTACACATCAGGATTAACGTCGTATGGAGTGCTTGCCAACTGCTTGATTTCCGCACTCGATAGGTATTCTTTGCGGATGTCATGATTCCATGAGATTTTCTCCACCATTGCCGCATAATCGTCAGACAGTATGTTATCTTTGTAGGCAAAATGGACAATGCTCAGGAATGCATTTAAATATGCACTTGCAGAGTTCCGGGATAGCTTGTTCTTAGTGTGCTGCAGTCCCTTGGCACGAAGCAGGTAAAGTCTGAACCGTTCGCATAGGCTCGCATTGATGTCCCTGAACTTGCATTGTCCCTTACAAAACCTCTCAAAATGAAGTCGGCTGCTTTGGTATTTTGCACCATGACAATCACCGTTCAATCTGAAATACTCTAAAAAGTCCTCGTCAAGCCTTGCCTTTGACAAAAAGCTATAGTCGTGACGGACAAGCTGCAGATACCTTTCACATCTAATCGTCTCTGCTATCTCTTCCACAGCTCTGTTATGTTTGAGCTGCTGACTATTTTCCGGGTTAGTGTGTATCTCCAAGTTCAAGCATTCGTACCTCACGCTATTGCCCTTGATGTCATGAATGGCAGGATTGAACTCCAAATATATGGACTTCATTTTACCCTGTGCAATGTTCCTGTACTTTAGAATAACTCGTGACATGATGTACCTCCTTTCTTCACGACAGACAGTATATCTGCCTTGTTATAGACTTGGCTTTTATTCAGTCTTTTCACTCTTATCCTATGTAGGGCAGCAAGAGCAAAGATGACTTCCTCGTCAATATCGAAAAGTGCGCAGGCTTCTTCAATGGTCAACCAACGCTTCAACGAAATAGATTCACGCTTCCATGCTTCTTCACAAGCAGACTTGTAGAAACGTCGATGCAAGCCAACATAGTATGAAGGAATAGAATTACGTGTTGCAAACTTTAGCACCCAGCATCTGCTCATGCCCGTGTAGCGCATCAGCTCTTTCAAAGAGTAACTGGCATAGCCGATAGGGGAGGTTGGTGTGATTGGAAGAGCCGAGAACCATCTGACGAACTTTATCCATGCAATCACATAGTTCCCATCGTTGTTCTTCTTAGCATCAATGATGCCGTTTGCAATGAGTTTGTTAATGTACTGGCGGCTGAATCCTGAGAGTCGAGCCGCTTCTCCTACGGAAAGCATCTCATGAGAGATTCTTGCTTTCCATTCTGCGTCTAAACTATCGTATGGATCGTAGAAATGCTTCTTGTTATTGTATATCATATTATCAAAACCTGCTTTAGTGCAGGCATGATAATATAATGAAATCGGTGCAATGCAAACAACTACAAAAATCTGCAAATATCAGGTGACAACTACCCTCAAAATGAGTATCGGATATTTGCAGATATTTACCCCCATTTTTCGTACTTTCTACCGCAGAATGTGATAATTTTTATTTGCAGATTTTTGCAAATAGCTGATAATTAAATAGTTATCGTATTTGTTAAAATACTCCAATAAAGTATTGTAACTATCTAATAATTAATGCTTTACAATCTATTTACCCACACAGAAACGGGAAAAGATGTTACCCAGCACCTCGTTTGCAGTGACTTCACCCGTTATCTCCCCAAGATAATGCAGAGCAGCGCGCAGATCTATGGACACCAAGTCGGCGGGCACTTTCTGGCGTAGGCCCTCGTCTACGTGCTGCATTGCGTCGCGTATATGGCCAAGGGCCTCAAAGTGACGTAGGTTCGTCACAAGCGTGTCATCTGGCGGCATTTGGCTGCGCACCGCTTCAACCAGCATATGTTCCAGTTCCCCAATGCCGTCGCCAAACTTGGCGGAGACTCGCAAGGTTTGGTAGGCGCGTTCCCCCATTTGTGGAGCCGAGGCAACGCCCCGCATTCCGCCACTCGGCGCGGCATCAGACTTGTTGAATATCAAAACTACGTTTTTCCCCATCACGCTTGCTTGGCGGCAAAAATCTTTAAACTCGTACTCGACTATCTCCGTTTTCATGCTGGCATCAACGAGATACAGCACTATTTGCGCCTTTTCCACTGCCTTTATGCTGCGCGCTATGCCCTCCCGCTCTATGACATCATCGCTGTTGCGCAGCCCAGCGGTGTCCACGATGCGAAATTGGATGCCCTCTAATGTGAGACTGTCTTCAATGGTGTCGCGCGTGGTGCCTGGCACGCTGCTCACTATGGCGCGGTCCTCTTTCAGCAAAGCGTTCAGCAGGGTGCTTTTGCCCACATTGGGACGGCCTGCAATGGCCACGGGAACGCCTTTCTTGATGGCGTTGCCTAAACGGAACCCATCGCACAAGGCATTGGTTTTCTTCGATATGACGTCAACCAACCCTATCAATTGGTGACGGTCGGCAAACTCCACATCTTCTTCACTGAAATCAAGTTCCAATTCCAAAAGCGATGTTAGTTCCAACAGTTTAGCACGCAAGTCGGAGAGTTCCTTGCAATATCCGCCCCTCAACTGGCTTATGGCCAAGCGATGGCTGGCGGCGTTTACACTGTCAACCAAATCGGCCACCGCCTCCGCCTGCGAAAGGTTTAGTCTGCCGCTCAAAAACGCACGGCGGGTGAATTCGCCTGGCTCTGCCAAGCGTGTCCCTTCGTCTATAAGGCATTGAAGAATAGCCTGTTGCACATACAGAGACCCATGGCACGATATTTCCATCACCTCTTCGCCCGTATAGGAATGGGGGGCGGGGAAATAGGTTGCCACCACTTCGTCAAGCAAACTCCTCTGCCGCAGGGACGAAGTGCCCACTGCATCGATGAAATGGAAACCAGCAAATGTGGCGCGCCTTGGCGTAAAGTCTTTCACCGATGGCATGAACTTCAACGCCGTCTCTTTCGCTTGCGGACCCGAAAGACGAACCATTGCCACGCCGCCGACGCCTGCGGGCGTGCTTACGGCGCAAATGGTGTCATTCATCTTGTTCTCCTCCTTCGTTCCGCTCACGGTTGGCATCGGGTATATATTGGTCTCCAAACATCTCTTGTGCCTGCTCGTCGGTAAGGCCCATGTCCACTTTCATACGATATATGTTTGGGAAGGCCATGAAAAGTGTCAGTGTTACCAATAAAATCAGCATGAGCATGTTTTTGTCCCCCATAAGGACGCATAGCACGCACAAGGCAACAACGACGGCCAACATGCCATAATACATCCCCTTCACATGGCTACAGTAACGCTGCAAGCGTTCCTCTACGCCGTCTAACTGACGTATCTGAGGGATGCTACGCCTCGTGTTAAACAACATCCAACTCATGCCGCCAATGGCAAGCAGACAACTCACGACCATCATAGCGGCATGCACTTGGTTGGTTTGGCGGAATGTGTATTTTGATAGCCACACCCAGGCAATTGTAACGGCTACGACGAGAATGGAGCCAATAAGACCTATGCGGGATGCTGTCTTTATTTGTTTCAAATAATCCTCTTTTTTCATGAAAGTTTTCTTTTTGATTTTGCACTCACGTTAGTTTCTCTTTGAGAAACTTTCCTGTGTAACTTTTCTTGCACTTCACCAAGTCTTCTGGGGTGCCGGCAAACACGACGGACCCTCCTTCGTCTCCCCCTTCGGGACCCATGTCTATCACCCAATCGGCCATTTTGATGATGTCGGGGTGGTGCTCAATGACGATGATGCTGTGGCCATGCTCAATGAGGGTGTTGAAGGCTTTCAGCAGTTTTTCCACATCGGCAAAGTGCAATCCGGTGCTGGGCTCGTCGAAAATGAATAGCAAGCGTTTTTCTTCGTTGCCCCTAATGAGGAACGATGCCAGTTTCACGCGTTGCGCCTCGCCGCCGCTGAGGGAACTACTATTCTGCCCCAGCATCAAGTAACCTAAGCCTACCTCCTGCAAGGGCTTCAGACGAGCTACAATGTTGCGTAGCACTGTGTTTGCATGCGCATCGCCGCCTCCTTTTGGTGGAGCGAAAAACTCGATGGCCTGGTCAATAGTCATGTCCAGCACTTCGCTAATGTTCTTATCCTTATATTTTACCTCAAGGGTCTCCTCCTTGAAGCGGGTGCCATGGCATTCTTCGCAGGTGAGCCGCACATCGGCCATAAATTGCATGCCAATAGTGATAACACCTTCTCCTTGGCATACCTCACAACGTCCCCCCTCGCTGTTGAATGAAAACCAGCCCTGCTTGTATCCCCGCAGTTTTGAGAGGGGTTGCATGGCGTAGAGTTGCCTTATCTCGTCATAGGCATGGATGTAGGTGGCAGGGTTGCTGCGGCTGCTGCGGCCTATGGGGTTTTGGTCCACCAACTCGATACCGTTTATCCTGCGCAAATCGCCCGTGATGGAATAACAAGAGCCCACATAATCGGGGTTATCATTGAAATGCTTGTTCAACACATCGTAAAGCACCTTTTTTACCAAACTGGTTTTGCCACTGCCACTTACGCCTGTTACTACCGTCAACACTTTCAGCGGGAACTCCACGTCAATGCGTTTTAAATTATGTAGATAGGCATCATTCACCACAATTTTATCGCGCCATTTTCGGCGACTTGCAGGAACGGGGATGCTTCTTTCGCCCAAAAGGAACTGCGTGGTGAGGGAATGTTCCTCTTTGGGCTTGGCAAGCATCTCGTTTGGAGTGCCGGAAAAAACCACCTCTCCGCCAATGCGGCCGGCGCCAGGACCTATGTCTATCAAATAGTCGGCGGCGCGGATAATATCCTCGTCGTGCTCCACCACAATGACCGTATTGCCCAAATCACGCAATTGTTTCAGCACCCTTATGAGTTGCTCCGTGTCTCGGCTGTGAAGACCTATGCTAGGTTCATCAAGGATGTACATGCTGCCCACCAACGAACTTCCCAACGACGTGGCCAAATTGATGCGCTGGCTTTCGCCACCGCTAAGGGTGTTGCTCGCGCGGCTTAACGTTACGTAACTCAAGCCCACCTCCATGAGGTATCCGACACGATTTTTTAACTCTTTATATATGCGTGAAATAATCTTGTTCTCATGCTCCGATATTTTCGAGGGCAACGTATCCACCCATTCTTGCAAGTCACGAATTGGCATGTCGCACACCTGTACTATGGTTTTGTCGGCCACACGCACATATTCCGCATCCCTCCTCAACCGATGTCCATGACAGTCGGGGCACACCGTCTTGCCCCTGTAGCGGGCCATCATCACCCTATACTGAATTTTGTATTGCTGGCTTTCCACCCACTTAAAGAAACTGTCTATACAAGGGAAACTTTCTGGGCCGTGCCAAAGGATATCCTTTTGCCGCTCCGTAAGGTCGCGGTAAGCTTTGTATATGGGGAAGCCGTTGTTTACACTCCTGCGTATGAATTCCTTCTTCCAATCCCCCATCTTATCGCCTTTCCAGCAAGCCACAGCGTCGTCATACACTGAAAGGGTCTTATTGGGTATCACCATCTCTTCGTCTATACCCAGCACCATGCCATATCCTTGGCATGTGGGGCAAGCCCCATAGGGGTTGTTGAAAGAGAAAAAGTTAGGATTGGGTTTCTCAAATGTCATACCGTCCGCCTCGAAGCGGTTGCTAAAAGTGTGATTTTCTTTCTCGCTCACAATGCAAGTCCCTCTCCCCTCGAAAAAGGCTGTCTGAACACTTTCCGCTACCCGAGCCCGCTGGTCATCGTCGTTGCTATCTACGCTGATACGATCCACCAGCAACATTGGGTTCATATTGGTATTGTTTGCATTGTATTCTGCAAGGAACTCCTCTATCGTTCTAATCTCGCCGTCAACGGATATGCGCACAAAACCTTCCTGCTTTAGCACGAGTAGTTGGCTCTTCAAGTCGCGTTTCTTTGTCACCTCCAAAGGGGCAAGGAACATGACACGGGTATCTTGAGGCAGCGAATAGACAAAATCGACCACGTCGCTCACGCTGTGGCGTTTCACCTCTTTGCCACTTTTGGGCGAAAAGGTATGGCCGATTCTGGCATACATCAACTTTAGGTACTCATATATCTCTGTGCTCGTACCCACTGTGCTACGCGGATTGCTGGTATTCACCTTTTGCTCTATGGCTACAGCAGGCGAAATGCCCAATATGCTGTCTACGTCAGGTTTGGCCTTGCGGCCTAAGAACTGGCGGGCGTAACTGCTCAAACTCTCCACATAACGACGCTGACCCTCGGCAAACAAAGTGTCAAAGGCCAAACTGCTCTTTCCGCTGCCGCTCACCCCAGTAATGACAACCAACTTGTTGCGGGGAATACGCACGGTGATATTCTTCAAGTTGTTCACCCTTGCTCCTTTCACAACGATGCACTCCTCGGCGCTTGCTTCTGCTTTCTCGTTCTTCTTCATCAAACAGTTATCCTTTCATCAATCTGTGTGTCAGACGCTAATTTCAAAAAAAAGTAGGCCACCCAATACCTTATTCACACCGCAAAATTACTAAAAAAAAATGACATAGCAACAAGAAAGTTTGCACTCCGAACTCGAACTGTTAAAACTGCGTATAAAAAATAAATTCTGCCAATTGAAATATTTTATGCAATCTTTGTAATTGCAAAAGCAAGCAATGTATTGTATATGCAATATACTTACATTAAACGAATTACATAGATAATAAATATTAATTCATGATGAACATTAAAGTAAAAAATGCAATGGTGATTGCCGTGTCATCGCTTTTTGCGCTCGCGTCTTGCGGAGAAGTCAATGAAGGCATGAAAAACAAGATGGTCACCGCTGATTTTGGAGTAGCATCTATGACCGTCAGCGCCACTACTGGCAACGGAGACGAGAATGTTACCAAGGGTGCCAAGTATACACGTTCAACAGACGCAACCGTATACGCTTCTCCAGAAAAAGTGCGTTTAGCAGGAACAAACACCTTTGCAAGTTTTTTTGTCCGCATTGACGGCGCTATTCCCGATGAAGAAGTGGACAACGGTAATAACTGGATTCCGCAAAACAGTGCTTTATACTATCCAAAGGCAGAAAACGGACACGGAACATATGTAATCAACCGTCAAGTCGATGCCACAAAAATGGGACACAACCTTTTTGTGGTGGATCGCTATGGCAAAACTGTGAAAG
>JAXFQM010000218.1:0-5348 GCA_034178965.1 Bacteroidales bacterium | reverse complement strand
CGGGGAAATCCTCTTTGAAGGCACCCTCGACGAACTGATGGAAAGTGGCACCTGCACCGGCGAAATGATGAGCCGGAACCTGCCTTTTAAAAATGTTGTACGCCAACCCAAAGGACACTTTCGCATTGAACACGCCACGTTACACAACCTTAAGGACGTTTGCGTGGACCTGCCGCTGGGGCTGCTTTGTGTGGTGGCAGGGGTGGCAGGTAGCGGAAAAAGCTCCCTAATGGATTTTTTCCGCCGTTCCTATCACGCCCCTGACAACATAGTCCATGTCAGCCAAAAAAACCTTGGCGTAAGCCTACGCTCCACGCCCGCTACCTATATCGACGTGGCTGGCGACATCCGAAAACTCTTCGCCAAGAAAAACAAGGCAAAAGAGGAAATGTTCACTTTCAACGGCAAGGGCGCTTGCCCCGTGTGCGGAGGGAAAGGGGTGATAGTATCGGAAATGGCGTTCATGGACAACATAGAAACCATATGCGAAGCGTGCAGCGGCCTACGTTATTCGAACGAGGCACTGTCGTTCTCGCTTGTAAGCGACACCACCAAGGAAAGGCTAAACATTGCCCAAGCCATGAACCTCACCGTTCGCCTGGCAAGCCGCTTCTTCTGCGGAACAGACATTGAGAACAAGTTGCGCCCCCTAATGGACGTGGGGCTGGGATATCTGCACCTAAACCAAGCCCTTTCCACTTTGAGTGGCGGTGAATTGCAACGGCTAAAGTTGGCTTCCTTTCTTGGAAAGCAGGCCGTGCACAGCAAGATTTTCATCATCGACGAACCCACCGACGGACTGCACGCCAAGGACATTGAGGGCATTTTGCGCGTGTTCGACAAAATGGTGGAGGACGGAAATTCCGTCTTTCTCGTAGAACATAACGTTGACGTAATTCGCCGCGCAGACTATGCCGTCGAACTAGGTCCAGGTGCCGGGGAAAGCGGCGGCATGGTCGTTTTCCAAGGCACGCCAAAAGAAATGGCAGCATGCCAGCATTCCATCACGGGCAAATATCTTAAGGTGGAGTCTATCAAGTGATTTCTTGCGCTTTTGATGGATTTATCGAACTATGGGTTGTGCGAAACGTGAACGCATAGCAGGCTAAGCAACAAAGTGGTAAACAATATGATGCCCACAAAGCTTCAAAAGCACAGAAAAAACTATTCTAACACTTGTATCCTTTTTGCAAAACGGTGTATGGATAGAACCCACCTTTATGTTCAAACGGAGCTTGGCGCGGACGATCTGTATGCGAACGCAATACCAACAACCATCACACTCGCATGGTATCGCCTGCTCCATCACAAACAGGACACCTCCCTCGGACTTGTCTCTGCCAAAAGCCTTGTTGGTACACCTCGCAGCGCGAACCCCATGGCTGCACGTAGGGGTGCTGATGGTGCTTGCCACGTATGGACGACGCTGCCGTGCGCAATGCGGTTGCTTATGCAAGCCAAAACTTGGCAACCTACATCACCCCTTTCATCTTCAAGAAACGATTATTATGAATAAAAAAACCATTGAGCAGCGTCCTCGCCTTGTGGTAGTGGACATGATGGTAGGCATAGCCATGACCTTGGTGGTGCTAGGGCACAACAGCTTTAACTTCGCACCACACTGGTACAACAACGGGCTGCACCCTTGGATATACGCTTTCCACATGGAACTATTCGTGTTTCTCTCCTCGCTACTGATAAGGCACAGTTACCGTGGTATAGACGGCTTTCGGGAATACTTTCAATACATAGGGCGCAAGTTTGCCAAGTTCTTCATTCCGTTTCTGTTAGTGGGGACGGCGGTGGGGCTTTCGTCTGCATACCTCAACCACAACGTGGAGTTACAAGGCGGATGGTGGAGCGTGCTGTTGAACACGCTGCAGCAACTCTTTGTTTGGCCCATGCAGAGCAACGCCAGTTTTCTGTGGTATATCTACGTGTTGATGGGGTTTTACGTGATATCCCCCCTCGTATTCAAACTTCCACGATGGACAAAAATGGCGTTATGCTTGGCCAGCGTTGCCCTGACGGTGCTGCCCGCCACCTACAAGTTCGGCCTTGCACTGTTTTGCAAGTATGGCTTTTTTTATTTCATGGGTATATTGTGCGCTGAAGGGATAGAAGAACTAAAGACACTGAAATGGTGGCACGCGTTGCTGGGCTCGCTGCCTTTCGTGGCATGGACACTCTATTTCATCCTGACGAAAGAACGCCTATTCTCCGTCTTCACGGGGCTAATAGCCTTGCCCGCCACCGCATTTTTGGGCATGGGGCTGAAAGAGGTAAAGCCACTGCGCTGGTGCTTGGCACGGATATCCAAAGGCTGCTATTGGATATACCTGCTTCAAATGTTCGTTTCATGGGGTTGCGCCATCCTATACCGAGAAACGGCACTCATCAACGTGGTGCCGTTTGGAGGGTTCCTCTTCGTCAATACCTTATTGTCTATTGCACTGCCTCTTTGCCTCCAGACTTTTGCAGAGTCACTGCAACGCGGAAGGCCAAGCGCAAAAGACTGAACGGGAAAAACAAAACGGAGCCTTCGTTATCTCAACAAAGGCCCCGTCGGGAAAATACATCTTTTTTAATAAGTAAGCACTCTATTATACGCAATACCCATAAAAAAGTTTCATTTTTGCAACAAAAAAATCTCATTT
This sequence comes from Bacteroidales bacterium, assembly GCA_034178965.1. Classification (GTDB taxonomy): domain Bacteria; phylum Bacteroidota; class Bacteroidia; order Bacteroidales; family P3; genus Colimorpha. The sequence continues at coordinate 2,691 of JAXFQM010000218.1, read as the reverse complement.
CGACTTTTAGAAAAGATTACAGGTTTGCCCGAAGAAAACGACGCTGCTACACAATAAAAAACGGATTTCGACGTAAATATATTGATAATACCAAAGGCATGCCCGCAGAACGCTGCCTGCCTTGAAAGCCAAAAAACTAAAGACACCACTATTGCTTTATTTTATGAAGAAAACAGGACTCCTATTGTTACTTCTTGTCGCCCTCGCCTTGGGCGGCGGCTTGGTAAGTTGCGAGCACAACGAAAAGAACACTTTACCCGTGGATAAACGGCTGGAATTGCTTGATGCCAAGATAAAAAAAGACCCTAAAAATGCGCGGCTGTACTACGAACGCGGCAAAGTGTTGATGGAACTGCATCGTATGGGGACGGCCATCGTGGACCTACAAAAAGCCATCCAACTGGACAATAGTCAAGCAAGTTACTACACTGCGCTGGGTGACGCCTATTTCAGCAACGGAGACGCGGGAAAAAGCTACGAGACACTGCAAAAAGCTTTGAAACTGGACCCCACAGACATGGAAGCATTGCTAAAAATGAGCGAAATAACGTTCTACAGCAAGGACTATGACCGAGCCATGGAAACGCTAAACAAAGTGACTGAGCAAGACCCCAACAACAAAACGGCTTTCTTCATGAAAGGCTTCATCTACAAGGAAACGGGCGACACGGCAAATGCCGTGCACTATTTCCGCAAACTCATAGACCTATACCCCGACTATATGCCCGCCTACGAGGAGATGTGCGTGCTTTATGCCGAACAGCACAACGAGATGGCAGTGGAATACCTGCAAACAGTGCTGAAATTGGACAGCATGAACACCAATGCGCTCTACGCTGTGGCCATGATGTACCAAGATATGGAGGAGGCAGACAAGGCAAACGAGTTGTATGTGAAAATATTGGAACGAAACCCAAATGACAAGCATGCCTGGCACAACCGCGGCTACTTGAACTTGGTGCTGTACGAGGACTACCCCGCCGCCATCGATTTCTTTACAAAGGCCATCGACTGCGACAACCAATTCGTGGAAGCCCACGTGAACAGGGCTTTTGCATACGAACTAAAAGGTGACAAAGCCAACGCCACCATCGGATATAAAACAGCCTTACAAATAGACCCCAACAACGAAAAGGCAAAGGATGGACTGGCAAGACTGAAATAACGTTCCAAAAAAATAATTGACCATGATACATAACATGATGAAACACGCCTATGGGGCCATTAAGAACTGGTGGATTTCCCTTTTGGTAGGCATCCTCGCCGTCACACTCGGCATCGCATGCCTATGCACGCCCTTGGCGGCCTTCAATAGCCTCGCCGTACTATTCGAAACAGCCCTGCTACTGGGCGGCATACTCGAAATCATCTATGCCTTCGCAAACAGCCGCATCAGCCTGGGATGGGGATGGATACTCCTGGGTGGCTTGGCAGACCTTGCCTTCGCCCTATTCCTTATCTTTCAACCCATCGAAATAACTTCCACCATTCTCACCTACTTGGCGGGCATTTGGATTGTCTTTCGATGCTTTTGGGCCGTTGGCAACGCCATTGAACTGGGCATGTTTGGAGTGCGAGGATGGGGTTGGGTGATACTGCTCGCCATCTTGGGCATCATCTTCGCCGTGTGGTTTTTCTTTAGCACCCCTGCTTTCGGCGGCATTTTCATCGTTGCCCTATTTGCCTGCGCTGCCATTTCTTATGGCATCTTTCGCATTTGCGCCGGCCTCCTGTTACGTAAGGTATGGAAGCAAATCAAATTTGAAGAAGCCAAAGAAATGAATTAATACCCCCATTTTGGATGAAAATTTCCGCCATGTTGAAAAAAATTTGCGCAGTAATAAAAAAATTCGTACTTTTGCTTTTCAGAATACGGAAGAACATGTGCGGTGATAACAGTCATAATATGTTGAATGTGAATAAGACAGAGCCTTTCGGCGATGCCAACAAAAGATATTTTTCTCCTAAAAAGCGGCTTTAACCAGTCGCTTTTTTAATATTTGCAAGTAAAACCAAAACTAAATACTGTAATAAACATGAGCAATCTTAAAGGACGAAACCTCATCTCCATCACCGATTTCTCCAAGGAGGAATACATACAAGTGCTTGACATTGCCGAAGACTTTGAGAAGAACCCCAAGCAGCCCATCCTTTCCGACAAAGTGGTGGCCACCCTTTTCTTCGAGCCCTCGACTCGCACGCGCCTTAGTTTTGAAAGTGCTGCCAACCAACTGGGGGCCAGTGTTATTGGCTTCAGCAACCCCTCAGCCACCAGCATGCAGAAAGGCGAAAGCCTGCACGACACCATCACGATGGTCTCCAGTTACAGCGACCTCATCGTGATGCGCAACCCCAAGGAAGGCAGCAGCCGCTATGCCAGCGAGGTAGCCACAGTGCCCGTCATCAACGCGGGCGATGGCGCCAACCAACACCCCACGCAGTGCATGCTGGATCTCTATAGTATCCGCAAGACGCAGGGCACCCTGGACAACCTGCAAATAGCCTTGGTGGGCGACTTGAAGTATGGCCGCACCGTGCACAGTTTAGTGCAAGCCATGTGCAACTTCAATGCAACCTTCCACCTGGTGTCACCCATTGAACTAAAACTTCCCAGTAGCGTAAAAGCAAGTATTAAAGAAATGGGCCTGAAATATTACCAATACACCGACATCAAGGACATTGTGCCTACAG
>JAXFQM010000209.1:0-13908 GCA_034178965.1 Bacteroidales bacterium | reverse complement strand
AGGCCGTATCCAAGGCTGTGAACTTCTACAATAACCGGAGGCCACACATGAGCATCGATATGCTCACCACGGCAGAGGCATCCCAAAAGACAGGCCCCATCTCCAAGAGGTGGACCAGTTACTGGGAACAAGCCTTACTTGTACAAGGTCAAACCTCCTCGGCTCAACAAACGCATTAAAGTAAACTTTTTCAGGAACAGGCAATAAGTAAACCCAATTCAGTTATATTATCAACAAAGAGTCAACTTAGACCAGTAATAAGACTACAATCAGTCAACCTTTTTCAGGAAGCCACAATCACAATTCCATCAAAATTACAGAAAATCAATTTATTGAACCTATCTAAAATTTGATGTGATTATGACGGGTTAAGACGCCACAATCACATCAAATTTCAGTTCTTCCCTTTTGGCAAAGACTACCGTTAAGGGTTCTTGCTTTTTTTGGCGACAGAATTGAGTGGTTTGTCGGAGACAATGGTGGCCTTATATCCTATCTTTGCGAAAGCCTTAACGATAGCATCGGGGTTGGTTTTATCCGCATGGTAGGTAATCGTGACGGTCTGCTCTTGCAGAGAGGTGACAATTTTGGTGACGCCTTTCTCGTAACGCAAATTGCCTTTTATCTTGTTCTCGCAGCTTTCGCAGTGCATCTGTGGGTCCACTGTCACAACAAGAGTGTGAATGTTCTTGCCGCCGAAAGCCAAAAGCATCAGCGTGGGGATGAGAAGAAGAAGTTTTTTCATTGTGATGACTTTTAGATTGTTTACTAATTATTGACTATTCTTTAAATTCATTCTTATGCCGGCATAGAGCATAATGCCGTTCACAGGCCCCCAAATTAGGGTGGGTTCGAAGGTAGGCGACCAGGGATTGACAGCATTGAGTACAGGCTCCGGCTGCCTGTAGTTGTTTAGGTTTTCGCCGCCCAAGTACAACGAGAGGTGGCGGAATTCCCTCGTCACCTGCATGTTCAACTGTGGATAGGCAGGGAAGTTCTCGTCCCAGGAAGGTGTGCCGTCTGCCTGTAGGTAGGGCGTTGGCATGCGACCCGGACCGTTGAGTTGCAGCGTGACATCAAATTTCCACAGACCCATGAACGGCTTCCACGAAGCAGTGAGCAGTCCTTTGTAGCGCGACACCAGCGGTGCTTCTTTCAGTTTGCCGCCATAGGTGCTGCGAACGTCATTGAAGCGGATGGCAGCTGTAACGTCCAGCACATCCAGAGGGGAATAGGATGCATCCAGTTGCAGCGTCTGCGAGTAGGAACGCCCATTCAAGTTGTGCAGCGAGATGGAGGCAGGGTCGCTGTCGTAGTCCACTACCAATTGCTGGAAGAAGTGGGTGTAGTAATATTCCGCGTTCAGCATAAGCAAACGTTCTTGGCTCACGTGTATGTAGAACGACGCGCTAATGCCACTGTTCCAAGCCTGCTCCATCTCCAGGTTATTCTCGATGTTCAGCGTGCGTCCCGAAGAGAGCAGGTAATGGTATTCGGAGAGTGCGAAAGGTTTGCGGTACCCCAGCCCAGAAGATCCACGCAGCGTCACCACGTCGTTGGGCATCCATTTCAGATGCAGGCGGGGGGTAGCGAAGATGCCGTATTCTTTGCTGCGGTCAGCACGCAGGCCTGCCATTGCTGTGAATTTGTAGGTGGGTTTGAAGGTATATTGCGCATAGAGGCCGGGGATAACGTCCGTTTCGGCGCTTTGCAGAGCCTGCGCGACTGTATCTTTCAGCCAGTCGTCATAGTCATTTATTAGCAATGACAGTCCCGTGGAGATGCTGTGCATGTCGTTGAAATCGTGCTCCAGCATCAGTTGTGCATTCCAGTCGTTCATATTTACGTTCAGTGAGTCGAGACCGAAACGTGCCCCCATTTCGTGGCGCGTGACATTGGTCATTAGGGCTACATTGGTGTTGTGCTCGGCGTTCAGCACATAGGCGTGTTTCATATAAGCACTGTATTGGCGGTTGTTCACCCTCACGCGATATGGCTTGGGGCTGAAATCCTCCAGCTGTCCTCCTGTGCGATGTTCGTCCAGCACTCCCAAACCTCCATGGAAGATGTAGCGTCCTTTCATGTAGTGCCAGCGGTTGCCAATGTTCAACTGTTTCACCGTCGGCGAATCGTGCCACCCGTCGTTGTTGTCGTCGTGGTGGGCGAAGTCGTGTTCGTAGTGTCCCAGCAGTTCTGTGGTGAGATGTTTGCCCAGTTTGCGATTTACCACCACATTCGCTTCGCCTTTCAACATGCTGCTGCCATATAGGTTTATCATTACATTTTCAGGGTCTTCTGGCTTCAGGTATTCCACATTGATTTGTCCGGTGACGCTCTGGATGCCGTTTTTCACAGAGGATGCGCCCTTGCTTACTGATATGCTTTTCATCCAGGAGCCTGGTACGAAGCCCAGATAGTAGGGCGTGGCGGGCCCTGCTGACAGGGGCAGGTTCTCCACGAGCATCTGCACGTAACGTCCGCTGAGCCCCAGCAGTTGTATCTGTTTGGCGCCGGTGGCAGCGTCGTTGTAGTTGACATCCACGCTGGGGTTGGCGAGGAAACTTTCTCCCAAGTTGCAGCAGGCTGCACGAAACAACTCGCCGCTGCTTATGATATTGCCGTTTTCTGGTCCGGCTATCTTGGAGATGCCTGGCAGCGGCTGTGCCGAGATAGTGACGGCCTCCAAGGTTTTGATGGTGTCGACCTGTTGCGCAGATGCGCCATAGGCACACACCCCTAAAAGGATTGTTATAAGACTTTTTTTCATGTAATTTTCAATGGTTTGCGGATGAATATCGGACACTGTGCCACACAAGAGCCCTGCCCTTCCTTACCAGGAAGAGCCTATGGCCAGTGTGGTTGTTTCGAAAGAAAAGGCGTTATACCCGCATCACCATCGAGAATTCCCCTTCCCCTCCTGGGGAAAGGTTTGCGTTCGGCGCATAATAGGAAGCCTTTGTTGCGAAGCATCTGGCGCTACAGTCCGGATAACTCGCCAATGCATCCATGGCCACAGGAACGACCAGTGACACAATCTGACATGGCACATAGTCGTCCGTCTCGGCCACGACCACATTCATGCAGTCTTCATCGCCCTCGCAGCATTGTTCACTATTGAAAACCAGCAGACTTACGTCTCCAGAACAAGCACAACGCACCCAGCCCATATGCTCTCCAAAGAGTAGGATGAGCACCATAGGCAGGCAGAGTACCCAGCGACGTATGTATTTGCCAGTTTTCATTACAATCAGAAATTTCACTTTAAATAACGTGTTGTCGGTTGAAATATTGTGTGTGGGATAAAAAAAACAAGGATTATCTGCTTCAAGGTAAAAACGTTTAATGGCTTTCGGAAGATTGGGACACCTTACAGGCTTTAACAAAATATGGCAGAATAGATGGAATGACCACTTATGCGGCACTCTATCAGCGCCACTCCCTTCATCTCGTATCTGCCCTCCTAACCATTCGAAAAACATGGAAACCGCACCTTCTGACTGGTGAATTGCACGACAACTGTGTCGCCGTTAACCACAGCGTTACCCAAAATAATTAATTATTATTAAGGTGGGTAATATCTTTCAATGAATGGATTTCTGCGATTTTGATGGGATTTTCGAACAGGGAACAATGCGAAACGAGGTTACGGCGGGCTATGCAACTGGAGACAAACAGCAAGATACAAGCAAGGCTTCAAAAGCGCGGAATAGGCTATGGTCGCTCCTGTCTCATTATTTTGAAAAACGATGAATGGATAGAACCCGCCTAACCACCTGAACAATTAGCCGGCTGGCAGGGTCAAATATGTACTAACTTAATTCCGTCAACGAATATCATTTATCAATCATTAACAAGCATGTGTATATCTATTTAATTTATAAGTGAACATACTACTGTTTTAATATACTGCTACTTCGATAAAATTGGCCACTGGAAGCAATGGCGATTTTCTGCCGTTAACACAATATTTACAAGGCATTATGGCAGCATCATGTCACCACTGTAATAGCATAGTTTATGCGATGCTAATGCGATGCTGATGCGATGCTGGTGCTGCCATGGTGCTGGCAATGCCTTTCTTGCCCTTTCGCAACGCGAGACGTGTCAACTTGGAAATTAAGAATAAATAACACCAGTGCATTTTTTTCCCGCTCGCACGTCAGTTTTTTTTCGTATTTTTGCAATCGCTTTTTATAGGCATGAATATTTTTAAGAAACTAATATCACTTTGTAAACCAGGGACTCGGCAAGAGGAACCCGCGCAGGTAGAAATGAAATATCTGATAGTAGGCTTGGGAAACGTGGGTTCCGAATACGAGGACACACGCCACAACAGCGGCTTTATGGCCGCCGATGCGCTGTGTGAGAGCGGCAAGGGTGCCTGGAGTTTGGAACGGCTGGCCTATCGCGCGCAAGTGCGTGTCATGGGGCGCGAGTTGGTGTTGGTGAAGCCCACCACCTACATGAATTTAAGCGGCAAGGCTGTGCGCTATTGGATGCAACAAGAGAAAGTGCCGCTGGAACGCTTGTTGGTGCTAGTGGACGACATCGCGCTACCCGTGGGTACACTGCGCATGAAGAAAGGCGGCAGCGGCGGCGGCCACAACGGGTTGGGAGACATAGAGACCGTGCTGGGCACAGATCAATACGCCCGCTTGCGCATCGGCGTGGGCAACAACTTCCCACGCGGCAAGCAGATTGACTATGTGCTGGGACGCTTCGACAACGAGGAGAGAGCCGTGATGAATACGCAACTGGGCAAAGCGGTAGAAATGATTAAGTGCTTTGCGACGCAAGGAGCAGACAAAGCCATGAGCCTATACAACGGGAAATGAACTTGGCATTGGACATCGGAAACACGCGCATAAAAGCGGGCCTTTTCGGCAAGAAGGAAAAGCCGAGGGAGACGCTGTTTGTGCTGCCCGAAGAGTTGTTTCTGTTGTTGCAGCGCGACGATGTGGACCGCACCATTGCTTGCCACACGGGCAAGATGCCCTTGGCTCTGACAGAACATGCGGCCAACGGCGGCAGAGGCAAGGTGCATGTCCTCTCCCACAGCAGCAAACTGCCGCTGGCGTTGGACTACGACACTCCCGACACGCTGGGCATGGACCGCGTGGCGGCGGCCTGCGCTGCTGAAGCCATGTTTCACGGCAAGCCCATCCTGGTGATAGACGCTGGCACCTGCATCACTATCGACTTTGTGGATGCGAATGCCCACTATAAGGGCGGGGCTATCCTGCCAGGACTGAGGATGCGCTTCCGCGCCTTGCACGACTACACCGCCGCGTTGCCGCTCGTCGAGTTTGACCCCGAAAAGGACGCCGCGACCATGCAAAGCGGCAGAAACACCACCGATAGCATGAAAGCAGGCGTGATTGCGGCCACATGCTATGAAATATTGGGCTTCATGGGCACTTTCCTCGGCAAGTTTCCCAATCTGGAAGTGGCGTTGACAGGCGGCGACGCCCGCTTTCTACGCTCTTATGCCCGCCTGGGCTGCTACATGGACGAGCACCTCGTGCTGAAAGGCTTGAACAGAATATTATTAATGAACGAAACATGAAGACAAGAACCCTCCTGCCGGCGCTGCTGCTGGCGGCAGCCCTCCCCCTCGTGGCGCAGGCGCAGAACGGCATCAACGAGCCTTACTCACAATATGGTATTGGCTCCAGCATCATCCCGGCCAACCTACCGTGGTGCAGCGCTTTCGGCGGAGCCGCCTATACCCAACGCGGCAACACCTTCATCAATACCCTCAACCCAGCCTCCTACGCCGCCGTAGGAATGCAAGCATTGGCGTTCGACATGGGATTCAATGTGCAGATGAGCACTCTGAAGGACCCCCAAACGTCGCTCTATGACGCCGATGCCAACCTGGGATACATCTCTTTGGCTTTTCCCGTGGCCAAATGGTGGAAGGCGGCGGTAGGTCTCGCTCCGCTGTCCAACGTGGACTATTCCTCTGTGCAGGGCGCCAAAGGCGCAACCTTCGACACGATGAGCACCATATACGAGGGCTATGGCGGCGTGAATTACTTCTTCCTGGGCAGCGGTTTCAACATAGGTCAACGCCTCTCATTGGGATTCAACGCCAACTTATTGTTTGGAACCATCACGCGCGCCATCACCTATGACTTCGTGCAAAACGACAGTTCTGCCTTCCTCGACAGCCGCAAACAGAAAGACTCGCGTATCAACGGAATCACACTCGACTTCGGCGCGCAATACCGCCTGCCGCTGGGTGAAAAGCACTCCCTCAACCTGGCCTTGACCCTCAAGGTTCCACGTACAATGACGGTGAACGACAATGCCCTATCGTACACCTTCGTAACCAATGGAGGGATGGAATATATCCGCGACACCATCTTCCCCCGCACAGCGGGCGAAGGCTCGTTTTCCAGCACGTTGCAACAGCCTTTCACGCTGGGAGTTGGAGCGGGACTGGAACGCAACGAGTTATGGCAAGCCGCTATCGACTTCACCTACGCGCCTTGGAGCGGCATGAAGTACACCGAAAAGGGAGGCGTCAACCTCTTTGGCCGCGGTGCCCTTGCCTATGGCAAAAACGGACGCCTCAACATGGGTATACGCTGGATGGGCGACAAAGGTTCCAGCCACTACTTGCGTCGTATGGAATACAGCGCAGGCTTCCATTATGAAAAAGGCAAACTGCGTCTCGCCCTGCAAGGCGAACAGGAAAAAAGCATCGATGAATGGGGCTTTGGCTTCGGCACCGCCTTCCCCATGCGGAAAGGACGCTCCGCACTGCGCCTATCAGCCTCCTACGCCTCCATGGGTAGCCCCGACATGCTTCGTCACAACTACTTTGTCATTGGCATCAGCGTGGGCAGCAGCGACTCCTGGTTCGTAAAACGCAGATATGAATAACACATGCGGTTTGCTAACAATGCTTAACGCTTCAATAAAGCCCCTGGCTACAGTACAAAACGAAAAGAAACAATAACATAAATAAATATTATACAGAAGAAATGAAAACGTTCAGAATTTTAGCAGTTACGCTTATGCTTACGGCAGCCTCCTTGCCAGCGTCCGCACAGAAATGGGGCGGCAACCCCGAAGACAGCGTGCAGTGCATTATGAACACCTCCGTCTACAGCGAGATGTATAAAATGAAAGACTACGCCGGCGCCTACGACGCTTGGCGGCAGGTGGTGGACAAATGTCCGCAAAGCAGTAAGAACCTCTATATCCGAGGCGTCAACATCATGTATGCCAAAATTAACGCCGCCAAGACCAAGGAAGAACGCACCGCACGCATCAACGAACTGATGGCTCTTTACGACACACGCATCAAGTACTTTGGCGAAGTGGGCGACAACCTGGCACGCAAGGCGCACGACTTGGAAAAACTGAAAGGCGCGGAGGCGGTAGAGGAGTACTACCCCATCTATGCCGAGGCCGTGAGACAAGGCGGCGACAAGATGGACCCTGAATATGCCTACCTCTTCTTCAACGCCGCCGTGGCATACGTGACGGCTGGCAAAAGCGACGCCTCGCTCGTGGTGGACGCCTACGACAAGGCCAGCGACATTCTTGACAGAGCCATGCGCAACGAACCCGAAAAGGCCGAAAAGATTGGCAGTTACGCCTCCAACGTAGAGGCGGGTTTCGCCCCTTTCGCCAGTTGCAACCAACTGGTGGAAATATATAGCAAAAAATTCGAGGACAATTCCAACGACGTGGACCTGCTGAAGAAAATCACAAACATTATGCGCAAAAAGGGTTGCACCGATGCCGAACTATTCTTCAAGGCCAGCGCTAAATTGCACGAATTGGAGCCTTCGCCAAACACCGCCTTCCTAATGGCGCAGATGTGCTATAATAAGAAACAATACGGTGAAGCTGCGAAATATGCCAACGAGGCTGCGAATGGACTTGACGAGGAGGACGACAAATACAAGGCCTACCTGCTTCTGGGCTTGGCCCATGACGGACAAAACGCCTACAGCGCGGCACGCAACGACTACTACAAGGCTGCCGAAATTCGTCCCAGCAGCGGAGAACCCTACTTGTTGATAGCACAACTGTATGGTTCCAACGCCCACAGCGTGAACGACGGAATGGGCGGTGCCAGCGCATACTGGGCGGCAGTGGACAAAGCCGTGCGCGCACGCAATATTGACTCCTCTCCTGCCAACGTGGAAGCGGCCAACAAAATCATCAGCACCTACAGCGCACATTTCCCCAAGCAGGAAACGGCATTCATGCTTGACCTCATAGACGGAAACTCCTTTGTAGTGCCAGGATGGATTGGCGAAAGCACCACCATTCGCACCAGAAAATAACCCTTTCGGGTAATGGAGGGAATAACCCAGCACAAAAGGCAAGGGGGAAAAGCCCATGTGGCGTTTCAAGTTTTTCTGAAACGCCACCGACTTTTCTCCCTTGCCTTTGGCCTGGCATGTTGCACCGCCACGCTATGCGGCTGCAGCAACGACATGCAGAAGGTGAAGATGTTTGACAGGCACACGCTGCCTGACGAGACCATGGAAGGAGCCATCATCACGCATTCCAGCAACGGAGTGCGCCAAATGCGACTGGCGGCGCCACTCATCTACCGCTACAGCAAGCCCGAAAGAAAAGTGGTGTACCCCCAAGGCGTCTACGTGGACTTCCTCAAAGATGGAAAACGCAGCGTTAACCTAACGGCGCGGTATGCCATCAGCCTGGAGGAACGCAAAACGATGATGGCGCGCGACAGTGTGGTCATCATAGACTTCTCTAGCGGTGACACCATTTATCTTTCCGACATCATCTGGAACCAAAAGGATGGCATCCTCTACAGCAACCACCCCGTCCGCTCACAAAATGGACAACGTAAGACTTATGGAGATGGCTTCTTGAGCGACGAGAACTTCGAAAACGCCAAGATATACCGACAGCGCGGAACCGTGGAGTGGGCGGACACGGCAGGAAACTGACTAAAAAAGTAACAAAAAATGGTTGGCGGTATCAATGATGTCGAAAATAACTGATAATCCATGTGAGTACGGATCAAACTCCCTCATATCCGTCGCAAAGTGTTGAGACTGCTTTTGCGATGGGAAGGGCTCGAACTCAAATGAATTCTTCCAACCGGTTAACAAGGTTAACAATATTTTTAATGAAATTCAAGACACAAGACATTGCTGGCATGTTGGGCGGCACCGTGGAAGGCGACGCCAATGCCGAAATTTGGACGCTTTGCAAAATAGAAGAAGGCACCCCAGGCGGTATCTCGTTCCTTGCCAACCCAAAGTATACACATTACATCTACGACACACAAGCCACCGCCGTGGTGGTGAGCAACGAGTTCACGCCCGAACACCCCATACCGACCACGCTAATACGCGTGAAAGATCCCTACCTGGCTTTCGCCTCCCTGCTTGAGGCCTATGGTAAGATGCAGCAACAGAGCCTACAAGGCGTTTCGTCGCTGGCTTTCGTCTCCCCCACCGCCACCATGGGAGATGGCTGCTATGTGGGCGAATTCGCCGTCATAGCAGACGGTGCCAAGATTGGCAAGAACGTGAAAATTTTCCCGCAGACCTATGTGGGCAACGGCGCCACCGTGGGAGACGACACCATCTTATACGCTGGCGTGAAGATATACGGCGGAATGTCGATAGGCAACCGCTGCATACTGCACAGCGGCTGCGTGGTAGGAGCCGACGGATTTGGCTTCGCCCCCAAGCCTGACGGCACTTGGGACAAAATACCCCAAATTGGCAACGTGGTTGTGGAGGATGACGTGGAGATAGGCGCCAACACCTGCATTGACCGCTCCACCATGGGCAGCACTGTGGTGCACAAGAACGCCAAAATAGACAACCTGTGCCAAGTGGCGCACAACGTGGTCATTGGCAACAACACAGCCATGGCTTCGCAAAGCGGTGTGGCCGGCAGCAGCAAGATAGGCTCCAATTGCATCCTTGCCGGACAAGTGGGCATAGTGGGACATATCGAGGTGGGCGACCGCGTGACAATAGCGGCGCAAAGCGGTGTGACAAACGACGTGCCTTCCGACAGCGTCGTTCTGGGGTCGCCTGCGACGGATGCGCGCAAGCAGAAACGCAACATGGTCATCATGCGTAACCTGGACAAGATAGAAGCCCGCATACGAGAACTGGAAAAGAAACTGAAGTGAAACTTCGCCATTCACTCCTGTTCCTTTGCACCATTGTGGCTTGCCTGGCGGTGCTCTGTGTGGTGTTCCCACCCGAAGGGATTCGGGTGGGCAGCATTACGTTGCGCTTTCCCTCGCTGCACAAGGTTTTGGCAAAGGAACGGAAACCCAACGTGGAAGAAATTCTTGCCAACGACACAAAGCAAAAGCAGCAAAAAATCCTTGCTGACCTGCAGGACAGCATCGCATACATGCAGTCCTTAGCCGACAGCAGCAACATCCGTTTTTGGTTTCCTAAAGGGGAAGAGGGCTTCTTCGACGACCTCTTCGCACAACTGGAGACAGCGAAAAGCGACGGACGCATCATACGAATCGTGCATTACGGCGACTCACAAATAGAGATGGACCGCATGACGCAGGAACTGCGCACCTACATGCAAAGTCTCTTCGGCGGCGGCGGCCCTGGCATGCAGCCGGGGTGGCAAACCATACCAAGCTTCGCCGTCAACCAATATACGAGCGGCTCTTTCTCCATCCTTTCCTCCTATGGCGACAATACGGTACAACGGGCAAACGGCAACTACGGACCACTGGCGCGGTGCGCACACCTCGCTGGCAGCGGAACTATCAGTTTCAAGGCCAGCAAACAGAACTTTGTGGACGAACGGGTGCGCCGCTTCAGAGACGTGAAAGTCATTTTCAACAACCGACCCGGCCCCTTGACAGTTTCATTGGACGGCGACAACAGCGGCTCGCAAACTATTGAGGAACCTGGCGTGCACGCTTTTGAATGGAGCCTGCCCATGGACACCAACTCGCTGCGGATACACCTGTCTGGCGATGCCGACATCTATGGCATCCTTGTGGACAACGGCCCTGGCGTGGCGGTGGATAATGTGCCTTTGCGCGGATGCAGCGGACAGCAGTTCAGCATGATAAACCCCGAACAACTGGAAACGGCATACGGCCTTATGGACGTGGGGCTCATCATACTACAATTTGGCGGCAATTCTGTGCCCTACCTGCGCGGGCCAAGAAACACCGCCGTCTATGCCCAAACCATGGGACGCCAAATTGACTTCATGCATAAGGTGTGCCCCCAGGCTAAAGTGCTTTTCATAGGCCCATCGGACATGGCAACAAACGTAGACGGAGAAAGGCAAAGTTACCCCTTCCTGCCTTCCGTGGTGCAGATGCTGCGCGATACGGTTACGGCGCACGGAGCAGCATATTGGAGCATCTACGACGCTATGGGCGGCAAAAATTCGATGGCGGCATGGGTGAACGAGGGACTGGCCGTGTCGGACTATATACATTTTTCCATGAAAGGAGTGCACCTGATGGGGCAACGCCTCGCCGACGCCTTCGACCAAATGTATAGGATATTCCTGCTGCGGAAACGGGCGATGGCTGCCAAGCAAGACACTCTTACCGTAAACATATAACCTTTTGCGATGAAAAAAGAAATTCTGCCCACGCTTTTCGTTTTTCTGTGCTTATCGCACCTCGCCTTGGTGGCGCAACCGCTGAAACATGTCCCCTTTGACAGTTTACATAGTTTCATACACTACGAAAGCAACCAACTGCACATAGGAAAAGACAGTTCGCTGGCGAACGCTTTCTTTGACAAGTGGCTGCGCGTGGCGGAGACAGGCAAAGGGTGCGTGAACATCGTCCACATAGGCTCCTCGCACGTGCAGGCCGGCATCTTTCCCAATAAAGTGCGCACTAACCTAATGAAAGCCTATCCCAACTTGGTGGGAGGACGCGGCATGACATTCCCCTATTCGGCCGCCAAGAAATGCAACAACCCGCCAGACTACGTTGTGCATTGCAAGGAACCTATGGAATTGTGCCGCTGCGTGTACAACCCTCCTTCTAAGGAACTGGGGCTGTGCGGCATCGCCGTCACGGCGCGCGACACAACTGCCTGCATAGACATTGCCTTGCGCAACGAAGGCATCGACTACAAGACCAACCAAGTGGTGCTTATGGGCTACCTGAGCGACAGCCTGCCACGCGACAGCGACTTCGTCCCCTTGATCAACTACGACGGCCGCGACATCACCCCCTCTTACGTGGACCCCGCGACACGACGCTACGTCTTCAACTTGGCTCGCAATATAGATTCTTTCCGTATTGTGTTGCCTTGCAATGGGGGGCGAGCATTCACACTTACGGGGTTATGTCTGGGCAACCGCGACAATGGGTTCACCTATCATTCCATCGGCGTGAACGGAGCCTCACTGAAAGACTATCTCGACAAATGCCCCTACTTCACTCGGGATCTGCGTCTGCTGCGCCCCGACATGGTCATCTTCGGCATCGGCATAAACGACGCACACGGCCCCACCTTCGACAGCGCTACATTCCACGCCAAATACCGACAGTTGGCTGACTCCGTGCGTTCGACAAACCCAAACTGTTTCTTTATTTTCGTGACAAACAACGACAGCTATCGCCGCGTAGGGCGCTCCTACGCTGCCAACGAACGTGCCTTGGAGGTGAGAGAAGTGATGTTCCATCTGGCAGAAGAGACCCATGGTGCCGTTTGGGACCAATTCGAAATCATGGGCGGCCTAAAAAGCATGAACCTATGGCGCAACGCAAAACTGGGGCAAAAAGATCGTATTCATTTCACACACGCAGGCTACGAATTGTTGGGCAACTTGCTGACCAATGCACTGTTCGACGCCGCGAACCACCGCCTCACCAACCGTAGGCCAGGAGATCTAGACCGTACAAAAATAGAAGATACAAACCAGAATGCGGGATCTTATTACCTTTCTTACTAATCTGTTCTCCTTCGACCAAGAACACCCCCTACTGTTCACCCAGTTCAACTTTTGGGCATTCTTTCTGTTGGTATTTGCCCTATACACGACCATTATGTGCGTGGGCAAGCCTGGCGCAGACAACGGGGCACGGAACGTGGACGGAACGCCGCGGATGCCTCGGCGTCGGCGCCTGCTGCGCAACGGATACCTTACGCTCGTAAGCCTGTTCTTCTATTACAAAACCTCGGGACTATTCGTGCTGCTGCTGATCTTCTCCACTTTCTTGGGATGGCTCATCGGCGTGAGGATGGACCGTTTGGCGGAGCAAAGCACTGGCAGCGACATCTCTCGACAACGACGCAGAAAATGCTGGATGATAGCCGGCATCACGGTGAACTTGGTCATCCTATGCTACTTCAAATACGCATACTTCTTCACCGACATATACAACACCATCTTCTCCACCCAAAACGACGTGGTGAACTACTTGGCCCAATGGGCCAACCACTTTACCAGCAAGCCGCGTTTCGACGCAAGCCAAATACTCCTCCCTGTGGGCATCTCTTTCTTCACTTTCCAAAACATCAGTTACATCGTGGACGTGCACAAACGCAAGGTGCCACATGCGAGCCACATCCTCGACTTCGGTTTCTACACCACCTTTTTCCCCCAGCTTGTGGCGGGTCCCATAGTGCGCGCCGAACAATTCGTGCCGCAGCTATACAAACCCTATTTCCTTACACGCCGACAATTCGGCATCGCCCTTTTTTGGATATTGAACGGCCTGGCAAAGAAAATCATCCTCAGCGACTATCTTGCTGTAAACTTTGTGGATCGCGTCTTCGACAATCCACTGCTATTCACCCCTTTCGAGAACTTCAGCGCCTTGTTTGTCTACTCGTTGCAAGTGTATGCCGACTTCAGCGGCTACACAGACATAGCCATCGGCGTGGCCATGATGATGGGGTTCTATCTTCCGAAGAACTTCAATTCACCCTACAA
>JAXFQM010000195.1:0-17901 GCA_034178965.1 Bacteroidales bacterium | reverse complement strand
TGGCCGAATTGCGCAAAGTGGCCAAGGAAGAACATTACCTCGACAGCATCGACACGCAACTGACTACGCTGGAGGAGTCTCTGAAAAGCGACAAGGAACGCGACCTGGACAAATTCCGCCCCACAATAGCCAAAATGCTCAAGAGCGAACTACTCGGGCGATACTACTTTCAAAAAGGACAAATCGAAGGCATGCTGGAAAGCGATCCTGACATACAAAAAGCCGTAGACATACTTTCGGACAGGCTTCAATACAAAAAGATTCTGAACAAGTAACCACCTAACGCGCCCTCCACATGACCCGGGCAAAAGTTCATCGCAACATCTACATTTTCCTGCTGGCCTTGCTGCTCGTGGCCATGCCCTCATCGGTGTTCTTCATGAACTTGGCCTGGGTGCTCATGCTGGCAAACTGGGTACTGGAATGGAACTGGCGAGAAAAGTTTGCCCATTTCCGAAACAACACACTGCTGCATGCCTTCTTGGCTCTTTTCGCCATGGCTATGGCAGGGCTATGCTGGAGCCAAAACGTGAACTACGGGGTGGACTACCTGCGGCGCATGCTGCCGCTGGCGGCAGTACCACTGGTGGTATTGACCAGCGAACCGCTGCGTGGCAACCACCTACGGCGCCTACTGACGGCTTACGTGGCGGCCGTCCTCGTAGTGTCGGCCATAGGCTTCGTGCGCTTTCTCTCCGTGCCAGGGCTGCCCTACCGCGAAATTGTACCTTTCATCTCACATATCCGCTTCGCGCTCAACTGCTGCATGGCCATATTTCTGCTCATGACCTTTGCGCTGGCTCCCATGATGCGCTACTACCGCCAACGGCAAGAAGACGGCTCTCTTTCCGAACCCAGCACCGCGCGCGAGATACTTGAAAACCTAATGGTACGACAGCATGTACGGCACTTCGATTGGTTTTCCATACTTTGCATCGCGTTGACAATATGGCTCCTCTTCTTCCTGCTGCTGTTGCAAAGTTATACCGCATACATCGTCCTATACTTCACCTCCTTGGTGATGCTGCTGACGTATTGGAGACGTATCCCCACAAAGGCGCTGCGCTTCACGGCGCTACTCCTTTGGGTTGGCGTGGCAGCGGCGGCGGGTGTGGCAGTGGGCATAAACGCCTACGGCTACTATCATCTTTCGCCAGCGGCAAAACAGCCTCTAAAAGCCACCACGGCCAACGGCAACGCCTACTCACATGCACAAGACGGCATGATTGAAAATGGCAACTACATCAATAACTGGGTATGCCGGCAAGAACTCGCAGAACAATGGTCCTTGAGAAGCGACAAATCTGTGGACGCCCCCGCAGGAAACGGCTACGCCATCTATCCCGCTCTCGTACGCTATCTCAACGCCAAAGGCCTTACTAAGGACAGCGCCGGCGTGGCACAACTCAGCCCTGACGACATACACGCCATCGAGCGCGGCGTAGCCAACCCCGTCTACCTGCGGCCGTTGAGCATAAAGAGGATGGTGTACGTTAGGCTGTTTGAATACGAAAGCGGCCGTCATCTCCATGCCGTAAAAGGCTTCACCATGCTGCAGCGTTTCGACCTGTGGCGCGCAGGCTGGAAGGTATTCACCGAAAATCCATTCTTCGGCGTGGGCACAGGCGACGTGGTGGACGCGCTGCATCTGCAACTCGCCTTGCATGGCTCGGAACTTGCCAACACCAACAAGCATACGCACAACCAATACCTCTCGTTGCTGATGGCCTTCGGTGTGGTGGGATGCGCCACCCTGTTGCTGCTCTTCCTCCGCGCCTTCGTGCACGAACGGATGTGGGAACCACCCCTACTGCTTGCCAACCTATGCATCGTGGCCATCTCCTTCATCAGCGAGGACACCCTTGAAACCCTGGCCGGATGCCTTTTCGCCTGCCTATTCGCCGTGCTGTTAGCAAGGCAGGAGAAGAAGATTGCCTAACCGCACGCAGGATACAACAACGCACTACAAAGCCTCATAAACTGAAACACATGAACTTCCATACGCTCAACAACGGCATTCGCATCGTTCTCGAACAGAAGAAATCGGCTGTGACGCACACAGGTTTGTTCATCAACATAGGCTCCCGCGACGAACTTCGCCCCGAAGACGAAGGCACAGCGCATTTCATAGAGCATTCCATCTTCAAAGGCACCCAACACCGCCGCGCCTACCACATTCTCAACCGCATCGACGGCGTGGGAGGCGAACTGAACGCTTTCACCACAAAGGAAGAGACCTGCCTCTACACCTCCTCCCTAACACGGCACTTAGAACGATGCTTGGATATGCTGGCCGACCTCATCTTCCATGCCACCTTCCCGCAGCACGAAATAGACCTCGAAAAGGAAGTGGTGATAGAAGAGATTGACGCCTACCAAGACTCCCCCATAGAACAAATTGCCGACGACTACGAAGAGTTGGCCTACGCTGGGCATCCCCTGGCACATGACATCCTGGGCAACAAACGCAACGTAAGGCGATTTTCATCCCAACACCTTAGCGACTTTCTGCGCCACAACTACACCACCCCACGCATGGTCATCAGCGTGGTGGGCGACGTGGAGTTTCGCCGCCTTGTGCGTCTTTGCGAGAAATACTTCGGAGCCTATCCCGCCACCGTCTCCGCAGCCGACCGCAGCACGCCCCCCACGTTTCGCCACTTCAACCAAACGAAGAGACGCCGCAACCATCAAATGCACGTCATGGCGGGCTGCCCCGCATACGACGCATACGACCCGCGACGCGTGCCGTTCTCCCTGTTGTGCAACCTACTGGGCGGACCGGCAATGAATTCGCGCCTCAACATGAGCATACGCGAACATGCTGGTTTCTGCTACACCATAGAATCGCAGTACACTCCTTTCAGCGACACGGGGCTATTCACCGTATACGCCGGTATAGATGCCGGAGCGCGCGACCAATATATTGAGAAGTTAATGAAAGAACTGGACAAGGTGTGTTCCTCGCCCCTTACGCCGCTACAATTGCATGCCGCACAGCAACAGTTCATTGGACAAATGGCCATCACCTCCGACCTTGCGCTCAACGAGATGCAAAGCATCGGCAAGAGTTACATGGTGTACGACAAGGTGGACACGCTGGAAGAGATGCAACAGGAAGTGCTCGCCGTCACCAGCGGGCAAATCATTGAAGTGGCACGCGACCTATTTGCACCAGAGAACTTTAGTTTCCTATTCGAATGCTAACGCAGCACGGCATATCCAAAGCCGCCCCTAAAGACAGCCGCGGCTTTTATCCGCGTAATGTTGACGCAACGTTCTTATTTGAATGCTAACGCTATGGCGTGCCGCGCGTTTTTTGAGGGGCTGACATAAATCTTGTACACCCCGTCTTCTTTTCTCACCTTCGCCTTGCCACCACCCAGCAGTCTCACTTCGTTGGGTACGATGGGCAGACGCGTTATCTCCAACACTTCGGGCACCTCTTCGCCCTCGTCCAATAAGTAAATGGCAAACACCGTCGCGCCGTCCTTACTCTTCGTAAAGCGCCATTTACCCAGCACGTAGGGTAAAACAGGTCGGGTGCCGTAGATGGCATCGCCGTTGGCCGCCATCCATTTTCCCAACTCCCTCAAGCGTTGCGCCGCCGTGTCAGGCAGCAGCCCGTCGGCGTCGGGTCCTACGTTCAGCAACAAGTTGCCGCCCTTGGCCACCACATCGCAAAGGGTGTGCACCAAGAAATGAGCGGACTTATACTTGTCGTTGGGCGAGAAACTCCAGCCGTCGCCCAAACTCATGCAAGTCTCCCATGGATAGGGCAAGCACCTGTCTGGCACTTGTTGCTCGGGCGTGCGATAGTTCTCGTAGCGGCCTCCCACCGAGCGGTCCACAATCAGCAGGTCGGGGATCTTCTCACGCGCAATCTGCGCCAAGTGCGGCATGTCTATGTCCTGCACGTACCTATTGCACCCCAGCCAAGGAAGCACTTCGTCGTTGATGCTCCATTCAGGTCTCACCCAACCGCCATCAAGCCACAAGATGTCAATGGATCCGTAGTTGTGTGTCAGTTCGTATATTTGGTTGTAAGTAAATTCCTTGTATTTTTGCCAACGGTCGGGGTGCTCCTGGGGATCGTAATTCACGTTGCGGTCGGGCGTGGCCCATTCGGGGGCCCAATAGTCGGGGCAATGCCAATCAGGCTTGCTGAAATACAATCCCGTCCACATTCCCTTGGAGCGGAAGGCGTTGACCACCTCGCGCGTGATGTCTTTCTGCGCATGTTTGCTAAAGGGGCAACTCCTGTCGGCACAGGTATAGTTGGTGTATTTGCTGTCGAACAGGCAAAATCCGTCGTGGTGCTTCGCCGTAAACACCACGTATTTCATTCCAGCCTCCTTGGCCTGCTTGGCCCACCTTTCAGCATTGAAACGCTTGGGCTTGAATGTTTTGTTCAAGTCTCTATAAGCTTGTACGTATTCCATGTAGTTGGCGCCGTTTCTGCTAATCCACGGTTCACTGCAAATGCTCCAACTTTCCACCACGCCCCATTGCGCATACAGCCCCCAGTGCACCATGAAACCCAACTTTAGGTCTTGCCATTCGCTCAACCTTTCCAATATGATTGGGTTTTCCTCGGGTTCCATCTGGTCCAGCACGTAAGGGTCGGCATACCTTGTCCCATCCGCGCTTTTGCTGCGGAGGGGAGCGTCTTTCACCTCTTGTGCCGCGGCGGCGAAAAGGCACGTCAAGAACACTATCCCCCAAGCCGCGAAAAGGATGTAATTGCGTTTCATACCTGAAAAGCGTTGCTATATCAATTGATTTTTTTCGTTGAACCTCTCACCTACCTGCACGACAATGCCACTCTAATACCCACGTCCTTCCCCTCATATTTGGGATATTGCGCTGCGCGGTGCGTGTTGCGCAGGTAGTAGGGAGCGTCCTTAAAACTTCCTCCTCTCACCACACGCTTTTGGTTTTCCACTGCTGCCGGCATTTCAGAACCTTGCGGGTTGCTTTGGCTGGCCTTGTCGTAAGGTCCGTACCAATCACTGCACCACTCCGCCACATTTCCCGTCATGTCATACAGCCCTAAGCTGTTTGGTTGCTTACTGCCGCCATAGTGCAAGGAGTTGCCGGCATTGCCAGCATGCCAAGCGATTTGGTTTAAGTCGTTGCCGCCGCTGTAGAGGTACGCCTTGGCCGTGTCGTTGTTGGCGCCGCGCGCTGCGTATTCCCACTCTGCCTCCGTCGGCAACCTAAAGCGTAAGCCCGTTTGTCGTCCCAGTTCCTCGATGAACTTTGTTGCCGCCTCGTGCGACACTGCGTTTACGGGCAGTAACGGGTCTATCGTCATTGCCGGGTTGTAGCCCAGCATGGCCATAAACAGACCTTGCAACACCTCCATGTCGGCCAACAGGTATCCTGAAAGGCTTACTGTGTGTTGCGGCCCTTCCACGGCGAGATCCGCGTCGGGATCCACTTCGGCATTGGCTCCCATTTGGAAACTTCCCGCTGGGATATATCTCATTGTGAAAGCGTATCCTCCCGCTTCTATCGTGGTGTCTTGCCTGGGGCCGTCCATCAGCTCTGTTTCTGCAGGCTCGTGGTGCGTGGTGCCCCGCCCGCCACCCGTGGGTTTCGCGGGTTTGTCTCCCTCTTCTCCACATCCCGCCAGCAACACCGTCAACATGGCTGCCCCTGCTAACAGCGCCAATCTCTTCAGTAGCATATCCAATAAATTTTATTATTGTGTAGGAAAACAACAAGGTTATCCGCTGCCCCGCCATCAATCATTGTTCGGGCATCAGCAGCCACATGATGAGGTATAATAGCAGTCCGCTGCCATACCCTACCAGCAGCACCAAGAAGATAATGCGCACCAGCGTGGCATCGAGGTTGAAATAGCGTCCTAGCCCGCCGCATACGCCCGCAATCTTCTTGTCATCCTTGGTCCTATAAAGTTTTTTCCGCTCGTTCATCGTTGTGAATAGTTTGTCTTGATGATTCAATATTTTTTGATCGCATACATGTTTCACTCATGCATCAATGCATGAGCGTCTCTATATCTTTGATGATACTTGCTGCTAAGCCATCGGCCTCCTCTGCGGTATGCGCCTCGCAATAGATGCGAATGATGGGTTCCGTATTGCTTTTGCGCAGATGCGCCCATTTGTCGGCAAAGTCAATCTTCACGCCGTCGATGGTGCTCACCTGTTCGTTTTTGTATTTTTCTGCCATAGCCTTCAGTATAGCATCCACATCCATATCAGGGGTAAGTTCCTTGCGGTTCTTGCTGATGACATATTCGGGGAACGTTTTCCTCAATTCACTAGCCTTCATGCCGCTCTTTGCCAGGCAGGAGAGGAAGAGCGCCACTCCCACCAGTGCGTCGCGTCCATAGTGCAGGGCGGGGTAAATAACCCCACCATTGCCCTCGCCGCCAATCACAGCTCCGGTCTTCTTCATGAGAGTGGTCACATTCACCTCTCCCACCGCGCTAGCGCTGTAGCTTTGATGATAGCGTTGTTCGGTGACGTCGCGCAAGGCCCTGGTGCTGCTCATGTTCGACACGGTGTTGCCTGGCGTGTGCTGCAACACATAGTCCGCCACCGTCACCAGCGTATACTCTTCGCCGTACATGTCTCCCGTTTCGCACACCAGCGCCAGCCTGTCTACATCGGGGTCCACCACAATGCCCAAGTCACACTTTCTTTCGGGCACCAAGCGTGCGATGTCCGTCAGGTTTTGCGGGATAGGCTCGGGGTTGTGGCTGAAATGACCCGTTGGGTCGCAGTTCAGTTCCTCCACTTTCTCTACCCCCAAAGCCCTCAATAGTTGTGGTATGGCAATGCCGCCGGTGCTGTTCACGGCGTCCACCGCCACACGGAAATCGGCTTTCTTTATCGCTTCCGTGTCCACCAAGTCCAACGTCAGCACACGCTTGATGTGCGCGTCGATGGTAGTGAAGTCTTCGGTCACCTTTCCCAATTGGTCCACCTCGGCATAACGTATCTCGTTGCTCTCTGCTATCCGCAGCACCTCTTTTCCTTCCGCGTCGTCTATGAACTCACCTTTCTCGTTCAGCAGTTTCAGTGCATTCCAATGCTTGGGGTTGTGGCTGGCGGTGATGATGATGCCACCGTCGGCATGCTTGTCCATCACCGTCATCTCGGTGGTGGGCGTTGTAGAGAGCCCCGTCTCTATCACATCCACTCCCATTCCCATCAATGTTGCCACCACCAACTTGTCCACCATTTCGCCGCTCAACCTTGCGTCACGCCCCACCACGAGAGCAAGGCGCCGCCCGCCGTGCTTGCGTTGCAGAAAAGTAGCGAAAGCCGCTGTAAACTTCACGGTGTCGACAGGAGTGAGCCCTTCGCCCGCTCCGCCGCCTATAGTGCCCCTAATGCCCGAAATTGATTTTATTAACGACATGGTTGTTAAATGTTTTTCTTTGTTTTCGTTCAAAATTCTTTTTCAGATATGTTTTGCAAAGGTACGGAAAAAAAACGTCATGTACGAAAAAAATTCTATCCATTTTTTTATGCATGTCACATTTTTTACCTACTTTTGCAATCCGAAGTCAAAAAGTTCGCATGTCAAGGGAAGACCTTGCTACAACGGTCCAAACAGAGATGAGGGGAGGCTATCCGAGCGCAAGGCATGGGAAAAAATACGACTACAGCGGCAACTCACCCAAAGGCCAGGGGGCGCAGCGGAGAAAAACGTATCTGGAAATGCAGATTCCTTTCGTAAATAATGTTAACATTAATATTAAATAAAAAAATGAAAAACAGAAAACAGAGAGTCTTTCCCGCCGCATTGCGCGGGAAAGCAATTTGGGCATTGGCCGGAGCCTTTGCCGTAGCAAGCACGGGCTGTAAGTCGCCAACGGGCAACGCGCAAGATTCCACCACAGCGGCGAACGCCTTGGCAACCCAAACCATCCTCTATGAACTGAATGACTCCGTTCCCCGAAAAGACGACAAGGCTGCCTACATCCACTTCTCCGCCAAGGCCGACGTAGACTGGCCCACCAACGACAACGACAAGGCAGCAGCGGCGGTGCGAAGCCACATCGCCGCCACCCTCCTCAACGCCGCACAACCCGCCAGCGACGGCGAACAAACGGTACGCCAAGCCTTGGATACCCTCTTCAGCAAAATGCGTACCGAAGCGCTCGCCACGGGAGCACCTGGCATGGAACGCTACTTCTCGTACAAGAAAGTCTGCGAAAACGGCACTTACGTCTCCTTCGAAGAAAAAAACTACTACTACGACGGAGGAGCGAATGGCAACGAACAAGCCTCGGGCGACACCTACAGCAAGGCCGACGGCAAGCGGTTTGGTTTTGACCTACTGAAAGCTGATGCCGCCAACAACAAGGCCCTCAAGAGATTGCTGCTCGACGCCTTGCAAAAGAAATTCGGCGCCGCGAATGACGCAGAACTGGCCAAAGCCATCGGCGACTTCGTGCCCGTGAATGAAGACCAATTCCCTCTACCCAAGCAACACCCCTACTTCCAAAAAGACGGCGTGACTTTCGTCTACCAACCCTACGAAATAGCCAGCCATGCCGCAGGCACGCCCTTGGTAGTCATACCTTTCGAGAAGATGAAGCCATTCCTGTCCGACGAAGCCTTGAACTTGCTGGGTGAATAATCTATAATAGACTTGCCTTGACGGCTAACAAGACAACGTATTCTCAAAAAAACGACAAGGGAGACAACCTATCGACTGGCGTCGGCTCCTTGGCCAAAGCCTCCCCCGGTTGTCTCCCTTGCCTGCGTGTGGAGGGATGCCTATTGGAGAAATAAAATAGTTGATTTTCTGATACTTGCAATACATGCAACATGCGGTGAAAGTACCAATGGCAGCACCTGTTCCTCGTCGCCGCATGTGCCCTTTACAAAATATATACGGGGCATGAGGTTCTTGAATCTCTGTCCATTCGGGCTTTGGCCATAAAAAGGCTGTGACCTTTACCAAACTGAATTGACGTGGCCATAAGCATGGATGAATGCATCATATCGACAAAAGCGTGCCCGCGCTGCGCATGGATGATATTCGTCGCCCCGCTTCTTGGAGCGTTGCGACTTCTCGACAGAAGACGCAGTGTGGCACATGACGGGCACGCATCGACGCAAAACAATCCAGGGTAGATTTGACCGCCTCATGAGAGAACCGTGGACTTATTGCGCCCATAAAAAACCTTGCATTTTCACTTTACTTTCCGTGCTGGAAGGCTGGCCGACGCTTGTCTTCCAGCACCTTTTTTCATCCGAGCAGGCGGCCGTCAGCAAGAAATGACCTGTTCAATATTACCCTAATTGAATCCTGCCGCAAGGCACGGCAAAGGCAACTGCCAAGCATGTATTAACCAACTACACATCAAGCACCCATCAACTACCGATAAATTATGGGTACATTATGGGTACATTATGGGTAGTTAATGGGTAGTTAATGGGTAGTTGATAGGGGGTAATACCAATAATACCCCCTGTCGCATTTCCCGCCCAGCTCTTAGACATGCAAAACAAGCACGGTGCCACTATACAGCATGACAAGGCTTCCGCTCGAAAGCCCGCCCAAACGGCGCGGTTAGCCACAAGCCCAACGCCGCATGCAGCCTAACAGAGACAAAGCACCCAATTCCCACCTCCAACGCCACCTGGATGCGACGCAAATAGGGGAAAAAACGCCTCCGAACTTTCCGTTAGTCATTATCTTTTGCGCGACCACGATTTTTATCTTTTGCGCGACCACGATTTTTTTACCGCCATGAACTAAAAAAGTTGTATATTTGCATGCTAAAAAACATTTCATTGAAACCGTTATGTTGCTATATAAAAATTAGTTACAGCGCATTTCAGGGTAAAGCACGGAGCGATAATTATGCATATTGCGATAGCTGGAAACATTGGGAGCGGAAAAACGACCCTCACAAAAATGCTGGCACGGCACTACGGCTACTCGGCGCTATTCGAAAGCACCGAAGGTAACCCTTACCTCATCAGTTTCTATGAGGACATGCGCCGCTGGAGCTTCAACCTGCAAATATATTTCCTCTATCAACGCTTCAAGCAACTGCTTGACATTAAGCAAAGCGAGACCGATGTGGTGCAGGACCGCACCCTATATGAGGACGCCTACATCTTTGCGCCCAACCTGCACACCATGGGGCTGCTCAACTCGCGGGATTACGACACCTACCTTCACCTTTTTGAACTGCTATGCAGTTTCGTGAGGCCACCAGACATGCTGATATACCTGCGGGGCGAAGTGCCCACACTAGTAAAGCAAATACAGAAGAGAGGACGAGAATACGAAAATACCATTAGGCTGGACTATCTTTCAAGCCTAAACGAACGATACGAAGAGTGGACCCAAAAGTACGACCTGGGAAAAATGCTGGTCGTGGACATCGAAAAATACAACTTCGCCGACAAGCCCGCCGATTTGGGCTGCGTGATAGACATGATAGACGCGGAATTCAACGGACTGTTTGACCAAGCAGAGGGATGAGACAAAACGAGAAACGAACCATGACTTTAATTGTAATTCTTTAATCCTACGATGAAGGTTCTTGCAATAATACCTGCGCGATACGCCTCGACGAGGTTTCCTGGAAAGCCTCTTGCCATGATAGGAAACAAGCCCATGATTCAGCATGTGTACGAACGCGTGGCGGACAGCGGGGCGGCAGACGAGACACTCGTGGCCACCGACGACGAAAGGATAGCCGACGCTGTGGAAAACTTCGGCGGAAAGGTCTTGCTCACCATCCACAAACACAATAGCGGAACCGACCGCTGCGGGGAAGTGCTCGAACGCATGGATGAGGAATACGACGTGGTCATCAACGTACAGGGCGACGAACCTTTCGTGGACGCGGAGCAATTGACCACGCTGGCGAAGGTATTCCAAAACCCCAAAGCACAAATCGCCACGCTGATGAAGAAGATTGAGGACTTGGAGACGCTAATGGACAGAAACGTAGTGAAAGTGGTGTGCGACAAGGGCGGCAGAGCCTTATTTTTTAGTCGGCAACCGCTGCCCTACCTGCGCGGCGCAGACGAACGGGACTGGCTGGCAAAACACGCTTACTACAAGCACGTGGGCATTTACGCTTTCCGCAGCAGCACCTTGGCCCAGGTGGTGCAAATGCCGCAGGGGGTGTTAGAGAGATGCGAAAGTTTGGAACAACTGCGCTGGCTGGAAAACGGCATCCCCATAGAAGTGCGGGAGACGACGGCAGATAGTTTCTCGGTAGACACGCCTGAGGACCTCAAGAAAATCCTCGAACTGAAAGCATCCCGAAAAAAATAACATTGCTGAAAACATTGTAACATATCAAAATGAACATAACCGATTATATTGTAACTTTCTTAAAGGCGGGACACACGGTGGAACTGCCAGGGATAGGCTCGCTGGCCTCCGAGACCGTGCCAGCGCACTACGACACCAGCCAAGCCACCATGTATCCTTCCAGGCAAGAAACAACATTCCGCAACGCCACCACAGGTGACGACAGTTTTGTGCAATACATCGCGCAGCAAGACTGCGTGAGCCAAGCCACAGCAAAGCAAATGTGGAAGAACTACATGGATGCCCTGCTGTCCAAGTTGCAAAAAGAAGGCAAGCACTCCTTTGAAGGCCTTGGCACACTCACCTGCCAAAACGGGGCATATGTCTTCCAAGCCGCTACGCCCGAAACACTCCTCCACTCCTACAAGCCCATTGCCGGAGTGAAACGCTACGATGTTGCCAACACTGACCCTTTCGCCCAATTCGAGCAAGGGACGGCAACGACGCAAAAGCCCCAACACGAGCCAACGCCCATAGTTGACACCAAACCTGCCCACGAGGAACCCTCCGCAACAGCACCGATCCAAGAACCCATAGCCAAACCCGAGGAGGTTGCCTTTGAAGAACCCTCCGGGCCAAAACCTGAACCCATCCAAAAAAACAAACCCGATACGGTTTCCATCCTCACAGAGCCTGCCACCATTTTGGAGGAAGAAGAAACCGAAAGAGCCGCCACCAAAACAGAGTCCGCCCCTTTAGCAAGCGAACCTGACACAGAACCAACAAGGACTGAAGAAGTCTTGAAGACGCTGGACGAGATGCCAGCCCCGCCCACGCCCCACGCCACATCCGCAAAGAAAACCAAGAAAAAAGGCAAGGGATGGGCGATAATCCTCGTCCTGCTGTTGCTTTGCCTGATAGCGGCAGCTGTCTACTACTACCTCAATTATTACAGACCCGCACACACCCCGGAAACAAGCACCATGACCCTGAACACCGAAGAGATGGTGAGCGGCAGCCAAGGAAGCGACCCGAATGGAACGAAACCCATGGATGCTGGCGAACAAGACCTCGCAGCGCAAAGTCAAGGCGCGACGTCCAACTTCTTCAAGCCCAACAACGACTTCACCTTCAGTTCAGGCATGTTGAAATTCGATGACGGCGACATCAGCCGCTTAAGTAACGAATCGGTGGACAAACTGCAAGGCTACATTGCCAACTACGTGAAATCGCGCCGCAGCGGCAAAGCATTGGAACCCATGATGCAGCGCGTGCGCACCTACGCGGCGCAACGGCTGGGTGAACTGATGGACGACGGCGCCTTCCACTTGCAAGAATTCTTCAACTACTGCGCCAACGACTACCAACACGCCTACCTGGAGAAAGATTTACGGCAACACCATGCAGCGCGACAACAAACAATCCTGCAGCGCGACTTAATGAGCCCCGACTTACTGGGGAAACTGTTGGACGAAGTGATGCGCGACAACAACCTTGTAGCCGATGCTGGTACCGCACACGCCGCAGCGCCGCAACGGAACAAACAAAAAGGATACGACGTCCCTCCCGCATCAGCTCAGGACAACTCCAAGAAAGGCTTCGACATCATTGCAGGCTTCTACGTAAACAAGGGCAGCGCCGACAAACTGGCCAACACGCTGAAGAAAAAGGGCTGCGACGCCTACATCATCAACCAAGATGGGCTGTACTACGTGAGCATGGGAAGCGCAAGCAGCCAAACGGCCGCAGAAACCTTGTACCACCACATCAAGGAATGGTACAAGGGCGATGTTGCCATTAAGAAATGGTAATATGGGAAAGCATAAACTGGCACGCTTTGCGGAAAACCTAACGTTCAAGAACCTAATACAGGTGTCGTTTGACGACCTGCAACAGAAAGACTTCGAATGGCGAGGCCGTTGGAACGAATATTTTGACAACGACCATCCCATCGTGCTCGAACTGGGTTGCGGAAAGGGAGACTACACCATAGCATTGGCGCACGAGAACCCGCAATGCAACTATATCGGCGTGGACATCAAAGGGGCACGCCTATGGCGCGGAGCCAAAACCGCTACAGAAGGGCATATGGCCAACGTGGCCTTCATTCGCACCAAAATTGAACTCATAGACAAATTCTTCGCACCAGACGAAGTGAATGAGATTTGGGTCACCTTTCCCGACCCTCAACCCAAGAAACCCAACAAGCGTCTCACTTCGCCCCGCTTCTTGGATATATATAGCCGCATCGCTAAAAACGGCGCCGCCGTCCACCTAAAAACCGATAGCCAGGAGTTGCACGCCTATACGCTGGACGAGGTGATTACCCCTGCAGGCTACCCCGTGGACGTGGCCACTGCCGACCTTTACGCCAGCGGACACGACGGGGATGCCACCCTGGTGCAAACTTTCTATGAGCAAATGTTCCTCGCCGAAGGCAAACCCATCACCTACCTCAAATTCCGCCTGACCGAGTCAAACAAACGAAATTTAGAATAATATTAACATATTTATTTAAGTAATCTATTATGTCAGGACACAACAAATGGTCTAAAATCAAGAGAGCCAAAGGCGCAGCCGACGCCAAGCGTTCCAAACAGTATTCCAAAATCCTTAAGGAAGTAGCCATCGCAGTGCGTGAGAGCGGTCCCGACCCCGACAACAACCCCCGCCTGCGGCTGCTTGTGCAGAACGCTCGCGGCTGCAACATGCCCAAGGACACCTTGCAACGCGCCATCAACAAAGCCAGTGATAAGGATGCCGCCGTCATGCAGGAAATCACCTTCGAATGCCACGCCCCTCACGGCATAGCGGTGTTCATCGAGTGTCTCAGCGACAACAACATGCGTACCGTAGCCAACGTGCGTTCCATTATGAACAAGTATGGTGGCACCATGGATACCAACGGCTCGCTCAGTTTCCTTTTCACCCGCATGGGCGTGTTCGTCATACCCCGCAAGCCCGAGATGAACACCGAAGAGATGGAAATGGAACTCATCGACGCCGGATTGGAAAAAATGGAAGTAGATGAAGACTACATCACCATCTACACCGCATACGAAGACTTTAACAACATGGTTAAAGCCCTGGAGGAACGCAATATAGAATGCGAGACCGCCGAGTTGCAGCGCATCCCCAACACCACGCGCACGCTCGACGCAGACAGCACCCGAAAAGTGATGAAACTCCTTGACACGCTGGAAGAGGACGACGACGTCACCAACGTCTTCCACGACATGGAGATACCTGACGACTTCGAAGAATAATAATGCTATTTTTGGTACCTACGCCTGTCGGCAACCTTGGCGATATGACGTACAGGGCCGTGGAGGTGCTGCGAAGTGCGGACATTATCCTTGCCGAGGACACGCGCACTTCTAGCACCATTATGCGGCACTACGGCATAGCCACTCCCATGCAGAGCAACCACATCTTCAACGAACGCCAGGTTGCGGCGCGTTGGGTGGAACAAATGAGGGCGGGGCTGAACATTGCCGTCGTCACCGATGCTGGAACGCCTGGCATCAGCGACCCAGGTTTCCTGCTGGCAAGGGAGACCATCCGGGCAGGCATAGAAGTGGAATGCCTGCCCGGCGCAACTGCCTTTGTGCCAGCATTAGTGCAAAGCGGATTGCCCTGCGACAGGTTCGTCTTCCTCGGTTTCCTGCCCCACAAGAAAGGACGGCAAACCGCCTTGGCAGCCCTCGCCGAAGAGCGTAGGACCATGGTCCTCTACGAATCGCCTTATCGACTGGTGAAGTTGCTGCAAGAGTTGCAAGCCACGCTGGGAAGTGAGCGCCCCTGTGCCGTGTGCCGTGAAATCAGCAAGTTGCATGCCGAGACGTTTCGGGGCAGCATAGCGGAAACCCTTGCACATTTTTCCGAAAAAGAGGTAAAGGGAGAGATAGTAGTAATAGTTGGAGGCTGCGAATAATGGAACTGAAGATATTTTTTCTGCGCCTTGCCAGCGCCCTGGCGGCAGGCATTATCATCGGCATAGAACGCCAAATGCGCCAGCGCAGTGCAGGGCTTGCCACCAACTCCCTCGTCAGTGTGGGTGCCTGCATTTTCATACTCATCAGCGAGACGGTCATCGGCAACGCCGTCGCAAGCGGAAGCAGCGTGAACAACGACAACCTGCGCGTCCTCTCCCAAGTGGTTGCTGGCGTGGGGTTCTTGGGCGCAGGCGCCATCATCAAGGAGGGCTTTAACATCCACGGGCTCAACAGCGCCGCCACCATTTGGTGCGCCGCCGCAGTGGGTTGCCTATGCGGCTTTGGGTACTGGAAGATGGCCCTCGTGGCCACGTCGGTAATCATCTTCATCAACTGGGTGCTGAAGTCAATAGAAATCATGATGGAAAAAAAAGACCGCGAAAAGAAAAAAATAGAGGAAGAAAAACGCAGCCTAATGAACGGTGGACAACACTATGGAAAAGACTGAATGCTACTATTTGGGACGCATCACCAAGCCTTTCGGATACAAGGGGCAGATGGTGCTGTTCCTTGACGTGGACGACCCCTCGGCCTACGAGGATTTGGACGCAGCGCTGGTGGAGACGAGAAACGGCATGCTGGTGCCCTACACCTTCCACGTCACCAACAGAAACGACAACAAGGCCGTGGTGCTGTTTGAAAGTCTCACCGCAGAGGAGGCGCACGCGCTGGCAGGACATGACGTGTACCTGCCTCTATCCATGCTTCCTGAACTGAAAGGCAACCAATTCTATTTTCACGAAGTGGAGGGTTTTCGCGTGGTGGACGAGGAAAAGGGTGATATCGGCATCCTAAAAACCGTCATCGACTACCCTGCGCAGGCGCTCTTCCAAGTGATGAATGGCGAGACGGAAATCCTTGTGCCCGTCATCCCCGAGGTAATCCAAAAGGTGGACCGCAGCGAACGCACTCTTTTTATTTCTGCTCCTAACGGACTGATAGACTTATATATGCAGGACAATTAACATACACTGTTGAAAAAATTCTTGCCGTTTTAAGATACACTATAGTTTTTCTTCGTATTTTTGTAACTCAAAATAAAACTTTTTCATATTATGAAAACCCAGCTTGAACCCAAGGAAAGCGTAAGGTACTCGGATGAAGACCTCCGGGAATTTAAGGACCTCATACTTGAGAAAATAGCCGAAGCGAAGAAGAATTTAGAGTTACTGCGCAGCGCCGTGGCAGGCAACGCCAACGAAGCTAACGACACCGCCCCCACCTTCAAAGCCCTGGAGGAAGGCAGCAATGTGCTTTCAAAAGAGAGCAACGCAAAACTGGCCGCCCGCCAACTAAAATTCATCCAAGACCTCGAAGCCGCCCTTATCCGCATTGAGAACAAAACCTACGGCATATGCCGCATCACGGGCAAACTCATTCCGAAAGAGCGTCTGCGCATTGTGCCCCATGCCACTACTACGGTTGAGGGCAAGATGATGGAAAAGAAACAGCGTTAAAGCGTTAAAGCCGCGGTATTGCGGAAATAAGGGCACGCGTGTATTCCTGTTGCGGCCAGCGAAAGACGTCGTCCGCGGTTCCCATTTCCACCATACGGCCCTGACGCATCACGATGATACGGTCGCTTATATAGCGTACCACGCCCAAATCGTGACTGATAAAAAGATATGTGTAGCCATATTGGCGTTTAAGGTCGTTGAGCAGGTTCAGCACTTGCGCCTGCACCGACACGTCGAGCGCCGATACTGATTCGTCGCACACCACCAGTTCTGGTTGCAGGATAAGCGCGCGGGCTATGCATGCCCTTTGCCGCTGCCCGCCCGAAAATTCGTGCGGGTAGCGTCCATACCAATCTGGTTGCAACCCCACCTGCCGCATCAGTTCCAGCACGGCGTCTCGCCGTTCGGCAGGGTTGCCATATATCCCGTGCGTCTGCAACGGCTCCAAGATGGCTTCTCCTATGGTTATTCTCGGATTGAGGCTTGAATAAGGATCTTGGAAGATGATTTGCATTTTGGTGCGCAGTTCTTTCATTTGTCCTTGCCCCAAGGTGTCCAGCCGCCGCCCGCGGTAGGTTATGGTTCCCGCACTGGCATCTATCAGCCGCAGCAAGGCGCGTCCCAGGGTGGTTTTTCCGCATCCGCTCTCCCCCACCAACCCCAGCGTTTCGCCCTCAAGTATGTCGAACGACATGGCATCGACCCCTTTCAGCGTCCTCGTGGCCTTTCCGAAGAGGTTTTTCCTAAGTGTGTATGTCACCTCGAGATTGCGCACACTGAGCAGCGGTTTGCGTTCGCGCTCTTCCTCGCGCTTGCCTTTCTCCGTTTCGCCTTGTTGCGCGTCAGATGGGGTGCCCAGCCTGTCTTGTTCCATAAAATCCGCCACCGTGGGCAGTCGCCTTGGCCGTCCTTCCAAAGGTGGGCGGCAGGCTATCAGCCCTTTCGTGTAGGGATGGCCAGGACGGTGCAGAATGTCATCTGTAGCGCCTTGTTCCACCAGTTTGCCACGATACATGACCGCCACACTATCTGCCACTTGCGCCATCACACCCAAATCGTGGCTTATGAAGACGATACCCAAATGGCGACGTTTCTGCACTTGTTTCAGCAAGTCTATGATGGCGCTTTGTACGGTCACGTCGAGCGCCGTGGTGGGTTCGTCGGCTATCAGTAGGTCG
>JAXFQM010000112.1:0-6285 GCA_034178965.1 Bacteroidales bacterium | reverse complement strand
GTTGGGGTTGCAAATCATGATGGCGCGCGTGCGCGGCGTGATGGCCTTTTCAAACTCCTCGATGGGGGGCAACGCAAACCCAGTGTGTATGTCGCTGGGTATGGTCTTGATGATGGCATCGGAGAGATTGGCAAAGGTGTTGTAGTTGGTGTAGTACGGCTCGGGAATGAGGATTTCGTCGCCGGGGTTGAGGCACACGGTGAAGGCGAACTGCAGCGCTTCGCTGCCGCCAGTAGTAACTATCACTTGCTGCGGCGTGACGTGTATGTCGTGACGTTCATAGTATTCGCACAACTTCTTGCGGTAGCTTATGTTTCCCGCGCTATGGCTGTATGCTAGAACATTAATCTTTGTTTCAGCCAAAGTCTTCAAGGCTCCCTTGGGAGTTTCAATATCGGGCTGGCCGATGTTAAGATGATACACGTGTATGCCGCGTTCCTTGGCTTCGTCGCTGAAGGGGACGAGTTTTCTGATGGCGCTTTGCGGCAGTTGCTGTCCTTTGTTGGATATTTTGGGCATGTAATATGGTTTATTGTACTTGTCCTTTTATTTTTAACACTACGCGTGGCGCATCCACGGCATTGCTGGTCACGGTGATGCTTTTGTTGAAACCGCCGACGTTGTTGGTGTTGTAGTGCACCTTTATTTCGCCTGTTTGGCCAGGCATGATGGGCTCTTTGCTCCAAGTGGGAACGGTGCAACCGCAACTGGCGCGCACGTTGCTCAAGATGAGGGGTTCAGTGCCTTTGTTGGTGAATACGAACACGCAGTTGCCGTCACTTTTCTTGGCGATGGTCCCGTAGTTATGCACCAGTTCGTTAAACTCAATTCTAGGGCCATGGGTGGGAACAGCCGCCTGCTCCGCCTTTTCCTGTGCGCAAACGATGCCCAAAGACATTGCCGCGAAAAGACATAACATTAAGAATTTCTTCATAATATATACATTATTAGGTTTGATAAACTAAACATTACAAGTTGCAAAGATACGACTTTTTGTTCAATTGTGACACAAAAACTTTCTTTTTCATTATTCTTTTTAGTTTTTTTATTATTGTTGAAAAGCTTCTCGTCATGTTGCCCTCGGTACCTCAGCCCATATAGGGCAGTATTTGCGAAAGTGTTATGAGTGTTAAATGTTTCTTTTTTTTATTGAGATGATTGGAAAATATTAGCTTCTTTCATCTGTGAAACACTTTTATTTTATTGAAGATTAATTAATTAATTAATTAATGTACGAAAGAGAGCCTTTGTGCAGCTATGTGGGCGATGGTCGTGATGCTGGGGGTGACGCAGAGGAAAGCCATAAGGGAGGGTGGGGTAATACACAAAATGTGCTGTTTTTTTCAAAGGACTAGATAGCAGACCATTGCTGACATGATTAATAAAGGCTATGGAGATAGGGTAAAATATTTTCTCGCATGTCAAAAAATATTCGTACCTTTGCAAAACGTCTCAAGATGTAAAATAGGCATCAAATATTAATCTTATAAACTAATAATATGGCATTTAAAGGACAAATCGTAATCGATATGGAACGCTGCAAGGGTTGTGGCGTTTGCGTGCAATTCTGCCCCAAGCATGTGATTGCACTATCGAAGAATGTGAACGGCAAAGGCTATAACTACCTTGAGACCGTTAACGACGACTGCATCGGCTGCGCCAGTTGCGCCACCGTGTGCCCCGACGGCGTTATCTCCGTTTACAAAGTCAAATGTTGAACCGCTAAAACGTGAATAAGTAATGGCAAAAGAATTGAAATTAATGAAGGGCAATGAAGCAATTGCCCACGCAATGATTGCCAGCGGTTGCGATGGCTATTTTGGCTATCCTATCACTCCGCAGAGTGAGGTGATGGAATCGCTTATGCTGGAGAAACCCTGGGAACAGACGGGCATGGTGGTGCTGCAGGCCGAAAGCGAACTGGCCTCCATCAACATGGTATATGGCGGCGCCGCCACTGGCAAGAAAGTAGCTACCTCCTCGTCTTCGCCGGGTATTTCCTTGATGCAAGAGGGATTCACCTATCTCGCTGGCGCGGAAATTCCCTGCGTGATTGTAGACGTGATGCGCGGCGGCCCTGGACTGGGTACCATCCAGCCCTCGCAAAGTGACTATTTCCAAATCACCAAAGGCGGTGGACACGGCGACTACCAAATGTTCACCTTGGCACCCGCAAGCGTGCAGGAAATGTATGACTTCGTGTTCGAAGCCTGGGACATAGCATTCAAGTATCGCAATCCCGTTATCATCCTTAGCGACGGCGCAATAGGCCAGTGCATGGAGAAACTCTATACGCGTGACTATATACCCCGCTGGACGGAGGAAGAGCGTCGCAAGAACGCTCCGTGGGGAACGTGGGGCAAACCCGCAACCCGCAACCACAACATCATCACCAGCCTTGAACTCGACAGCGGCCGTCAGGAAATCTTCAACCTTAAGTTGCAGAAAAAATACGCCGAGATGAAGAAGAACGAGGTGCGCTATGAAACCCTTAATTGTGACGATGCAGAATATCTCATCGTGGCTTATGGTAGCAGCAGCCGCATTAGCATGAAGACCATGCAGTTGGCACGTGAGAAAGGCATAAAGGTCGGTCTTTTCCGCCCCATCACTCTCTTCCCATTCCCCTCCGAGCAGTTGGCAGAAGTGGCGAAGCGCACCAAGGGTATCCTCACGGTGGAAATGAGTGCAGGCCAGATGGTGGAAGACGTGAAACTCGCCGTGGGCTGCAAAGAGAAAGTGGAACATTTCGGACGGCTGGGCGGCATCATCCCCACGCCCGAAGAAGTCCTGGAGGCCCTTGAAACCAAAATCATTAAATAAGGAGACACTGCAACATGGCAAATATGGATATTGTAAAACCCGAGAACTTGGTTTACACCAAAACGAAAGTTATGACCGATGCAGTGATGCACTATTGCCCTGGCTGTGGCCACGGACGTGCGCACCGTATCGTTGCCGAGGTTATTGACGAACTTGGCATTCAAGATAAAACCGTCGGAGTGGCTCCAGTAGGATGCTCCGTGCTGGCATATAACTACCTGGACGTTGATTTTCAGGAAGCCGCACACGGCCGCGCCCCCGCGCTGGCCACAGCCATCAAGCGTCTGAACCCCGACCTGTTTGTCTTTACCTACCAAGGAGACGGCGATTTGGCTGCCATTGGTACCGCTGAAACCATCCACGCTGCCAACCGCGGCGAGAACATCACGATGGTGTTCATCAACAACGGCATTTATGGCATGACGGGCGGACAAATGGCTCCCACCACGCTGGTAGGCATGAAGAGCCAAACTTCGCCCTACGGTCGCCGCGTGGACCTCAACGGCTACCCCCTGCGTATCACCGAGTTGCTGGCAGCATTGCCGGGTACGCTCTATGTGACGCGTCAAGCCGTGGATACGCCCCAGCACGTAAACAAGGCAAAGGCCGCCATGAAGAAAGCCTTTGAAAACCAGAAGTTGCAGAAAGGACTTTCTTTTGTAGAAATTCTCTCCAACTGCAACAGTGGATGGAAGATGACGCCTGTGCAGGCCAACCAGTGGATGGAAGAGAACATGGTTCCCAACTACCCCCTCGGCGACATCAAGGACGACGGCAAGATTTGCGAAGGCATTTCTGTAGATCGCTTCGTGCTGGATCACCCTCTGACCGTTGTTTCCAAGTAATAATCAATAATCTTGGGTATCCCCAGGATTTCTAACAACAAGGAAAAAATTATGACAGAAGAAATAATCATCGCCGGCTTCGGCGGCCAGGGTGTGCTCTCCATGGGTAAGATTTTGGCCTACTCCGGCGTTATGCAGAACAAGGAAGTGAGTTGGATGCCGTCCTATGGACCCGAGATGCGTGGTGGCACGGCAAACGTATGCGTCATCATCAGCGACGAGCGTATCAGTTCGCCCATTATCAATAAATTTGACACTGCCATTGTGCTGAATCAGCAAAGCCTAGATAAGTTCCAAGACAGCGTGAAGCCAGGCGGGATGCTGATTTACGACCCCAATGGCATCACGCATGCCCCTACCCGCAAGGATATCAGCATCTATAAAATTCCAGCTACCTCCAAGGCTCAGGAAATGGGCATCAGCAAGGTATTCAACATGGTGGTTCTCGGCGGTTTCTTGAAGTTGAAGCCCATTGTGGACAAGGAGTATATCCATGCAGGGCTGGAACACAGTTTACCCCAACGCCACTGGAACCTCATTCCCCAAAACGAAGAGGCCATCGAGATTGGCAAGGGTTTGGTCGAAGCCGTACAGGAACTGAAATAGAACCTGTTGTGCAATAATAGTTTAGTAAAGGGTGAAGCCATGCGACTTCGCCCTTTACTAATTTAGATAAGATGGGTTCTTCCCTTTCAACGATGCCTTAGGCAAAACACAATGAGTGGCAGTATGAGTCTTTTCAGCGCTATTGAAACCTTGTCTGCATCTTCCTTTTTGTCTTTCAGTTGCATTGCCAGCCAAACGACCTCGCTCCATACCACAATCTGTTCGATAATTCATTTGAATCGCAAGAAATGAAATAATAGAGTCCATCATAATAGAAAGTCACCCTCGATTGTCCATAATAGATCGTTTCAATCAAGCAATCAACGAGAGGAGATGTTGTACATTGAAATATTCCCTATGGCTGTTATAAGGAACGATTGCTCATAACAGGGCGACAATTAGTTGCTTGCTATGTTGCGCAAGGTTAAGAATGACTTATGTGGAATTGATTCAGAGCCCCCAAACGTCACTAAAGGAACATACACGGTGTCATGGTACAGGGTCGTATCCAGTGCCCCCGAAAGGATTGCAGCGAAGAATGCGCTTAATGGCCAGCCAGCCACCCTTGAAAGGGCCGTATTTCAGAATGGCCTCTTTAGCATATTGGGAGCAGGTGGGCGTATAGCGGCACGCAGCAGGTGTGAGTGGGGAAATGCAAGTTTGGTAGAATTTGATGAGCAAAAGCATAAGCCAAGCCGCCCCTTTCATGAATAGATTGTAGGCTTGCAGGAGGAAATGGAGTAGCGGATTGTCGCTCATGGTTGTGTCTCTTCCTTTTTTGGATTTGCTGCGCTTTGTATGGTCTTGCACAGGGTCGCCATCAATTTAGTGAATTTTGGAGAAAGTTTTTTGAAAGGCATTACCTCCCCGTGCACATAAACGATGGACCATACTAACTGGAGCCCTTCTCGGGAAAGAGTGTCATAGAGGGGTTGTTTGCTTTGTCGATAACATTCTCGTATCAAGCGCCGCGTGCGGTTGCGGTTTACTGCGTGGCGCAACTTGCGCTTTGGGACCACAATCATCACTTGTGCAGGCAGAGACAAGTCGTCTACCAGCATCCAGCGCACACTAAAAGGGAATACCATCAACCGCTCTCCCTCGGCGAATAGTTGATTAATGCGACGGGTGCTGCAGAGATGTTCCTTTTTGCGGAAAGTGGGCATCAGTCCTTCGAACTGTCATTCTTTTGTTTGGCGCGTTCAGCACGACGTGCTGCGGATTTAGCTTTTTTTTCCTCCATCAGTTGCTTGTATTTGGCTTTGTTTGCGAAAACGCTTTTTGGCTTGCGCACGGCTTGCACAGGAGGCTTGGTGCGTGGGGCGCGTGTCTTTATGGAGGAGGGGCGTGCAACCAGCACGGCTTCTTGCTGGCGGCCATTAATGTAATTCTCTATTGCCATAGCCATGGAGGGCGATGACTTGGTAGGCGCAAGCACTATTTCCCTAATGCCAGCTGCCGCCAATGCGGTGTGCGTGCTGGTGCCGAAAGCGGCCACGGGGATGGAGTTTTCCTTGAAGTTGGGGAAGTTCTTGAGGAGGGAACGTACTCCAATGGGCGAAAAGAGACAAAGGAGGTCAAAGTCTTGCAAGTCAAAGTTGGAGAGGTCACGGGGGACAGATCGGTACATGGGAGCCTTGCGATATTTAAACTTGGCCTTGTCCAGTAATTTGGTATACTCTGTTTGTTTCTCATCGCTGCAAGGGAAGAGGAAGTTCTCTTCGCGGTGTTTGGACATCACGTCTATTAGGTCGGCAAAGAACTGGGGCCCGAAAAAAATCTTGCGCTTGCGATACTGGACATAGTTCTGTAGGTAGTAACTGATGGACTCCGTAGTGCAGAAATACTTCATTGACTCGGGCACTTTTTCGCGCATTTCTTTCGCCAAGCGGAAGTAGTTGTCTATGGCGTGTTTGCTGTTGAAGATGACGGCGGTGTAGTCGGTTAGATGTATACGATTTTTTCGGAACTCGGATACGCCGATACCTTCTATCTGAAAAAATTTATAGAA
>JAXFQM010000105.1:0-11453 GCA_034178965.1 Bacteroidales bacterium | reverse complement strand
AAAGGCATGAAAAAGAAGTTCAATGCCTCATGACCCGTGCTGCCATGTTTGGGTAGCACAGTTGTTTCCCCGCGTAAATGTGCGGGGGAGGGGCGTTGCTAAAGGGGGGACAGCACTGTGGCAGCACCGTGGCGGCACCGTGGCGGCACAAAACCGACAAAATGTGCTGGCATGGTGCTGGGGCGGGGGTGGGGTGCGTTGGCTATTGCGGG
This sequence comes from Bacteroidales bacterium, assembly GCA_034178965.1. Classification (GTDB taxonomy): domain Bacteria; phylum Bacteroidota; class Bacteroidia; order Bacteroidales; family P3; genus Colimorpha. The sequence continues at coordinate 11,241 of JAXFQM010000105.1, read as the reverse complement.
AAGGGAAGGATTTAGCGGGAGACCTGTTTTATGGCAGGAAGAAATCTTGTAGGGGGCCGAAGTCCATGTCGTCCACCAGAATGCGTCCTTTTGTCACCCTGCCCAGGTAGCAGCAGCTGATGCGCGCATCGTCCATCTTGCGCAGGAAGAAGTCCTCTTGCTCGGAGGGCAGCGCGGTGAGGCGACGTCCGCCCTCTTCTCCAAACAGGAAAGCATCGAGCCTCACTTCTCGATAACTCAATATGTCGAAGCCCAGCCGCAAGGGGGCCAAAGCCGCGAGGAGGGTGCCGAATAGGCCGCCGCGCGCCACTTCGCGGTGCGCGCGCAGGATGTCGTTGGCTTGCAGCGCATCGAGTATCATTTTCAGGTAGGCCGCTTCTTCTTCGCCCTCCATGGCGAGAGGGGGTGTGGCGAGGTGCAGGTAGCGGCGCGCGTATTCGGAACGGGCTAAGCTTGCGCTGACGCGTCCAGTCATGTATAGGGCATTGCCGTGTCGGGGGCTGCGTGGCGCTGGCACCGCCTGGGGGGGCAGAGGGGTGTCGCCGAACAGCGAATGGGCGATGCTGATGCATTCCACCACGCGCGGTTCGTGTATGTTGTAGAGGTCTCGTTCCTTTTCTTCCACCAGGTAGTCGTGGCTTTCCTCGCTACGTGGCTGTCCTTTCAGCCAGGCGAGCAGGCTTTGCGCCCTTCCGCTGGCGTCCCACATGGCCAGCAGGGTGGAGAGTTCGTTGGCGGTGGGGTTTCGTCCGAGGAGGGCTCCTATTTCATGTTGTTCCCCTTGGCTGAGGCCCAGGTTTTGCATGGTTTCCTGCGTCAGCGGCTTTTCGGCCTCTGGGGTCGTTGGGCTTGTGGCGGGCGTGGTTTCCTGGGGTTGCGTGTGGTAGGGCATGGGGGCCTTGAGTGTTTGTTGCTGTCAGGCCAAGTGTAGCGGATGCGTGCGGAAGTGCGCCGTGTTGGTGCCGTAGCCTTCTTCGCCGTGCAGGGCTTTTCGCAGGTCGCCGAAAGAGCGGTGTGGCATGGTGAGCAGGGTGTAGGCTTCGCCGAGGTGGTGGATGAAGTGCGCGTCGCTGTCGGTGATGAAAGTGAATTTTTTGAGGTAGGCGAATTTCTTGAGCATTTCTTCGCGTGTGACGAACTTGTTTATTTCCAGCGCGTCGGCGCGCAGGTCGGGTGGTATGAAACCCAGCTGGCTGGTGAGGCTGGTGCTGGCCTTGTTGACGTGTGCCGGGACGAAGAGACCTCCAATGCGGTGCACCTCCTCGTAGATGCCGTCCAGGTCCACGTCGATGGCGTTGAGCAGCAGGTAAGGTTCCTCGCCCACAATGTCTTCATTCTCGTCCACGATGAGTTGGTATCCGAAGCGGTCCTCATCGTTGGGTATCTTGGGCAGGTGCTTGTCGAGGAATTCCTGCATTTGGTCCAGCTGGTCGTCGTTTTCGAAGAAGGCCAGCGCGTGCGTCTCCTCTTGAGTGGTTATTTCCACGCCGCCCAGCACGAAGAGACCCATGTCGCGCCCTATCTTTTGGCACACTTTCACCTGCCGTGTGGTGTTGTGGTCGGTGATGGCAATCATGTCCAGCCCCACGGCGGCAGCCCTCTGTAGGATGCCCGTGGGGCTCATCTCCAGGTCGCCGCAGGGCGAAAGGACAGTATGCACGTGCAGGTCTGCGCGGAAGGAGGGCATGATGGTGCGGGGGCGGTTTTATTTTGCGTTCAGCAGGTTATAGATTTTGCCGGCCGTTTCGAAGGTGCCCATGGGGGTGGAGAGGAAGGGAATTTGCTCTTCGTTGCTTTGCTCGAGGGTGTCTTCAGTGGCGGATTGCCCTTTCACCAGTATCACGCAGGCCAGTTCTTTCAGCGAGGCGATGGCCACGACGTTCTTGTGGGTTTGCAGCGTCACCCAAACGTCGCTTTGGTTGGCGTTGCCCATCACGTCGCTCAGCAGGTCGCTCACGTAGCATCCTTCTATCTCGCGTTCCAGCCCCTCTTTGCCGCTCAGCACGGTGAGGTTCAAGGCTTCGGCTAATTCTTTTACTTTCATAGTCATTTATGTTTTAGCGGTTTATGCAATATGGTACTTGGTGGGGTTCATTTTGCAAAGGTACGTTTTTTTTCCGACATGTGCAAAACATCTTTCCCCGTCCCTCTATTCGTTGTGGTATTTTTCGTTTCGTAGTATGGTGAACGCCCTGTAGAGCTGTTCGAGGAAGAACACCCTGGCCATTTGGTGGTTGAACGTCATGTCCGATAGGCTCATCGTCTCCGTTGCTGCCCGTTTCACCTCGTCGGAGACGCCGAAGGCGCCGCCTATAACGAAGGTAAGTTGGCGGGTACCTGCGTTCATTTTGCGTTGCAGGTGCTGCGCGAATTGCGTGGAGGTGCGTTGCGTGCCGTGCTCGTCCAGCAGTACCGCGCAGTCGGCCTGCTCCATCTTCTTCAGCAGAAGGCGCCCTTCCCGTTCCTTGGCCTCGCTGGGGGTGACGGCTCCCTTTGCCGCGGGCACCACCTCCATGGCGAAGTGTGTGTAGTGCTTCAGTCGCGAGAGGTATATCTCGCAGCCCTCTTGCACGAACTTCACGTCTGTCTTTCCCACCACCACCAGTGTTATGTTCATGTTCTTGCGTTTTGGGGGTCTTGCGTTGCCGTCACCTTCAGTATCACGAACGGGGCCAGCGCCGTGAAACTGGGCCAGCGCAGCAGCCTGTTGAAGAGGCGTCTCCACCTTTTGCCGAAGCGATGGCTGTGTTCGTTGTAGAAGCCGTTTTCCAGCGTCACCTCGTCGCCGTAGGGTTGCAGTATGCCGCGGTATTCCTCCAGCGAGAGGATGCGTTCGGTCCAGCTGCCTGTCTCGGGGTCGCAGGTGTTGAAGGGGTCGCGCAGCAGGTTGGGCGACTGGCACTCCACGGCGCGCCTCACGTCGTCGAAAGTCAGCCCACGCGTGTGTTCCGCCCAATAGTCCAGTTCGTGCGCATCGAGGTCGGCAAAGTGCGCCGCTATGTAGTCCCGTCGCCGTTGACGAAAGAGTTCCTCGTCGCTCTTCATGATGCGCCTCAGGCGTAGGGTGGCACGGTAGTTGTAGGGGTTGCTTCCCGTGGTGAAGAGCATAGGCATAGCGGGGTTCAAGGCGTGCAGTTCGCAGAAGAAGTCGTCCAGGCAGTAGATGTGCTCGATAACGTCCATGCCCATCAGTGCATCGGGCGCAACGCCGTGGCTTTCGCACCATTCCCTCAGTTGCCTAATCTCGCCCTCAATGGCTGCATCGGGGCCCAGCCCGAAGAGTTGGGCCAGTGTCTTTGCGGCCTGCACGCTCTGCGGGTTGTGGTCCACATATAGCACGCGTCCCACGCCCCTCTCCTTCAGTATCATGCTCACAAACCCGTGTCCGCCGCCGTAGTCGACCACCGTCAGTTGCCCCGTCTCGCCCCGCGCCATGAGCAGCATCTCGTCCACGCAGCATTCCCAAATGGCGAAATAGTAGTCTATATCGGGCAGAAGGCGCAGGATGTAGTTCCGGTTGTAGTCGCTCAGCGGCACTGCCTCAAAGCGTGTGTGGCGTATTTTCTCAAGTAGGGAAAGGTTTTGCATGTTGTCGTATGCGTGCTGTCAGGGGAGTGTTTTTGGGGAAGTATTATGGTTTCACGGGGCTGTTTGGGCATCTCCGCCGTAGGCTCCGATTTGCCGTCGGGCGGGGGTCACGGCGTCTCGCCGCGTGGAGCGGGTCTTTGTCGCCCTTTCAGTTTGAGCGCCAGGCGGAAGAGCGGGTTGTTGCATTTCTCCAGCGCGTGGTAGGGCACTTGTGTGGCTCCGAACGAGCGGTAGTAGTGCTCGATGCTCTGCTGCATGCCTCCCTCGAAGTCGTAGGCGCGCGTGAGGCCGCTCATCCGCAGTAGCGTGAGCCATACCAGCGCGTCGGCGGCGTTGGGCACGCGTCGGTTGGGGTTTTGCGCCGAGAACATGCTGTGTGCGCAGCGGCTATCATAGGCCACGAAACGGCTCACGAGCGGCGTCCCGTCGTCGTCGGAAAGGGTGAGAATGGCGCCATTGCCGCGTGCGATGGCGGCGTGGGCCACTCGAGCCATAAGCCTTTGTGGCAGCACGTCCCTCTGCCCCTTGGAGCGCCAATAGTGTTCGTGCCAGGCGGCCAGTTGCTCGGGCGTGGTGCCTTCTGTGAGGCTCACCCTCGGGAGCAGCCGTAGTATCTTCTTTTGCCTCATGTCGGGGTCGAAAGCGGCGAAGGCCTTGTCGGGGTCGCCGATGTCGGGGATGACGTAGGTGTAACGCGTGGTTTGCCGATAGCCGGCCCAAAAGAAAGGCAGCCAGTCCGTCACCGAGGGGGCGAAGTTTTGCTGAAAGTAGTCCAGTCTCATCTCCTTCAGTTGGTCCGCCAGCGCCTTTGCGGCGGCGTGCTCGAAGCGTGCCTTTCGTTCTGCCCTCATTCCCTGTGGGTAGAAGAAGACGGGTCCGCAGTAGGGCGTCAGTTGCGGCTGTAGCACATAGCGCATGCCCAGTTTTTTGCGTAGCAGGCAGGGCATGGCGGCGGTCACAGCATCCCCTTTCCGGGTTAGCAGCACATCCCAGGTTTTGTCTCCGCAGGCGGCGTCCAGCCACCAATATTGCAGAAACAGCGGGATGTCGTCGCCCGCTGCCTCGCACAAGGCCTTGTATGTCTCCTTGTTGCTCACTGCCGCGTCATCTTGTCTTTTGCCATTGCGGGCAAAGGGGCTTGTGCTCCTGCCTTTGTTGGCAAGGGTGTGCTATTGTATTTGGATGGTCACCCTGTTGTTGGCGATTCTCCCCTCGTAGGTGTCGTTGTCGCCGATGGGGTTCGCGCTGCCCTTGGCCTCCACCTCTATGCGGTGTTCGGGGATGCCGCGCAGAATCAGTTTCTTCTTCACCTCGGTGGCGCGCTGTCGGCTGAGCCCTTCGCAGTAGGCTGCGGTGCCTTGGTTGTCGGTGTATCCCGTCAACAGCACCTCGTATCGGTCGTTGCCCTTGAGGTAGGCAGCTAATTCGTCCATGAGGCTCTCGTAACTTTCCACCACAGTGGCATCGTTGGGGAAGAACTTGACGTTGTTGAAGGTGCGCGCCGTGTCGGCCGCATTAGGGAAGAGGTCTATCTTTTTCGTTCCGAAGAAGAGGATAAGTCCCACCTTCACGAGGGGGTCTGTTGGCTGCTCGTTGGCAAAGTAGTCTGCTCCCTGCCAATAGCGATAGTCCACTTCAGCGGTGAAGAGTTGTAGTTTGTTTTTCATTTGCCTGTCCTTCATGCTTTTTTGCAGGGCTTGCAGGCTTTGCAGGGCCTCTTCTTTCGCCAGTTCCTTCAGGCTGTTTTTCTTCGCCGCGTCGCCGATGTTCGGGTTGACGGCGTAGATGGCACAGATGCGCATGGGTGTGCGCGTGCTGCGGTTCAGGAAGTTCATCACTGGTTCAAAGTTGCCGTAGTTAGGGGAGCGTTGCTCCGCGAGGGAGGCGAACTGCGTGTAGTCGAAGTTGCAGTAGTATTTTTCTTTGGTGCCGAAGGTGGTGAATTTCCAAATGCTGTCGTAGTCCGTTCGGCGCACCTTGTGTCTGCCTTCGAGGAATGGGCTGGTCTCCTTGCGCTCGCGGCTCTTGGCGCCGCCTTGCGCCAAGGCAAGCCCAGGCAGCGTCAGGGCCAGCAGGGTTATCGTCAAAATTTTCTTGTTCATCGTTGTGTTAACAAATAATATTATGTTATTATTATGTTTACGGTGGTATGATATTATGTTATAATGTTTTATGGTGTTATTATGTTATTATTGTGTTCACGGTGGCATAATGTCTTTTTGGCGGGCAAAAAAGAAATATGGTGACCCGCCTCGTCGCGCGTGGCGGCGCGCCAAGGCGGGGGTCAGTTGTTGCCCACCAACGTACCGTTCTCGCAGCACAGCACGTGCGCGGGGAATTTCTCCACCGTCATGAAGTCGTGTGTGGAGATGAGCATCGTTACACCCCTTTCGCGGTTTATTTCCATGAGAATGGATAGTATTTCTTGGCTGGTGATAGGGTCGAGGTTGCCCGTGGGCTCGTCGGCCAGCAGCAGGGTGGGGTTGTTGATGAGAGCCCTTGCTATGCCCACGCGTTGCTGTTCGCCCTCGCTCAGGCGGTGTGGCATGGCGTCGGCCTTGTTGGCCATGCCGACCCATTCAAGGGCCTGCTTTATGCGCTCGTCCATTTCCTTTTTGTCTCTCCATCCCGTGGCGCGCAGCACGAAGCGCAGGTTTTCGTACACGTTGCGGTCCATCAGCAGCCTGAAGTCCTGGAAGGCGATGCCAATCTTGCGCCTGAGCAGTGGGACGTCTCGGCGCTTGAGGCGGCGTAGGTCGTATCCGCACACCTGCGCCTCGCCTCCATCTATCTTTTTGTCGGCATACAGCGCGCGCAGCAGGCTGGTTTTTCCAGTGCCGCTTTTTCCGATGAGGTAGGCGAAATCGCCCTCCTTCATTTCCATGTTCACATGCGTCAGCAGCGAGCCTTCGTCGTGGCTTATCGCCACATCTTTCAGGCTGATGATGGCGTTGTCTTCCGCCTCTTTCTTCCGTTCCGTATCCATAGCCAGTGGGGTCGTCGTTTTTGATTCTATTTCAAAATAAGGTCGTCCGCTTTCAGTTTGGGCACGCAGTGCGTACCCTCCTCGTCGCGGTAGTATTTTAGGTCGTCACCTTGTTTCGCGGGCACCAGTTTGTGTTTTTCGGCGCTTTTGCCTATGGCTATCACCATGAGGGGTTCCAGCGGCAGGTTCAGTGCCATCTTCACCGCGGCGTGGTCGAAGGCTTCAATAATTAACCCGTTCAATCCCGTTTCCGTTGCCTTTAGCAGCATGCTCAACGCCGCTATTCCCAGGTCAATGTAAAGCATAGGACTGGGTTCCACCGCGCCGCAGACCACGATGAAGGCTTCCGGTTCGGTGCCTTTGAGCGGCAGGTTCAGTTGTGGCAGCGCGCCTCCCATCTTGCAGAGTGCCAGCACGGCGTTGGCCTCGGCGCCCCGTGTCACGAGCCTGTATCGAAGCGCCTGCTGGTTTCTTGCCGAGGGGGCCTTGGTGGTGGCTTCCACCAATTTGCGCAACATTTGCTCCGTCACCACGAAGTTTTTGTTGTATCCCCTGCAGCTGCGGTTCCTTGTCATCAGTTCGTCCAGCGTGGGGCCTACTTTCTTCGTTTTCGTGTGCGCGTTACCGAACACCTCGTCGTATCTCTTTTCCAAATAGTTGTCGGCCATTGCGTTGCCGTTTTAAGCTTTCACTTGTATGTTCAGTTCGTCCAGTTGTTCTTGCGAAATGGGGCTTGGGCTGGCGCTCATGGTGTCGCGTCCGGCGTTGTTCTTTGGGAAGGCGATGAAGTCGCGTATGCTGTCGGCGCCGGCGAATATGGAGCAGAGCCTATCGAAACCGAAAGCCAGCCCGGCGTGCGGTGGGGCACCGTAGGAGAAGGCGTCCATAAGGAAACCGAATTGCTGGATAGCCTGCTCGTCCGAAAATCCCAGGGCTCGGAACATCTTGTTTTGCAGGTTCCTGTCGTGAATGCGTATGCTTCCTCCCCCCACTTCGGTGCCGTTCATCACGATGTCGTATGCGTTGGCTCGGATATCTCCCCAGCGTTGTGGGTCGTCCAGCAGCGCCTCGTCCTCGGGCTTGGGGGCAGTGAAGGGGTGGTGCATGGCGTAGTATCGTTGCGTGTCTTCGTCCCATTCCAGCAGGGGGAAGTCCGTCACCCATAGGGGGCATATTTTTTGCGGGTCTCGCAGTCCCAGCAGGTTGCCCATGTGCAGTCGCAGGCTAGCGAGGCTGGAGCGCGTCTTGGCGGTGGTGCCGCAGAGAATGAGCATCAGGTCTCCCGGCCGTGCGCCGAATTGTTCCGCCAGCGTTTTCAATGCCTCGTAGTCGAAGTGTTTGTCCACGCTGCTCTTGAAAGTGCCGTCGCTGTTGTACTTCACGTATACCAGTCCGTCCGCCCCCACTTGGGGCCTCTTCACGAAGTCCGTCAGTGCGTCCAATTGTTTGCGGCTATAACTGGCGCAGCCTTGTGCGCAGATGCCCACCACCAATTCGGCGTGTTCGAACGGTTCGAAGCCGTGTCCCTTGGCCATCTCGTTCAGTTCCACGAACTGCATGCCGAAACGCAGGTCGGGCTTGTCGCTGCCGTATAGGCGCATTGCGTCGTGCCACGTCATGCGGGGGAAGGGTTTTTCGAAGTTGACGCCTTTCATTTCGCGTATGAGGTGTTTTGCCAATCCCTCGAAGGTTTGCAGTACGTCTTCCTGGTGCACGAAACTCATTTCGCAGTCTATCTGCGTAAATTCGGGCTGCCTATCGGCTCGCAGGTCCTCGTCGCGGAAACAGCGCACAATCTGCATGTATCTGTCGAACCCCGCCACCATCAGCAGTTGTTTGTATTGCTGGGGGCTTTGCGGCAGGGCGTAGAATTCGCCGGGGTTCATCCTGGAGGGCACCACGAAGTCGCGCGCCCCCTCGGGGGTACTTTTGATGAGGAATGGGGTCTCTATCTCCAAAAATCCCATGTTGCTCAGATAGTTGCGTATCAATTGCGCCATTTGGTGCCGCATCACGAGGTTGTCTCGCACGGGGGTTCTTCGCAGGTCCAGGTAGCGGTATTTCATGCGCAGGTCGTCGCCGCCGTCGCTTTCGTCCTCTATGGTGAAGGGGGGCGTCTTGCTTTCGTTCAGCACGTTCAGTTCGCTCACCTCTATTTCTATTTCTCCGGTGTGCATTTTGGGATTCTTGCTGCTGCGTTCTATCACCGTTCCAGTCGCCTGCACCACGTATTCGCGTCCCAACCTGCGCGCCTTTTCGCACAGTTCGGCGTTCGTTTCCATGTTGAAGGCCAGTTGCGTAACGCCATAGCGGTCGCGCAGGTCCACGAAGGTCATCCCGCCCAGGTCGCGGCTGCGTTGCACCCAGCCCGCCAAGGTTGTCCGCTGGCCCGCGTTTTTGAGGGTCAGTTCGCCACAAGTGTGTGTTCTATACATGATGTATCAATTGTTTATACAAAGCATTGTTTTGCGTTGGCCGTTTCGTTGGCCGTTCATAAATTCTTTAGTATATAACGTGAAAAAAGCGGCGATATTGTGCCGTGGGGCAAAAAAAGTGCGTACTCCTCTGCCCGCCCCCTCGGCAGCCTACGCTTTGGGGAAGAGCGGCTTACCTGCCCTGTTTCTTCTTCGCGGCTGCAAGTGTCGTTCGGAGGCGAAAATAGCGTTTCGGGGCGTTTTTTCCCCTTTTGGGGATACTTTCCTTGGTGTTATGTCGCTAAAAGTTAGTAATTTTGCAAATTGAAAAAACAGAAAGTCCATTCGCTATATGAAACTGAAAGACAGAATGAAAAGAACGATTGTGGCGTTGTTGCTGGCGGCTTTTTTGCCCGCAGCCGCCCAAGAGGGGACTACCGCGGCGCGGTATCTCACCCTCGACGACTGCCACCGATTGGCGCTGCAAGGCAACAAGGCGTTGAAAAGCAGTGAAGAGACCATGCTTGCTGCCAAGGACATGGAGCGCATGAGCGTGGCCGAGTTCTTCCCCCGCGCCAGCGTGAACGGTGCCTACCATTGGCAGCACAACAACCTCCAGTTGCTGAGCGACGAGCAGCAGCGCAGCCTGGGCAACCTGGGCAACGAGGCCATGAACCAAATGATCGGCAACAGTTCCTTAGGTGCCCTTTTAGGCTCCCTCTTTCCCGGCGTCAGCGCCGCGCAATGGGCCAGCCTGCTGTCTCCCTTGGGCAGTGGCTTGGTGGGCACCCTCAACGCGCAGGGACAGAGCATAGTGGACGCCCTCGACATGGACTTCCAGCACCTTTGCGGAGGTGCCCTCACTGTGACGCAGCCCGTCTACCTCGGCGGCAAGTTGCGCGCTATGAATAAAGCTGCCCGCATGGCCTACGGCATGGCCGAACTGAACTATACCAAGTCGCAGCAAGACAAACTGGCGGAGGTCGATAAGGCCTACTGGCAGGTTGTCAGCGTGAAGCACAAGAAAGACCTGGCGCAACAATATTGCCGCCTGCTTGAGCATTTGGACAGCAACGTGCAACTTATGGTGGCGGCCGACGTGGCCACCCAGGCAGATGCCACCAAGGTGCGCGTGAAGTTGAACGAGGCGCAGATGGCACTCACCAAGGCCACTGGCGGATACGAGCTGGCCAAGATGCTGCTGTTCCAGTCCATCGGCGTGGACATGTACGGCGACTACGAGGTGGTGGAGGAGACCGCGCTGGTGCAGTGCCCCGCGCCGGAGAACGTAGACATGGGCGAGGTGGTACGCAACCGCGATGAATTGCGCATGCTGGCTTGCGCCGACACCCTGGCGCAAGCCAGCGTGATGCTGGCGCGCAGCGCCCTGCTGCCCAACGTGGTGGTCACGGGCAGCTACCTCACTTCGAAGCCCAACTTCTTCAATGGCTACCAAGACAAGTTCGGCGGAACCCTGGCGGTTGGCGTGGCGGTGAACATACCGCTGGCGCACCCTGGCGCCTTCTACGGCTACAGAGCCGCCAAGCACCAGGCCGCCGCAGTGCATCTGCAAAGGGAGGAGATGGAGGAGAAGGTGCAGTTGCAGGTGAACAAGTTGCGCTCCGATCTGGAGGTGGCGAACCGCAAGTACGTGCAGGCGCAGACGAACCTGCTGAACGCGGAGGAAAACTTGGCGCTGGCCACTCAGAGCTTCGAGGCGGGCGTGGTCAGCAGCACCGAGCTGATGGCGGCGCAGACCGCCTGGCTACAAGCCAAGGGGGAGATATTGGACGCAGACATTGAGATGCGCATGGGGCGCCTCTACCTCGACCGCGCCATGGGAAGGAAAAGGTCCGTGCTGTAATGCCCCCCTCCTCAAGGCGGCCCCCCGCCGTTGTTGGAACGGAGAAAAGCAAGGCAAGGCATGGCCGTCCCCGATGATTTTTTAGTTAAAAGCAAAGCATACAGAGTTTAAGAACAAAGCATACAGAAAAAAACTATGAAAACCGAAAACATGGAAGAACTGCAGCGCCAAGGCAGGCGCAGCGTGTGGATAGGCCTAACCGTGGTGGTGGGCGTCATCGTGGTGGTGGGGCTGATAGGCATCGTGTCGCTGCGTCCCGAGCCCGAAACGCTTTCCGGCGAGGTGTTCGCGGCCGAATACCGCGTCAGCGGCAAGGTGCCGGGCCGCATCGTGGACATATATGTGGAGGAGGGGCAGAAGGTGAAGGCCGGCGACACGCTGGTATACAT
>JAXFQM010000100.1:0-7463 GCA_034178965.1 Bacteroidales bacterium | reverse complement strand
TCCTCATCCACGGCCAGTCGTCCGGCGGTGTCCACTATCACCACGTTTGCACCTTTCAGTTTGGCTTCCGCCACGGCATCCTTGGCTATTTTCACAGGGTCCATCACGTCGGTTTCGGTGAAGACGGGTACCATCACCTGTCCGCCCAGCGTCTGCAGTTGCTGGATAGCGGCGGGACGATATACGTCGCCAGCCACCAGCATCACGCTCTTGTTCTTTTTGGCGCGCAGATAATGGGCCAACTTGGCGCTGAAGGTGGTTTTTCCTGAACCTTGTAGGCCGGCTATCAACACGATAACAGGGTTTCCGTTGAGGTCCATCTCCGCCGTGGAACCCCCCATCAGTTTGGTCAACTCCTCATATACGATTTTCACCATCAACTGCCCCGGCTCAATGCTTTGTATCACATTGCGTCCCATGGCTTCTTCCCTCACCTTGTTTGTGAAGTCCTTGGCTATGGGGTAACTCACGTCGGCATCCAAAAGCGCCTTGCGGATTTCTTTCATGGTGTCCGCTATGTTCACTTCGTTGATGCTACCTTTGCCACTTAGTGTATGCAGTGCTTTCTCAATCTTGCTGCTAATGTTCTCAAACATATATTATAGTTTATGTTTTTTTTCAAAAAATGCCATTCATTCAAATTGCAAAGATACGAAAAAAAAACGGATTGCGAGAAAAAAGTTAGGGCGGTGCGCTTTGTTTCTCAGCGGCAAGGCTTCATCCGCCATCCTTCGTCCGTTAGCCTATAGTTTGTGGGTTCAACATCAAAAAGCAATACTATTTTGCAAAGATGTATGAAAAAGGTCGGTGTTGCTTGCGAAATTTTTTTTGTTAGCAGGAAAAGCACGACGGGGAAGCAAACGTTCCGCCTTGCTGCGGTGTGCACGGCAAGGCGGAACGAGACTTTGCGGCATGTTGTAGCGCTTTGCCACGGCATGCCGTGTTCAGATTAATCCGTCATCATTCTTGCGAACCAGCCTTCCATTCGCATCTCATTATGGTCCAGTTCAACCATCCCGCTGAAATGAAGGGTGGTGGTGGAAAGTTCATGCACGGTGACTACATTGGTGTCTCCACGGGGGATGATGGTGAGTCTGTCGCCATTCATGCTCCATGTGAAATCGTTGTTTTCTGTCACGCCGTCGAAGGTGCCCAGGCCAGTGTGGTCTTCATAGAAATCGAGGAGCACGGACTCGTTGGCCTCCTCCCCGTCGTAGAGCATGCGTGTGCTTGCCCAGTGGCCTATGAGCAACTGCTCATCAATAGGGTTGCTCGTGGCCTTGTGGAAATAGAACGTGGCGGCAGGGATGTCGTTGTCCAACGAGCCAGAGAACTGCAAGGTGTTTGCGGTTAGCTTCTCGATGGTGAAAGTGTGGGTCGGATCGTTTGGAGGGGTGATAGTGATGGTGTTGCCGCTGATGGCGTAGGTGAACGAGGTGCCATAGAATGGCAGGTAGCCGTTGTTTACCATCTCTCCCGTGAGATTGGAGTTCAGCGTCAGGCGTAGATTCACACCGTAAATCAATTCCCCATTCATGGATGCAGTGTCGCACTGCCAAGTGCCGTTGGCGAGTGTGATGTCAAATTCGTTGTTGTCGGGCTTGCCCTCGGGGTCACAACTACTGGTGGCTATGGAAAGCACAAACATGCTTGCCAAAGCCAGTACGCCCAATTTGGTCATCATGTTTTTCATGGTGTTATTTGTTTATCCTCGGTGCCTTTTACACCGAGCCGCTTTTTTGCCATTCAGTCCCCATTTGGCGGATGTTGTGTTGTGCGTCCGCAAAGAAACGTGGGACTGTGTGCCAAGCCCACACAACGATGTGCTGTCTTTTTCACAGATAAAGCCTTAGCAACACGCCTCTTTGGCCGCAGGGAGAATTATTGACACCCGAACGACGCTGCAAAGGTACGACGATTTTTCTTAATGGCGAAAAAAAATTGCAAGTTGTTTATCAAGACATTGATATATAGTAAATAAGATTTCTCTTGCACCCATTCAAGCGTCCAATTTTGGACGATGCAAAGTGTTCATTACAGGCGTTTCAAGTTGTTTGCAAGGTGTTTTCATTCTGCTATCGTAAGGCCTTGTTCCCAAATAAACATACTTGTGACGCTTCGCGTGCCCTATGCCTTATCCTTGTACCAGCTTATGTAGCCCACGTACCGCTTGGCATAGTCTTCGGCCATACCAGGCTTGGCGAGGCCTACATTCTTGGCTGGCACGCCAGCCCATATTTCTCCGTCGCCCACCTTCGTACCCTGTAGCACCACGGCACCAGCGGCAACTATGGCCCCGCTTCCAATCTCGGCGTGGTCCATCACCACCGCCCCCATCCCAACGAGGGCTCCCGCGTGCAGGACGCAGCCATGCACGGTTGCGTTGTGGCCAATGGAAACGCCGTCCTCAATCAAGGTGGGAGCGTCCCTGCTCACGTGTATGCAGGCACCGTCCTGCACGTTCACGCCGTTGCCTATCTTCACAGGAGACACGTCGCCGCGTATGACAGCGTTGAACCATACCGAGCATTCTCGTCCCAGCGTTACGTTGCCAACCAGCGTGGCGTTATCGCTGAGGTAGCAGCTCGCGTCATATTGGGGCTTCAGCCCCTTAACTTCCTTTATTAGTGCCATTCTTTTGCGTTTTGTTTTGGGCATGTACTCTTGTGCGCCGTACGAAAGTCTGCGCAGTTTCCTATGCCGCTTTATCGCGTTTGTTCTTCGGTGTTGTCCGTTGTTTGCATGCGTTCCTGCGGCGCGAAACTGTTTGATGCCGAGGGGTCAACAATGGTCAAATATTGTAGGTTCCTGCCTTTTGAGGCGAGACTGTACATCCTCACTTGCTTGGGCCATGCGCCACAGAGGTAGAGGGTGCGATAGCCCGTCAGTTTGCCAAGTACAATGGCGTTGGGATGTGTAGCGGCATAGTCCCTCAAGGCTTGCTCCGCCTCTTCGTCGTCCACCCTTTCGCCGTTCGCCAGGCGTTTAGCGAGCGGCGCGAATATTTGGCGCAACGCCTGCTTATTTTCTCTATAAAAGGCTACTGCCGTGCTGCCGGAGCGGGCTTTGTCGAACAACAGGTTGAGGAAACCGCGATGGTTGCGCAAGACAGCGTTGACTATGGCAAACGTGGCTTCGTTCAGCAGCGTGGCTTCTGAGTTGTAGGATGCGGCGGTCTTGACGGGACAGTTTTTCTCTATTTCTACATTGCCGTAGTGTGCCTTATAGGTGCCTTTTGAATTGCCTTTGGAACGTTTGTGGTCGGGATTGAACAAAATCTTCATATGGTTTGTGGGTGAATGTCGCCAAATGGGCAAGTAGGGTTCTCTTTGGTTGTTTTGGTTTCAGGTGTGGCACAAGCCTGTGCGTTGTGGCGTCGTGCCGATAGATGTATGCGGAACGAATTGTTTTGCAACTATATCGTAATGATATTGTTATATTTCATATAGGGAAGCTACTTCTCTGTTTTTGTGGGCTGCAACCATTTCTAATTGGTGTTGGATGAATGCTTAATATTGGTTTTAATTTGTTAGTTTACAGTATGGTTTGATAGAATATTAGGCTGCGTAATGGCTTCTTGTTTCCATCCATATACCACCAATAGGGCATGTTTTATGCTATGCTGGTGCTATGCTGATGCTATGCTGGTGCTATGCTGGTGCTGACAAGGTGCTGCCACGGTGCCATATTGGCCCAGGCGGGTGGCGTCTTGCCGTTAATAAAAGTGGTTAAATACAATAAAGGTGCATTTTGGCCTTGTTGGGTTAGCTTTGGCTTCTTGCGGTTTGTTTGTCGGTACTTTAGTCCGCTATACAATGCTTTTTCGTGTGGTTTTCTACCAGCCCCAAGCCAAAAGCGCCCCTCTTGTCAAGGCTTGGACTGCTCCTTGAGGGCGTCCGTCACAGCGGGGTTGTTGGCGATGAGATAGTATTTGCTGTCGGCATCCTCATAAAACAGCACGGCACCCCAGCGCTTCCAGTATTCGTGTGTCTTCAGGTGGTGCAACACCGGAACGAAGATGTAGTCATATTGCTTTAGGCGCGGCATGATGCATTGCAACATATCGTAATTCAGGCGCGAGCCTTTGCGGTCAGGAGCCACGATGAATGAGAATACCGCGGTGTGGCTGAAAAGGTTCAACCGCTCCAATAGGGAGGGCTTGTCCTGCATGATTTGCGGCGTTTCTTCCTCTATGCTATAATCGCTCATGGTGAGCAGCCCTATTGTATTCTCGTCCTGGTCCAAGGCTTTTACCGTCAGCGGCCAGTTGATGTGGAGGTTGGTTAGCCAGTCCCACGTGGTGTCCCATTCGAAACCGTATTGTCGGCACATCCATTCGCAAGTCTCTCTCTTGTCGCGTTTCTCGTTGCCGGCAACGAGGTAGTAGTATTCCGCCCCTTTCATGAACGAGAGACTGTTGTAACTTAGCAGTTCTTCGGGATGATAGCTGGTTTTCGCCTTGCGCAACCCCTCCAGCCCCATGTCCTCCTCGCGGTTTACAAAGATGTATTGCGAGGGCAGATGACGGCAAAATTCTTGGTTGATGACGGTGAAGGCACCTTCATAGTCCGTATCCGCTTTCTCCACACACACGTCGAAGGTGGTGGGGGTGATGGGGCCTCCGTAGGTGAAGGCCACCATTGTGCCGTCCACGAAAAGGGCGCCGCCCAGTGTGCCCAGTTCCTCCCAATGGTCAAAGGTGAATTCCATCACCCGTTTCTCGGCGGCAATGCTGTCGTGCTCGTATTCGGGCGGGTTTTCATGGTAGCCCTTGTTGCGCCACACCTCTGCCAGTTTTAGGCATTGGGGGAATAGGTCCTTTGTCAGTGTGCGGTATTCGTAGTTAGGATACCGGCGACGGAACTGATTTGTGTGGTTGCGCTTGGGCTGCAAGGCGCGCCCCGACAGCGAAGCCAGCGACTCGCGCCGGTATATGTAGTCGTAACTGTCGCGTAAGGGTTGGATGGTCACTTGACTGCCAAAATGTCGCTTGATGATTTCTGCCATGTTGTCCTCGCAGCCCAATATGTTTAGCGGCTTGCCAAGCGAGGCTGCGTCTTCTAAAAGCAGGCAGATGACGTTTACTATGGCGTTGTCGCTTGGGTTCTTCACCACCAGCATATATGCCATTTCGTCGGAGAAATAATATCGTAGCGCCAATGCGTCGGACGTGGTGGCGAATTGCGTCTTGAAAGTGGGCTGCCATGCAGCCAGGTTGGCAAAGGAAAAGTTACAATTGCGTTGCCCTGCAGCGTAAGTGTAGGCGCGCAGCGTGTCTCGGT
Organism: Bacteroidales bacterium; assembly: GCA_034178965.1. Taxonomy (GTDB): domain Bacteria; phylum Bacteroidota; class Bacteroidia; order Bacteroidales; family P3; genus Colimorpha. The sequence goes on along the minus strand of JAXFQM010000100.1, from coordinate 2,181 downwards.
CGGCTATGGTTATCGGTTTAAAATCCAGTTTCGTCATAATATCATTATGAGTGCAAAAAGCGTGCCAGGCTTCTTGTGGCGGCTTTTAGGTTTTCCCAATAGAAGTGGCGGAACATGTTTTCCCCATACAGATGTTTGTAACATCTACCATAGCGCACGTATTTCCCACTGCGCAACAGCACGCGTAGCAACGGCGAACTCCGTCTCTTTCGCTGGCGGCAAAACATAGCAGAAAAGTTGCCACAAGCCACAGTGGGCATCGGCGATGGCGGCGTTAGCCTCAAAACAGTGTTGCAATGGCTGTCAAATGCGTCGGCAAAGCGCTCCACTTCAGTGTTTTTCTTCATTCGATTAAACTCCTCACGGTCAAAGTCGGGCTGCCGGGTGAGCAGCGCCCAGTCCAACATGTTGCGCAGTGTGATGGCTTTGTCGAAGAACAAAGCGTCATAATTTAACCCTTCGGATAGGAAAAGCGCCTGGAAGCTCCTCCGCTCGCAGGCAAAGGGAAAGGATGCGGCTTGGCGCGGGTCTTTGCGGGGGTTCCAATAGTCCAGCCAGCGGTGTGCTTCGAATAGCACCCCCTGGTATACGAAGGTTGTGTGTCGCGGATTTTTTTTATCGCACGCTATTCCGTGGCTTTCCAGCAATTGTGTTAGCGTCTCGGTTTCCTCACCGGTAAAAAGGTCAATGTCCCCGAAAACACGGTGCTGTGGGGTGGGGTAAAGGGCTGCCAGCGAAAGCCCTTTCAGCATGGGATATTCCTTGCCCACAAGTAGTGAAAAGGTTTCATAGGCGCGTTGCTTTTGCCAATAGCCCCTTTCGGCTCTGTTGGCTGCGGCGGCCAAAGCGAAGAGCGTTTCGCGGGGAGGGTGGTTGCATCGGGGCAGGCAAGGAATGGCGTCGTAGAGCAAGGCTCCCACGCCCTGTTCCATGGCCCTGGACGCTGTGGCGCGCCATGTTTCGGGGGAGAGAATAAAATCGTCGGGCAGCGGCAGCCGAAAGACGGTGGCGCGTAGTAAGGTTTCACACGCATCCATACTTTCTTGCAAATTCTGTTTTGCCATCTAATACCCTCAAGGCATGGCAGGCGCGCAAAAACGCATGGTGCCAGCCTTCGTTCATCAGCAGGCGTGCCTTGGCGTCGGCAGGGCCATTGAAGTAGAAAGAGCCCGCAATGGCAGTTTCGCGGCGAAAGCGCGCCACGACATCCCAAGGACAGCACTTTACAGCCAGCACGCGCAAATACACGTATAGATATCTGTTGTATAGGGCCTTGGCGGGAGAAAGAGGCGGAGCTTTTTCGGCATATTCTCGCAAGGCGGCGAAAAAGCGGAGTATGTCAGACATGTTGCGGTGGCTATCCTCCTTGCCCCAACGGTGGCCGCGATGACGATGGAAGAGGTAGAGGCGCAGGTCCGGAAAGGCCGTGATGTGTGTCGCTTTCTCCAATGCTTGAAGCACAAACAAGGAGTCTTCCAACAGCAGCATCTCCTCGGGATATTTGAGATTTTCCTTCAGCAGAAACTTGCGCTGGAACAGATAGGTAGTGTGGTCCAGGCAGGAGGACTTGGGTACGAGCAATGATGCTGCGTTAGAGGGTTTTGCCGTGGCGTTGTAGTTAAAGTCTTGTTGCCGCGATGCCATGGAACCCATTTTTACCAGGTCGTTGCCGCGTATGTCGGTGCACGCCGCCACCAACGTTTTCACGGCATGTGGGGCTACTTCGTCGTCGGCGTCCACAAACCACACATATTCTCCTTTTGCCTTTGCCAAGCCTCGGTTGCGCATGGCGCTGGCACCGAGGCCAAAGACGTCTTCTTCCACAATCACTTCCATTTCGTCGCCTGACGAAAAAGACAACGAATGCAGACATCTTTTTAATAAGACGTCTGCATTGTTGTTGTGTTGCCGTGGCAAAACGCCGCGGCGGAAAGGTATGATGATGGATAGAAACACCTAAATTATTGTGCTTTGGGGATGTCTTGTAGCACGGCCAAGAGGAGGTCGTAGAATTTCTCACAACTCTCAATGTTCACGCGCTCCACGGGGCTGTGGGGGCTGAGGATTGTGGGGCCAAACGAAACCATGTCCCAATTGGGGTATACGCCGCCCAACAAGCCACATTCCAAGCCAGCATGGATGGCCATCACGGTCATGTTTTTCTTGTAGAGTTTCTTGTAT
>JAXFQM010000054.1:0-6191 GCA_034178965.1 Bacteroidales bacterium | reverse complement strand
TTTTTTGAAAAATTGTTCGAGTGGAGCATCCGGCAAGGTACATTTCGATCACCTGATTGTAGTACATCTCCATCTTCTTTGTGTGATACTTAAACATGTTAACTCTGGTTTGTAGAGTCAACTTTTTCAGTACAAGACAAGTAGAAATTTTGTTTGAGTTCTAGACCAAGTGACGGACGACGGCAGCAACGGAATCTACAATAGTAGAAATTTTGTTTGAGTTCTAGACATCGTTAGGAACCGTTGGCAGACACGCATCTACAATAGTAGAAATTTTGTTTGAGTTCTAGACTTTGTCGGTCGTTCATCTGTGTCATTTATCTACAATAGTAGAAATTTTGTTTGAGTTCTAGACCATCTTTATCACCCCCAGCATGAGGTATCTACAATAGTAGAAATTTTGTTTGAGTTCTAGACTTAACAGATGAGACCATCTATTGCTCGGATCTACAATAGTAGAAATTTTGTTTGAGTTCTAGACTATGATATTGTAACTGAATTTAACTAATATCTACAATAGTAGAAATTTTGTTTGAGTTCTAGACCTTGTAATTGATAAAAAACTCGCTGTTATCTACAATAGTAGAAATTTTGTTTGAGTTCTAGACTATGAAACTCTTAGCGGACCTATAACAATCTACAATAGTAGAAATTTTGTTTGAGTTCTAGACTTTATAAAACAGATGAACAATACCTCATATCTACAATAGTAGAAATTTTGTTTGAGTTCTAGACGAAACAACAACGGGCGGTAATGCTCTATCTACAATAGTAGAAATTTTGTTTGAGTTCTAGACAATCGTCCGTGAGAATGAACGCCTGCGGATATCTACAATAGTAGAAATTTTGTTTGAGTTCTAGACTGCTACAGCCTCGTAGGCTTCGGTGGGTATCTACAATAGTAGAAATTTTGTTTGAGTTCTAGACGACCAAGTCTTGAAACTCGTCTTTGGGATCTACAATAGTAGAAATTTTGTTTGAGTTCTAGACAAGTTAAAGAGTTATGACAAAGATTGTATCTACAATAGTAGAAATTTTGTTTGAGTTCTAGACTATCAATTACCGTGACCGATTTGATGGATCTACAATAGTAGAAATTTTGTTTGAGTTCTAGACTCTGACAAACATTTGTTTTTTTAAAAGCACTAATTTTCTGCCACATAGAGCAGATCGTGTTTTAACATCTTTACCCTACCTCTAAATGCCCACCATAATAATGCGTTCAATAACAGCATAATATATCATTTAATAAATTCATTCACACGTTACCTTGTTAGAAAAAGACAATATCCTGGTCTCTATGTATTGAGTTGCCATATTTTATTACTTCGGCTGTTCCAATATCGAAAAAAATTACACTGTCTCCTCCCCCAAACTTCGGGGCAAAATCCTTTTCAACCATCAGTTTAAGGTTCTCGATAAGTCGCTTGGTATTGTTGATTTCATACACCGAATACTGCAACCGTATAGCACCACTCTTTGTTAACTGTCGGCTAAAACGACCTCGTAACTTATCATTTTCTATATCGTAACTTACTATCAACATCGTCAGATTTCAAAAATCGGGTATTTCGTCCACTCCGATGACCTCATAAAGTGGCGATAATATCCTTGCATAAAAACAAAGATGTCTTTCTTGTGGTCGGCCAAAGCTGTATAGAATAACTTGCAGTAATCTCCATTCTTTTCAAACTTTAACCGATATTCGCCCTTCGTTACGTCGAAGTCTTCTTCGCGAACCTGGCCCAAGTTCCATGCTTTTCGCATTTGTTGATCTATTATGCAGCGAAACGGTTCAATCAAGTCACACACCAACGACTTTCGTTTGAACCACAGTCTATGGTACACCCCCATATAAAGGTCGAAACCGAACATTCGTGCATATACCTCCACAAAGTTAAACAACAATGTGTACCCGATATCCAATGCGGCGTTAATTGCATCACATTTCAACCTTGGCAGACGCTGCTTCCATTTCAAGTCTTGATAATAGGCAGCAAAGAAAGACCTGGCTACACACCCCTCCAATCCCATAAGTGATTCGCACCTCTTTTCGAAGGGAAGGCGATTCAAAGCCTCTTCGCACCATGCAATGGCATCCAACGTGAGCGCATCTTTTTTTCTTGTGTTTTTCAGCAGTTTACACTGGTTCTTAAACTTACATCGCATCAACGCTTTAGCCACATTGACATCTTCTTTATCCAATGCGTACTGCCTCTTTCGCAGCAAGAAGTTCGCCTCCGCACTCTCTCCCTCAAAAAACACGGGGCGAAGATTATGTTTCATCACGCAAAGCGCCACATTATTCTTCTTACACTTCTCTATCAGAGGGGTGGTGATAGTGATATGTCCTATTACAAACAATGCCAACATTTTTTGAAATGGCATCTTAGTCAAAGTCCTCTTACCCTCTTCGTGTACTTCCTCAAGCAGGAGTTCTCCGTTCGACACCCTTAGTGCGCGCTGTTCTTCGCAGTTCACAACGAATATCGACTTGTATTCCAAATCCTTGTTAGTAAACATTTTCCTGTTCTGTTTTTTCACACAACGCGCTGTATATACAGTGGGCGCATTTCTTGGCACTGGTTTCTATCGTCTCTGACGGATCAAATGCTTTATATTTTTCAATAAAAGATTTAAGTTCACCCCACTCTCTCACCCCTGGCAGCCTCTGTGTCAGCATCTTATTGGTAGATATCTCATAAAACGACACCCTATCCACCTCATATCCCATTTCCTTCATGCAGAAGTATTCGCCCCAAACCTGGTACAACTGTCCTTGAAATATCCGCTTCATTTGGTACTTGCGCTCTATCAGATGATGTTCTCTTCCTTTATAGATATCTATCTTTCCCATAATGCCCAGTTCATGGCAGCAGACAGGCATTGCCATAAGATCTTCTTTGCGGGTGGATGATTTTTTGCCATCCACCACTTTGTGAGACAAGCGTCCCTGCGTTTGAGGTGTGGCATGATATAGTCCTTCGTCCGTTTCCATATAAATGTTGTGCAGGTATATGGAGTACGGGCAAAAACTGTAGTCGTTCAGTGTCGAGAGCAATATATAGTCTTCTCCCACTGTATGTTATTTTTTATATGGTTTTTCTTGGGCGAAGTTCATCCATTCCTCGTTGCTCATGGTTAGTTTCACCTCCATCGGATCTGTAGCCTGTCGCATCCGCATCACAGCCCAAAGACCCTTGCGGGCAATATTGTAAGCTCCGTTGGCATCGGCATCCTTGGGCAGAGCATCATTGGCATTGTTGCTACAATAGAATTCACCTTCATCGTTGGCCACCGGCGAGATAATGTAGTCTACCTCTGTGCCCGACTCACTATTGCGCATCTGCAGTACCAGTCCCAGCAGGTAGAGCAACTGCTCCAGGAATTTGGCATCGTCATTGCATAGTATCTGCTCCTTCAGGTTGGAGGAGTAGTCTATGCCTTTATCGTCAAAAAGCTGCTTCAGTTCCTTGGTGAGGTGGATTTCTTCGCTGTCCCATACGCTGTTTTTCTTTAGATTGCGGAAGGTTTTGATACGAGTGCCGTAACTACAGACCCGCCACTGCTGTCGGCCCGCTGCCTTTGGGTTGAACTTCTTGTATTCGTCAATCACAAACTCGAAATATCCCTTGGCTTCGTTGTAGCGAATGTCGGCAAACTTGTCTAGCAGTTCGCAGGCTTTTTCACGGCTCTCGTATTTGGTGTTGATATAGTTGGCAAATCCCGTCACGGGGTCAATCTTCGAGGTGAGACTAGCTGGCACATAGAACAGGAAGCCACTTTGCTTGCCCAGTTTTTGGAAACACTCGAACTTCGATGTGAGTTGCAGGGCATGCAACACACCTCCTATCTCGTCTATAGGATTCTTTTTATTCACAAGATAATTGAGTTTGTCAATCAGCATTTTCTCGAACTTCTGATATATCTGTTTCTCCACCTTCTGGCGGCCACGCATAAATCCAAAGTTTAGGTCCTCCAACACCACAATGGCTTGATACTCCACCATCATTTGGCTGATGATATGCACCACCTGGCTCAAGTATCCTTCTTTGAGATCTTTGATACGCTCTATGGTCTGCCAGTTTCTGCGTGCCGTGTCGCGGTTCTCCTCTTTTTTGTCGAGCAATTTGCGGTAGTTGGTCCTATAGGTCTGCCCCTTGTATTCGTTCACAATGTCGTTGAGGGAGAACTGCTTCACAATCCTGCCTTTGAGGTCAATCATCGAGAGGTAGAGCAGATGACGCTCACCGCGGTCGATTCCGATGATGTGTTTCACTCCGCCAGCCTTGGCGAACTCGCGTACTTGCTGGTCGATATTTTCTCTTCCTGTAGCCTTGAAATTCATCGTAATCGGCACATGGAACTGGAACTTGTCTATCGAGTAGCGGCGATCCTTATAAATCGGGTAGTCGAATTTACCCTCGAGTTTGTCTCGGTGGTAGCCTTCCCGCTGATGTTTCTCATCGTATGTCACCGACTTACGGCGGAAGAAGACCTCGGCCTCACCGTTGAGTTTGTAAACTACATCCTTTAGGTTATCCTCACTGAAGAGCGCCTTCCAATAAAGGGTGTGCATGTTGGGCGTGCCTTTGCTGTAGGTAGAAAAATCTTTGTTGTAGATTTGGAAGAGGTAGAGTTTGCCGTCGTCCACCAACGTGTCTATGTACGACATCGAGACTGGATGGAATGTGAGGTTATATCCCTGTTGCTCCACCTCTCGATAAAAATCCGAAATGTCGTTGTAGTTGTTAGTGTTAGAAAACTCAAAATCGAACTTTACCCAATCTGGATGTCTCTCAATGGAAGACTTAAAGAAATCTATCAGTTCGCGGCAGTGCTTTATGTTGAACTGTTCACCCTTCTTATGGGTGCCTTGCTCATAGTGGCTCATCAGTTCTGCAGACGGTCCGTAGAAATCAATATTCTTGTTTGAGAAGAACACCTTAGGTAGCATCTTATTGGCACCGGGCAGCAATTTATAGTCCACCTTCTCGTAGCAGTCGCCGTCGCAAGGCAGGTCGCCGGAGAATGATCTTCGGCAGCTCTTGTCCATGATACCGAGGTAGTACATCCCCTCCTTGCGAAGCAGTACCCCTAGACAATCAACCTCTTTGTTCTGATCCCATCCGTTCATCAGTTGTGGGCTGTTGAAATTGAGTTTGAATTTTTCTTCGCTATAGGGCTTTTGGGTCACGTAGTTGCGCACCATGTTGTAGAGCGGGGTCACTTGTTCGAGCACGACCATATTGCTCTCCCATTCGGCATAAAAACGTCCGTCGCGGCCGCTTTCGTCGCCACAGCCCCTTAGTGTCTCTGCCAGGCGTTGCAACTCTTTGAGGGCGTCGAGCAGCCTCTTCAGCGTTTCGATACTCTTGGCATCCTCCTTCAGGTTGCCTCTATACTCGGTATTCAGCAAGTCTTTAGCCGACTGGTAAGCATTCTCAACTTTCTCAAATGCATTAGTATCATCTTTGCTCCAAAGACCTTCGTACCAATTCACCACGTCGTTTTTCTGGGTGTAATAGCAAATGTCTTTGATAGAGAAACTGTCGAAACTGTCCATCCACTCCTTGCGTTCCTTTGCATATATCTCATCGCTCTTCTTGCCTTGAGGATACGCGTCATTGTATTTTGCGGCCAAACCTTTGCTCATTCCAGCCCAATCACCATAGGCCTGTTTCACTACAGCGGTGAGGATGGTATCGTTCTTGATAAAGATGCCCGACAAGTCATAATTTTTCAAATTGGCCAGCATTTTTTTAAGCGAAGGCTGATTGTCCTTGCCAATAAACACGGTTCCAACAATCTCTTTGTAGGCCTTTTCCACCGCCTCGGTCAACTCGTTGTCGGTCTTGAAGTTGTTGGGCAGCCACGATACGCTCTCGCGGTCGCTGAGTATCATCTTGTAGAGCTCGGTCATCTTGGGCAGCCGATTCTTACACCCAACCATTTGGTTATAGAGGTTGATGTATTCGTTCAGTCCTTGAACCTTCCTGTCTCCTTCGCTCTTACCACCTATCAGCGCATTGTATCGGGTGATGGCGCTTTGCGTCAACATGTCGGCATAAGTGGAAACCTCTTCGAAAAACGCTGCGAGCGAACGTCCGCCCAACTCAAAAGCCATCTCTTTCTCTATTTGTGCTATTTGTGGGCTAAGTTTCTCCTTTACCTTTGTCCATGTCCCCATG
>JAXFQM010000050.1:0-2389 GCA_034178965.1 Bacteroidales bacterium | reverse complement strand
AATAAGAAATAATAGATTTAAGGAGGGTAGGCAAAGCCCCTGCGCGACAAACGCGACCACAGGGAGACTTCAATACTAAACAACTTAAAAATAAACACCTTAAACTATTATGAAAGAAAAAACAAGAAAACTGATACAGTGGATTGGCCTGATTCTGGCAGTGATAGGCGGCGCTTTCGCTATAGCCTACTCTTTTGGGGCGGACAAAGACCACGTGATGGAAGGCATGCATGAAGTGGGCAACTCCTTGAGCGGCCTTTACGACATCGCATATGTCATCGTCGTTGCCATGATAATGGTGGCAGTGGCGGCCATGATTATCTTCTTGGTGCGCAACCTCATCAACAACAAACGTATGGCACGTCGCTGGATTTTGGGCCTTGGCTTGCTTGTAATCACCTTTGTGGTGGCGTACTTCGTTTCCCCTGCCGACAATATCAGCCAGGTGATGCTTGAGAAGAACAACCTCTCCGTCGGCACCTCCAAGGCCATCGGCGCAGCAATCATCACTGTTTATGTGTTGGCCATAGCAGCGGTGTGCGCTATCGTATTCACCTCCATGGCCAAGTCCTTTAAAAAGAAATAATCAACATGGCACGAAACACTCCTGGACTAAACACAAGTTCAATGGCCGACATCTCGTTCCTGCTGCTATGCTTCTTCTTGATGACGAGTAGCATCAACACGGATCAGGGCATTGCGCGCCGGCTGCCGCCACCGCTGCCGCCGAACGCGGAAAAGCCAGAAGTTCGCCAACGCAACATCTTTGTCGTAAAAATTAACAGCAAGGACCGTATACTCTTCAATGGGCAGGTGGGCGACGTGAAGGCTCTGCGCGAACGCGCAAAAGAATTCTTGTCTAATCCCGCCAACGATCCTTCCTTGCCAGAAAAGGATTTGGTAGAGATAGCCGGCATAGGGGCATACCCTGTGAGTAAAGGTGTTATCTCGCTGCAGAACGACAGAGGCACTTCGTATGACATGTACATCCAAGTTCAAAACGAACTGGCTGCCGCCATCAACGAGTTGCGCGATGAACTTTCGTCGGCTCAATTTGGTAAGCACTATAAGGATATTAATGAAACCCAGCGCACTGCGGTGGATGAAGCCATCCCCATGGCTATTTCCGAGGCAGAGCCCACAAAGGTAGGAGGAGAGAAATAATGGCACGTTTCACAGGTAAAAAAGCCAAAGAGACCCCAGGTCTCAACATGGGCTCTATGAGCGATATTGTTTTCATGCTCCTATTCTTCTTCATGGTCATTACGACCATGCGTGAAAGCACGTTGTTTGTAAAAATCGTAGTGCCGCAAGGTACCGAGGTCAGCAAGTTGGAAAAGAAAAGCTTGGTCAGTTATATCAACGTAGGTGAACCTATGTTGCAATGGCAAGGCAAGTACGGCAAAGAACCCGTCATTCAGCTCAACGACCAGATAGCAAACGTAAGCGACATTGCTCAATTCGTAGAATTGGAACGTGCCGACCGCAATGAGGCTGACCGCCCCAACATCAGCACCGCCATAAAGGCAGACAAATCGGTGCGCATGGGTATTATCAGCGATATCAAGCAGGAATTGCGTAACAGTGGTGCCTACAAGATATTCTACAACGCACGTAAGGCAGAACGCAAATAAAGACGCACTCCTTTTAGTGCAATACTGAAACGCAAACCGCCCTGTCCCTTGAAAGGCAGGGCGGTTTCTGCTTTGCAAATTCGTACGGCAGGGGATGGTGACAGAGTCTTTTACCATGCCTTCGCGGCAACAGCAGGAGGAGAAGGAAAATATGCAAACGTAACAACGACCAAGAGAAAGTCTTTCTTCGTGTATGATTGGAAATTGAAATTCCTTGTTGATAAAAAATGAATTATTTTTTCAAATTTGCTTGCATGTCAAAAAAAATGTTTATTTTTGCGTTGTAGCATAGTGTAACAATAGAGGGGCGCAAAGAGAAACAGGATGATGAAAATGAATAAATTATAAAGAATTATGAGACGCATTACTATATCTTTATTTGTGTGTCTTCTTGCGCTTGGAGCCACGGAAACGCAGGCACAGGCTCCCAAGGCGGGGAACAAGACCAATAAGACAAAGGCGGTGAAAGATAAGTTCGTTAAGGGCAATCCTGCCAATGGAGTTAAGAAGGCGGCGGAACAACCAGCCGTTAAGTTGCCCGAACAAAGCAACGATTGCTTATTTGCTATACAGTTGGAACCAGATGTCCCCTACGGCCCCACCACGGCTCCGCAGGGAGGGGGGCGCCTACAGGAAATACAGCGTGATAAGAACAACCGCAATCTGTTTGAATACGAGCACAACACAGTATGGTATAAGTTTGAGGCGCCCTACAATGGCGAATTGAACATTGCCATTACCCAGGTGAACCCAAT
>JAXFQM010000040.1:0-2542 GCA_034178965.1 Bacteroidales bacterium | reverse complement strand
GGTACCGATGCTGTCCGCGCAGATTTGGCCGGTGATGTCTATTTGCAGGGCGCTGTTCACGCCCACCATTTTGGGCTGCTGTGCTATGATGAAACTGTCGTTGGTGTAGCCCACGTCCATCATGCGCACCATGGGGTTGTCGTCAATAAAGTCGTATAGATCTTGGCTGCCCATGCAGAAGGTAGCAACGATTTTGCCGCGGTCCAGTTTTTTACACTTGCCGTTCACCACGCCGCGTTGCACGAGCGGCAGCACACCGTCGGAAAACATCTCGGTGTGTATGCCCAGGTTTTTGTGGTCCCTCAGTTGCGACAGAACTGCGTTGGGAATGGCCCCGATGCCCATTTGCAGGCAGCAGCCGTCGTCGATGAGACCGGCCACGTTTTTGCCGATTTGTTGCTGCACGTCGTCGGGTTCGGTGGGGGGCACGGCCAAGAGGGGTGTGTCGTCTTCTACAAACACATCTATCATGTTCATCGGTATCATGGCGTCGCCGAAGCTGCGCGGCACGTTGGGGTTCACCACCGCTATCACTATGCGGGCTTTTTCCACGGCTGCCAGGGTGGCATCCACGCTGGTGCCCATCGAAACAAATCCGTGCTTGTCGGGCGGACACACCTGTATCATGGCCACGTCGCAGGGCAGGTAGCCGTCGCGATATAGTTTTTGTGTGTCACTAAGGTAGACGCTGATGTAGTCTGCAAATCCTTCCTGCACGCTTTTACGCACGTTCTTGCCAACGAAGAATGAGTTGTTTTGGAACACGCCCTGGAATTCGGGGGCGGTGTAAGGCGCCGGCCCTTCAGTGTGCAGGTGGTGTATGTATACGTTGTTCAATTCGCCGTTTTTGCCGCGCTCGCACATGGCTTGTATTAGACATTGCGGTGCCGCGCTGACGGAGGAAATATGTACATGGTCGCCACTGCGAATGAGTTTTACTGCTTCATCGGCAGAGACAGGGGAATAGTGATTGGACATCACGTTGTAATAATCCTTAATCATAGGTTGTTTTCTAAACAATTTATCATGTGGTTGTGTTCGCTTTGTTTGCAATATCGCCCTCTTGTTCAACTCTGTTGAACCAAAGCATGCAGCCTATTTCAAATTGCAAAGGTACAACTTTTTTTTCAATTGCATGTTTCTTTGTGAAAAATGCGATGGCTTTGCGGGGATGCCTGCGGGAGCACGTCCGCTTGTGCCCTGGTTCGGATGGAAGTTAAGGAGCATGCCGGTTGCCCAAGCCGATACGCGAAACCTATACAATGGTTTAGTTCGTATGGACGTATGCCCTCATAGCCAGTTAGCAAATAGGGGAAATGGCGGACGCAGGGACGAAGAGAAGCGGAAGCGAATGGGTTGGCACCGCAAAAGAGGGCAATAAGTTTCCGTTTTCAGCGAGATGGCCGGCTCGGCCATTGATGGCGGCATGTGGGGGCGGCATATAGGCGCCATGTGGCAGGGGTGGCAGCACACATCTCCTGCTTATCTCCGACTGCAGTCGGAGATAAGCAGGAGATGTGTGCCCGCAGCATGCTGCCGCAGCGCTGGGGGAAGTGTGGCGGAAAGGATAAGTGTGGCGTTTTTCTTTATGTGCGTCCAACCCCAATGGCAGTGACTATCGCCCTGCCACCACCTCGGTAAGTTCGTCCTCCCGCAAAAATTCGCAGGCAAGTTCTTGCAGTTGTTGCGGCGTAACGGAGGATAGGGCTTGTAGGTAGTTGGCATCGAGACGGTCGTCCACCAAAGCATATTCCTGTTGAATGAAGCGTTCGCTGCGCTCGAACACGCCATCGATACCGCGCAGGAATTCTCCGGCAAGGTAGTTCTTCACGGTTTCCAATTCATCTGTGGGGACAGGCTCTTCGCGCAGGCGGCGCATCTCGCCATAGATTTCCTTTAAAGCGTTGTCTGTAGCTTCGGCGTTCACGTCGGTGGATAGGCTAAAGACGGTGGCGCCGCGCATGATTTGTACGCGGCTATATATGCTGTAGGTGTAGCCCTTGTCTTCGCGCAGGTTGCTCATTAGGCGAGAGCCGAAATATCCGCCCAGTATGGCGTTTAGTATGAGGAAACGGGCGTGTTGCATGTCGTTCCAAGCAAAAGGCAGAAGACGGCCGATGCGTATGGTGCTTTGCACGGCGCCGGGTACGGGATGGCGTAGGGTTTCCCGCTTGGTGGGCGTGGTGGCGAACGACCGTTCCTCGTCGCGTTGCCGCGTATTTGCGAGCCCTGTTTCGGCCAGCCATGGGTGTTTGTCCCAATGCAGGTGGTGGCAGGCTCCGCTGATGACGAGCCGTGCTGTGTTCCATCTGTAGCATCGGTGGAAGAAGTCGCGCACGTCTTGGGCCGACACCTTGTCGGCATCTACAGGCAAGGCGTAATCCCCATAAGGGTGCGGTCTTGGGAAAAGGGAGCGGAAGAAGAGGTTTCGTGCCATGCAGGATGTTTTTTGCAAATTTGCTTGCAAACTTTGGCGCCGCTTGTTCATGTAAATGGCAAATTCCTCGTCGGGGATGGAGGTCTCCTCCACCAATTCGTGCAG
>JAXFQM010000009.1:0-2391 GCA_034178965.1 Bacteroidales bacterium | reverse complement strand
CTTCACGAAGAACTGCATCTCCATCTGTTCAAACTCCCTCATGCGGAAGATGAATTGGCGCGCCACAATTTCGTTTCTGAATGCCTTGCCAATCTGTGCGATGCCAAAGGGAACCTTCATCCTGCTGCTCCGCTGCACGTTGAGGAAGTTCACAAAGATGCCTTGTGCTGTTTCTGGGCGCAAGTAAATGGTGTCGCTGCCGTCCATGGTGCTGCCCATCTTGGTGGCGAACATGAGGTTGAACTGACGCACGTCGGTCCAGTTTTTGGTGCCGCTGATGGGGTCTACGATGCCGAGGTCTAAAATCAACTGTTTCAGTTCGTCAAGGTTATTGTCATTCATCGCTTGTGCATAGCGTGCGCGAATTTCGTCAATTTCCTTTTGGTGCTGCATTACGCGGGGGTTTGTGCTCACGAACTGTTCCTTGTCGAAGGCTTCACCAAAGCGTTTTTGCGCCTTGGACACCTCTTTTTCTATTTTATCTTCAATCTTGGCTACGTGATCCTCTATGAGCACGTCGGCACGATAACGTTTCTTACTGTCCTTGTTGTCGATGAGCGGGTCGTTAAAGGCATCCACGTGTCCCGAAGCCTTCCATATTTTGGGATGCATGAAGATGGCGCTATCCAACCCCACGATGTTCTCGTGCTCCTGCACCATGCTGCGCCACCAATATTGCTTGATGTTGTTTTTCAGTTCCACACCCAAGGGGCCGTAGTCATACACTGCCGCCAGTCCATCGTATATTTCTGATGAGGGAAAAATGAAGCCGTACTCCTTGGCATGCGAGACGACCTTTTTGAATGCTTCTTCAGCGTTGGCCATATTCATATTAATATAATTATTTAAGATTCTATAGATTGCTTCAATGTGACTTGCGTTCAAACAAAATGCAAAGGTACAAAAAAAATCGCACATGTATGTTTTTCTTTACTTACACTTTTTTTCTGCCATATAACTCTTTTTTCGTAATTTTGCAAAGCAGTATATGACTTATGTATATTTGTAAGGCGTTTAAAGATATGATGATATATGAAGAATAATAGTATTGCGTGCAAGATAAATAAGGTTAATAAGGCGGTGATGCTGACGCTGTGCCTTGTTGGTCCGTTGGCCAAGGGCGTGGCTCAAGTGAGCCATGGCGGCAAGCCTTTGTACGGGCCTTTCTCGAAGATGGAAACGGCCTCTGTGACGGCTCAACCATTGGATTTGGCCACGTTGCAAGCGCAAGACATGGAACTGAGCGAAGGCGGAGACCCGTTAAGGGTGGGCGTGACGCGACAGGTGGACGTGGACGTGGTAGACAAGGCAACGCGATTGCCGCAGAAAGACGGCAGTGTTGTATATCGCCAACGTGTGGTGTGTGCCGACGCCACGTTCCTCACGCTGACATTCGACGAGTTTCTCTTGCCCGCGGGCGCCACATTGTTTTGCTACGACGGCACGGGGCGCACCGTGATAGGCAGTTTCATTGGCACAGACACGTTACCTGGCGGCGTGTTCTACACGCAGGCTTTGCCTGGCAGCGTGGCGTACATAGAGTATCGCGAACCGAAAGAAACGGTAGGGCAGGGACGCTTGCACCTAAAGGATGTGACGGCGGGATACAAAGATTTGTTCCACACGTTCAAGGGCACCATCGGAGACGACGGCGGCTGCACGCCCGACGTGGCTTGCAACGAAGGCGACGGGTGGTGTAAGCAGATAAACAGCGTGGCTTGCTACACGCTCAGAATTGGATATGGAACCTACATCTGTTCAGGCGCGCTGATTAACAATACCAAGCACGACAAGACGCCTTACTTCCTTTCGGCAAACCATTGCCAAGAAGCGGGAAACGTAACACAGTGGACGTTTTATTTCAACTATGAGGCAAGTAGTTGCAACGCTTCGAACGAGGTTACGAACCACACGGTAACGGGTGCCACAATATTGGCAAAGCGCGACAAGAACGTAGGCAGCGACTTCATGCTGCTGCGTTTGGGGCAGAACGTGCCAGAAAGTTACAATCCTTACTGGGCTGGATGGGATTTGAACGACGACATTACGGTGGGCTGTTGCATACACCATCCTGCCGGCGACGTGAAAAAGATTAGTTTGCCAGCGAAACTCACTATGGGAACAGGATACTACGCGCAGTTTGTTCGGGTCGATTGGAACAACCACGGCATCACCGAAGGCGGCAGTAGCGGCTCGCCGCTCTTCAATAAAAGCGGACTCATCATCGGACAACTCCTTGGTGGCAACAGCAGTTGCAAAAACACGTACGGCTCCGACTACTATGGACGCATCAGCCAAAGTTGGACTGGGGGCGGCACTAAGGCCACACGCCTGAAAGATTGGCTGGACCCAGCGGGCAGCGGAGTGAGAACCCTGGCGGGATATGGCGTG
>JAXFQM010000212.1:0-5007 GCA_034178965.1 Bacteroidales bacterium | reverse complement strand
AAAAGGATGGATATAACCATCTCTATCTCTATGACATGCAGGGCAACTTGGTGCGCCAGGTCACACAAGGCGCCTACGACGTGGCCCAGGTGTGCGGCATAGACGAGAAGAACCAAAGGATTTATTACACCAGCCACGAGAGCAGCCCCATCAACACCGACCTTTACATGGTTGACTTTAAAAGCAAGAAGAAAACAAACCTCGGCGCAGCTCGCCAAGGTTCCTATTCGGCTTTTTTCAGCGAAGGCTGCAAGTATTACATCTGCATGTTTTCAGATGCCAACTCGGCTCCCATCTTCACGCTGCACGACAGCAAAGGGAAGTTGGTGAAAACATTGCAGGATAATGCGCGATTGCAAAGAGTCATGGCGGACTATGGCACGGGACACAAGACGTTTGGCCGCCTTACCACCGACCAAGGCGTGCAACTTAACTATTGGATGATTACGCCGCCAGATTTCGACAGCACAAATACCAAGCGCTACCCGCTGTTGATATATGTGTATGGAGGGCCAGGCAACCAGCAGGTGACAAATGGATATGGATATAGCGATTACTACTGGTATCACATGCTGGCGCAGAAGGGTTATGTGGTGGCTTGTTTTGATGGACGAGGAACGGGAGGGCGCGGAGCGGCCTGGAAGAAGATGACCTATGGCAATTTAGGGCATTATGAATGCGAGGATGCACGCGCCGTAGCACGTTGGTTTGGCAAGAAAAACTACATAGACGAAAGCCGCATAGGCATTTGGGGATGGAGTTTTGGAGGCTACCTCTCCACGTTGAGTATCTTGAAGGGGCATGAAGAGTTCAAGGCGGCTATGGCCGTGGCGCCTGTCATCACATGGCGATACTATGATAATATATACACAGAACGTTTCCTTGGCTTGCCCAAGGACAATGCAAAAGGATATGACGACAACTCACCGTTAAATTTCGCCAACCTGTTGGAGGGCAATTATTTGCTTGTACATGGCAGTGGAGACGACAATGTGCACTTGCAAAACAGTATGGATATGCTCACAGCGTTGGAATTGGCGGACAAGCAGTTCGAGTTCCGCATCTATCCAAACAAAAACCACAGCATTTATGGTGGCAACACACGCCTAAACCTCTATAGATTGCTCACAGATTTCTTGGAACGAAAATTGTAGCGCGGTGAAAAAAAATCTGCCATGAATGGTTTTTTTCGTACATTTGCATTCGGCTTTTCCCAAATGAGAAACTATTAAGGGCCTGTCATATAATTAGGTATACATGATGAAGAAAATCTTTATTGTCTTGATATTGCTTGCCACAGGCGTCGCTGCCCAGGGCCAATTCACGCACTATGGCGTGCGAGCGGGGATAGGTGCAAGTTATGTGGGTGACGATTTGCTCACCACAGCCCCTGTGCCGGGAGCCAATCTTGGCGTTTTTCTCAACTATGGCTTCACGGATAGCAAGACTGCTTTCGCAGATAACTTATACCTACAGACAGGTCTCTTTTTCACTCGACGCGGCACCCATTTCAAGCAGGAATTGACTGCGATGCGAAGCATACGCACTGGTTTCTACCATACCTATTATGCACAAATTCCACTGCTGGCGGCATGGCGTTGGGAACTGCCCACAAAGGTTGCTAACCAATATCTCAACTTTTATTTTGGGCCCACCTTTAACGTGGGGCTCTTTGGTTTTATATGGGACCGCCGCGTGACGCCAGGATACCCACAACTAACCATGAATTACGACACCTACATCACTGGCACCAAAGACGACAGGCGTGCTTTCAAGCACTTGCGCCGCATCGATGTCAGCAGCATTTTGGGTGCGGGATACCAACGTGGCAACTTTTTGTTCGACCTCTATTGGGACCACGGGTTTGTGGCCTTGCGTAAGGAAGACGACGTGCTGAATAATCTTGAGCGGCGATTGTGGAACCAAGGCAATACGGCGAAAGAAGGTACTTCCAATTCCGAGGCGTCCACCGAAAAGCCCAAAAAGAGAAATAGTTACACGGGGACCAACAATAGCGTCGTCTTCACGGTGTCATATATGTTGCCCATTGCTGGCAGATAATGTTCCCTTTAATCTTGTTGAACGTTATGATTAAGAAACGCAATATTTTTTGCAATATTGCGTTTCTTAATCATATAGGTCGGAGACGTCAGTTCTCTGCTTTCCTTGAAAAAATATGAACTCAAAAACGTAACGACGTTTTTAAGCAGCCTTGGGTAGGTTTGCTGCATACGTGCAGCCGGAGCGGCGCGCTATGCTTTGCCAAACAAAAGGAGGTTATTGAGAGAAAAGTACCGAAGGCGCGGTAACACGTTTTCTGAACGCAGGTTCAAGGAAAAACAGAAAAACCAAAGAACCACATAAAAAAACATATAAATAATAATATGGCGAAAATACTCATAGCTTATTTCTCACACGCAGGTGAAAATTATGTTGGCGGCACCCTCCGCTCCATAGAACATGGAAACACGGAAATCATAGCTAACAAACTTAGGGCGCAGTTGCCAAGTGCCGACCTTTTCCACATAGAGACAGTAACCCCGTATCCCGAAGACTACCGCCAATGCGTTGCAGTTGCAGAGCGGGAATATAACGAAAGTGCGCGCCCGCAGTTGAAGGGCAAGGTGGAGAATATGGACCAGTATGATACCCTTGTTTTAGGATTCCCGTGCTGGCACGGCACTATGCCCATGGCTTGCTTCACTTTTTTGAGCAGTTACAACCTGCGAGGCAAAACCATTATCCCTTTTTGTACAAACGAAGGTAGTGGAATGGGGCGCAGCGAGGCTGATATTAAAAGGTTATGCCGTGGCAGCAAAATAAAGGAAGGAACCTCTATCAACGGTAGCAACGTGAACAGCGCCGACGCAGAGGTGGATTCCATAGCCTACATGGCTCGATAGGAGTGTGGTTAAGCAATATGCATTAATACCATTAGGAGTGTTCTACCAATTCCACACATGAAACTAAAAGAAAGTATGAAATCCACCCAACTTTTTAGTGCAGGAGGTATGATTTCTACATATTGATTATTTTCATTCAGTAGCGTAGTTTTCTACGCTATTTCGTTTCACAGAGCCACCTAATCTCCAGTTATCATCCCAAATTGCGAGAAACAATGGATAGCGCCTACCCACCTATAAAGAGAAACCCGGCAAACTTTTCCTTGCCGGGTTTTTCCTTATAGGTGGGTGGCGTTAGAGATTATTTTCCCTCACCTTCCTCCTTTTCTTTGATGTTGGGGAGTTCCAAACCATAACCTTTCTTCTTGTCTTCGCGCTTGAGGGCTATGCCGAAGAGGAACGCCAAAACGCCGAAGCAACTAAAGATAATCATGGGCCAGGTGTAGCCGCCGGTGGATTGCAGTACCTTGCCTATGATAAGCGGCACAAAGCATAATCCTAGGTTCTGCACCCAGAAAATAAGGCTGTATGCGCTGCCTAGTATTTTTTCGTCAATGATTTTCGGCACGCTGGGCCACAGGGCGGCAGGCACTAAAGAGAAGCTAACGCCCAAAACCACGATGATGACCAACGCCAAGCCTTTGCTGGGGAAAGCGGGCAGCAAGAAAGCGAAACATAGGTGACACACAAACATCACCACCGAGCCAATAAGCAGCATGGTGGCGCCTTTTCCTTTCTTGTCAAGCAAGCCGCCCAGCACGGGGGTTAATATCATAGCCAAGATGGGGAAGCACGAAAACAAGCGTGCGCCAGCACCGGTGCTTACACCGTTTTCCATCAGTCCGAGTGTCTTGTCAAGATATTCGGGGGCATAGCGCTGGAAAGGGAAGATGGCACTGTAGTAGAGTACGCAGAGCAGGGCAACAATCCAAAACATCTTGCTGCTAAATATCTTGCCCAAGTCGCTGAGACGGAATTCTTCTTCGGGGTCTTTCTCGGAGGTGGCGAGGCCAGCGTGGGTAAGTTGCTTGTCGAAACGTACGTCCATGAAAGCGAAGATGATGAAGTTAATGAGACCAATGCAAAGCAGTGCGCCGCAGAAACCCACGGCGGAGGGTACGCCGTTAAACTTTTCCGCCACGATGGGGGCAATCCACATCACCGCAAATACGCCCAAGCGGGCGATGGCCATTTCCATGCCCATTGCCAAAGCCATTTCTTTGCCTTTAAACCATTTGGCTATGGTTTTAGATACAGTGGTGCCAGCCATTTCGCAGCCGCAGCCAAATATCATGAAACCCAAGCATGCAATCTTCGCGCTGCCGGGCATGACTACCCACCATGAGTTGAGCCATTCGTTGAAAGCGGTGCCTTGGAACCATTCGCTGACGCCGATCCATTTAATGGCTGCTCCAATCACCATCAGGGCTGTGGAAAGGATTCCTGTGAAGCGAATACCCATCTTGTCGAGGATGATGCCCGCCAGGATGAGGAAGCCGCATACGTTTAGGATGAGTTCGGATGCAGCATATGTGCCGAAAACGCCGCTGTCCCATCCACGCTGGCTTTCCACCAGGGTCTTCAGTGGCGACATCACGTCCACAAACATGTAGCCGAAAAACATCGCAAGGGCGATGAGAACCAATACCGTCCAGCGTATTGCCGGGCTGTCGTTCATTAGTCTATATACTTTTTCAGTCATAAATATAATGTGTTAGATTAATTTTCCTTTCCTAAAAGAAAATGCAAAGATACGAAGAAAATACGAGATAGTGGAAGAAAAAAGAACACAAAGGAAAAAAAGTCGAAAGCGATGTTCACAGAATGCCAGTCCGCCATACATTCCATCCTGCATGGCATTGCACTCCGCCCAGTTTCACATGCACGCCACCCCAACAACTTGTAGCCCCCGAGTTTGTGACAAACAGCAAGCGATCCCTTCCATTTTGAGTTTCGTAAGACGTGCATTTTGCAATCCCTCCCTCATTGATTGTGGCAAGACGGCGGGGCATTAGCGAGTGCGTGACACAGGGCAGGCAGCACACATCTCCTGCTTATCTCCCACCAAAGTAGTATATAAGCAGGAGATGTGTGCTGCCTGCAT
>JAXFQM010000211.1:0-2834 GCA_034178965.1 Bacteroidales bacterium | reverse complement strand
TGGCGGCTTATGGTGCTAATCTCCTGCTCGCGGTTAGCGTTGCGGTTCATGTCACTGCTGGCTTGCATCAACTGCAGGTAGTCTATGAAGACAGCCTCCACGTGGTAACGCTGCTTCAAGCGGCGGCACTTGGCGCGCAACTCGAAGATGGTGAGTGAGGGGGTGTCGTCAATATACATCGGCGCGTTGCGCAACACCTCGGCGCTTGCCTTCAGCGTGTCGCGCTCCCACTCCTCAAGGCGTTCGCCTTTCTTCAGCCGTTCGCCGCTGATGTGGCTTTCGCTCGCTATGAGACGCATCACCAATTCCACCGCCGTCATCTCCAAACTGAAGAATGCCACTGGCCGCCCGAATTCCACTGCCATATTGCGTGCCACGCTCAACGCGAAGGCCGTTTTACCCATGGCAGGACGCGCGGCGATGATAACCAGCGTGCCCGGCTGGAACCCGGCGGTGCGGCGGTCCAGTTCCAAGTAGCCCGAGGGGAGACCCACCAAGGTATCTGCCTTGTTCTGCGCGTTGTCTATTTGGTTGATGGCCGCACCCATCACCTCACCAATGGAGTGGTAGTCGCTGTGCAGGTTTTTGTCGCTCACCTCCAACAGGTGCTGTTCCGTTTTGTCCAATAGGGTCAGCACGTCCACCGTATTGTCATAGGAGTCGCGTATTGTCTCCGTGCCTATGCGTATGAGTTCGCGCTGCATGTACTTCTCGGCCAATATGTGCGCATGGTTCTCTATGTGTGCCGCCGACACCACACGGTTCGTTAACTGCGCCACATAGAAGTTGCCGCCCACCTCCTCCAACCGCCCATCGCTGGCCAGTTGCTGTGCCACAGTGAGAATATCCACTTGTTTGCCCTTTTCAAAAAGGGTACGTATGGCCTGGAAGATATATTGGTGCTCCGGCTTGTAAAAATATTCCGGTTGTATGGTCTCTATGGTATTGGTGAGGGCGTCGGCATCCAACATCAAGGCTCCCAAAACGGCCTCCTCCAAATCCACGGCCTGTGGCGGAGTCTTGCCATTCACGGCAAACGCCGTATCATAACTCATTCGTTCCCTACGCCTTGGGCCATTCTTTGTCACATTTTCCATGCTGCAAAATTACTCATAATTTTCTTCATGGCAGCGAAAAGTTTTCAACTGTGGCGATAACGTTCGCTGCTTCAAATATAAAAAATTTCGTCCACCCGTTTCTTGCTCATCTCCTTTCCGCTTATGCCCCTCGCCCTTTAACTGGCCGTCCTGGCAGCCCCCTCCGCCCACCCAAGGAGGGGTGAGGCAGGAGATAAGTGCCGCCACGGTGCTGCCATGGTGCTGCGGCTTTAGCATGGTCCTGCGGCGGCAAATCCAAGCGGTGCAGGGTGAACCCTTTTTCGATGTTTCCCACGCGGCGAAACTGGTCTGTTTCGCCACATGGTTCTTTTGCCCGACAGTGAAAAGGCAAACATATCAACACGTTAATCTATTGTAAAACAAAATAGGATTGCTCAATCATAGTTGAACAGGTTTGGGGCTCATAGTCATAAATAGTTCACACATCACGAGACATTAATTACGAATACAAAGACCGCGTTCTCGTCTGTCGGACAACTGGAATGGAAAGTGGATACGGGACAACGTCGGCAAACGTGCATGATTCAAGAATGCTCCGGAGACTGTCGAGCCAATGCGACAGGAATGGCGGGCCTTGTGGCTTGACATTGGTAATATGGAAACAGACCAAGACATATGGCTGGAGACCAGGAACTCTGTCATTTGCGAAAAGGGAAAGGGGTATTATTACCTCCTCTTGAACGTAGGTCTAACGACATCAAAATGAACGAAATCCAAGGCATCTTGCTTGATAGAGCACGCAGGCGATTTAAAGGAGCAGACCATGCGAGTCCTAATGGTATAGGGTGTTTTGAAACCATGGCGAAGGCATACATAGCCATGACAAATCTTGTTTACAACATGTACAGGGCGGCTCACCCTCATCAGCATCATGCAGGATGGAATAGGAAATAGATAATAATAAATTATTTTGAATATTATTAATATCGCTTATTATCGATAATTTAGTCAATTACCATGAAAAATTAACAAAAAATTGCGATTATGTGAGATAATTTGTATCACTGCTTCTTGAAAAAATTATGAGCAGCGGGCGATGAGGCGTGAGCACTACGGGCATCTAGTGGAAAGCGGTCAAGAGAGGGTAATTGCATATTACAGTGAGCACGACCAAGACTGCGAGCGGCATGATGCTTTGTTTGTTAAAACGTCTGTCGAATGACGACTGTGATAAATCTGTGGATGGGTTGAGAACGAAATTCCCCACCAAGATGCACCACCGGAACTCCCCCCAAGAGGAATGTGAGGGCAAGTGCATAACACACGATGAAAAAGGCAAGCCCCTCGAAATAATCCGCTGGGTATTTTTCAAAAACAACAATGCAATATTTCTTATTATTACACGTTAAGTTTATAACAATGGTTCGGAACTATTAGAGTAAAGGGCATTAGGGTGAGGATGGAAGGTAAGTAATTGGAAATGATAGGGATTTGCAGTATATCTCTATGGTTTGCATAAGGGGTAAAAGTGCAGAAGATGTGGATTTGTGCAGAAGTTCCGTTACCAAATCGTTAATCTATTCCTTGAATGGTAACGAAGAGGCAGGAGAAGGTAACCGACAGAAGTGTGTTTGGTAACTCATCTTCCTGTAATTACGGTGCTTATGCTTTGTGACACAATGTTTTGCGTGGCTGAGAACGCTTCGATAACGGGTAATTTTGCCCATAAAAAAGAAGCGTATGCAAACGGACAAATTCAAGGTTTTACTCTACCTC
>JAXFQM010000210.1:0-13834 GCA_034178965.1 Bacteroidales bacterium | reverse complement strand
AAACATCACCTTTGGTCGTCCGTCCTTTAGATTGTGCAGGTATTCCGTTATGGCCCAGGCTATGCTGATACCGTCGTAGGTGCTTGTGCCGCGTCCAATCTCGTCGAGCAGCACCAAACTACGGTCGCTCACGTTGTTCAGAATACTGGCTGTTTCGTTCATCTCCACCATGAAGGTGCTTTCGCCACTGCTTATATTGTCGCTGGCGCCCACGCGAGTGAATATTTTGTCAACAATGCCCATGGTAACGGCATCGGCGGGGCAATAGCATCCTATTTGCGCTAGCAGCACAATTAGCGCCGTTTGTCGCAGCAGGGCGCTTTTGCCGCTCATGTTGGGGCCCGTGATGATGGCGACTTGCTGCTGTTCGCCGTCGAGGTGCACACTATTGCTCACATATTTTTCGCCCAAGGGTAGTTGGGTTTCTATCACGGGATGTCGGCCCTCCTTAATGTCTATGATGTTGTCGTCCACCAACTTTGGACGGCAGTAGTTTCCAGCGAGAGCCACGGCGGCAAAGCTTTGCAGGCAGTCCATCTGTGCCATTAGTTGTGCGTTGTATTGTATGGGCTGCACATATTCCATCAACAGGCTCATCAGTTGCTCGTATATTCGAGCCTCGATGGCTGCTATGCGCTCCTCTGCTCCCAGTATTTTTTGTTCATATTCTTTCAGTTCTGGCGTAATGTATCGCTCGCCGCCCGTCAGCGTTTGCCGTCGCACCCACTCTGCGGGCGCCTTATCTTTGTAACTGTTGGTGACCTCCAGGTAGTAGCCGAAAACATTGTTGAATCCCACTTTTAGGTTAGGGATACCAGTGCGGTCGCTTTCGCGTTGCTGCATTTCTTTCAGGTACGTACGGCTGTTGTGCGAGATATTTCGCAGTTCGTCCAATTCGTTGTCCACGCCGTCGGCAACCACACCACCTTTGTCCACACGCGCAGGCGGGTCGTTGGTTAGGGTGCGACCTATTTTGTCGCAGATGACGTCGCAAGGGTTCAGTTGTTCGGCAAAGCGAGCCAAGAGCGATGTGTTCGGAAGTTTTTGCGATGCCAGCAGTGTTTTAACCGCTTTCGTTTCTGCCAGCGAACGCCGCAGTTGCATCAATTCGCGCGGGTTGATGCGTCTCACCACCACCTTGCTTATCAAGCGTTCCATGTCGCCCATGCTGTGCAGGCGTTCGCGCAATGTTCGTGCCAGGCCTTCGTCTCGCACCAAGTTGTCCACCACACATAGCCGCTTTTCGATTTCAGTGCGGTTCTTCAAGGGTAACACCGTCCATCGTTTCAGCAGCCGGCTGCCCATGGGGGTTACGGTTTGGTCTATCACATCCAGCAGTGTCTTGGCATCGGGGTGGGGACTGTGCACGAGTTCCAAGTTGCGCTCCGTGAACTTGTCTAACCACACATAGCGGTCTTCCTCTATGCGAGCAAGACTGGTTATGTTCTGTGTGCGGTTGTGTTGCGTGTCTTGCAGGTAGTGTAGTGCGGCCCCTGCGGCCACTATGCCTGCGGTTAGTCCGTCCACGCCGTAGCCTTTCAGACTGGTGGTACCAAATTGTTTTAACAGTGTTTCGGTAGCGTAGTCAAGCGTGAACACCCAGTCTTCAAAGGTGGATGTGTAGTATCTTTCGGGGAAACGTTGCTGGAACATGCGTAGTTTTTGCCGCTGTAGCACCACTTCACTTGGGTGGAAGTTTTGCAGCAGTTTGTCTATGTAGTCCAAATCGCCTTGTGCGGCGAAAAATTCCCCCGTGCTCACGTCAAGGAAAGCTATGCCAGACAACTTGTCATCGAGATGCAGCCCACAAAGGAAGTTGTTTTCTTTTACTTCCAGCACCATGTCGTTGTAACTCACGCCTGGCGTCACAAGTTCGGTGATGCCGCGTTTCACCAGTCCCTTGGCAGTCTTCGGGTCTTCCAGTTGTTCGCAAATGGCCACCCTCATGCCTGCTTTCACCAGCCGCGGAAGGTATTGTTCCAAAGCGTGGTAGGGGAAACCAGCCATTTCAGCATAGTTGTGGTCCCCGCAACTCTTGCGTGTCAGCGTGATGCCCAAAACCTGCGCCGACCGCACTGCATCTTGATTATAAGTCTCGTAGAAATCGCCGACGCGAAACAGAAGCATTGCGTCGGGGAATTTCTTTTTCATTTCGGCATATTGCCTCAGCAGGGGGGAGAGTTTCTCGGGCATGGGGCGCGCTAATTGCGGTTCTGCATGTAGATGCTGAGGTAATACAGCAGCGTGGCGAGGCTGGTGAGGGCTGCTGCCACGTAGGTCATAGCTGCGCTGCGCAGGGCTTTTTCAGCATAGCGGTGCGTTTGGCTGGAGGTGACTCCTTTGTCATTTATCCACGCCAGGGCGCGTTTTGAGGCGTCGAATTCCACAGGCAGCGTCACTAACGAAAACAGTGTTGTGAGGGCGAAAAGGCATACGCCGAAAAGCAGCAGCCCTGGGAATTTCTGCACTAATAGGATGCCCGCCAGCAGCACCAAACTCAACCAGCGGCTTGCGATGTTAACGGCTGGCACCAATGCACTTCTCATGGTAAGCCAGCGGTAGGCCGTGGCGTGCTGCACGGCGTGGCCGCATTCGTGTGCCGCCACGGCGGCGGCGGCCACGCTGGTGCCGTTGTACACTTCGGGACTCAGATTCAATGTTTTGTTGGCTGGGTTGTAATGGTCTGTGAGGGTGCCTTTTATCATGGTTATC
Organism: Bacteroidales bacterium; assembly: GCA_034178965.1. Lineage (GTDB taxonomy): Bacteria > Bacteroidota > Bacteroidia > Bacteroidales > P3 > Colimorpha. The sequence continues at coordinate 11,122 of JAXFQM010000210.1, read as the reverse complement.
TGCACGTCTCTTATGTCATAGTCCTTCAGCATCTGTTCTGCCACATCGCGTCCCGTTTGGCCGCCAGAGGTGGAAATTTTGGAATATTCCTTGAAACGTCTTTGCACACTTCTGCTGGCCCATAGGCTGAGCACCATGCCGGCTATGAAAATAATCCAAATTAAACCTGTGTTGGCAAGTCCTTGCTGTCCTGTGCTGTAGGCGTCTGCTTGCAGCATTACAAAATTCAATACGGTCAGAATTTTCATTTCTTAATGTTTTTTTCGATCATACATTATTAGTAACGCAAAACACGGAAATTTATTGTGTCGGGCGGCGTTTTTTCCATTATTGTTCGAGAATTCTCATGTGAAGCAGTGTCAAAAATAGACAAAGTAAAGGAAGGAGCGGCCACGCGTCCTTGATTTTGTTTTTTTGTTGGCGCAGTGTGCTGTCGGCGTATGATTCATAATCAACAACGTTTTTCACGCCTTCCTTTAGAGGTGACATTGTTGTCTATAGTAAATAAAAAAACGCAACTGATTGAAATTCAATTGCGTTAGGTTGTCCTACCAGGACTCGAACCTAGACTGGCTGATCCAGAGTCAGTTGTGCTACCATTACACCATAGGACAAATTGGAAAAAACACTTGCTTTTCTTAGTTTTGGAAAGCAGGTGCAAAAATACCACTTTTTTTGTTAGTGGCAAAATTTTTTTTTCGGTTTTGAGTTGCACAATTTGATTACGTGGTAATTATATATTTTTTTTTACTTTGCAAACATTGATACTAAGATGAATTTTTAGAAAAATATGTGAATAATTGACAAAAATGTCGAGGATTTTGCCAATAATGAGATATTTGTTTCGCAAGATGTTGTGAAATAGTTAGATGAGTGTTTGCGAAAAAAATATTTGGTGAGGGCAATGAATGGATTTCTTGCGATTATGATTGGATTGTCAGATAGATTGCTATGCAGAAGAGAGTTGTATAATGTTTGTGCAACAGCAAGACAAACAGTAAGATATAGAGAAGCCTTCAAAAGCGTGGACAAAGTTTACTTCGTGTCATGTATCTATTTTGCGAAAAAGTGAAATTATTGAACCCAAAAAACCACCAGAAGGTGGTCCCATGACGGTCGCATTGTATTTAGCAATAGAGGGTCTAAAATCATTATGGCGCGTGCGTCATCGCGATACCCGAGCCTCTTGGCGGCTGCGCGCAGGCATGAAGAGAGCACACACCTCCTGCTTACCTCCCACCGTGGTAGGAGGTAAGCAGGAGGTGTGTGCTGACATTCCTTTGCCAAGGTGCTCGGGGAGTTCTCTCGTCCATCTCGGATTGGCCCCAAAGAAGGATACCGCAACATGGTGGGCTGAAAAATAAGAACGCGACTGATGCTTGCGTGGGATTGAATATGGGTATGCAATAGATTAAGGGTTACACTTGAGGGTGGGGCTTGTTTTGCCGCAAGGCCGTGCGGCGTGGGCATGTTTGGCTGACAACGCGTCTGAAAAACGGCACCTTGGTGGGGATAATGTGCGTTGCGTGTACGTAGAAGGCTTATTTACAGTGTATTTATCCAAAAATAGGCACGAGAAGACAAAAGAATTGGCGCACTGCATGGAATAAACAAGCCATTTCTCTCTGATACGATGCAGATGCCTGCGCAAAACATATATTAAAGTGCTGTTCTATATGTCAGTATATGAAAAAAAAGCTTTGTAATACTTATTAATTCATCACGAGACCGTATCTAAATGCAAGAAAATATTCGATAAAAATACTAATATTAAAGAAAAAAAACGTACCTTTGCAAATTGTAAAATTGAAAAAAAATGAAAGAAATCATGAAGAAAAGAGTCTGTATTACAGTGGTTAGCGTCATCTTTGTTGCATTGACTAACTTGACGATAACCCCCGCAAAGGCCGGCAATGTGGACGAAAAAACAGCCCGCAAGGCTGCTGCCTATTACATGGCCGCCCAAATGGGTAATAAATCGATAACCCCGGCCAGCCTTGATTTGGCTTATACTATTTCCAACGCGCAGCTCAATGTGCCGGCCGTCTATGTGTTCAACGGTGGAAACGGGTTTGTGATGGTTGCCGGCTCGGATTGCATTTCCCCCATCATCGCCTATTCCGACGAGCATCCTTTCAATACCAATAAAGTCAACCCCAATATGATGTACATGCTGAGCGGCTTTGTGAACGCTATCAGCGAGATGCAGAACACCAAGGCCGTGCAGCCGGCCTATGCCCAGGAGGAGTGGAGCCAGTTGCTGGAACAACGCCTACCCTACTTTGGCTCCGCAAAAGCCGTGACAAGACTCACGACCTCCAAGTGGTCCCAGGAGGCACCCTACTACAATATGTGTCCCGAAATAAACGGAGAGCGTAGCGTCACGGGCTGCGTGGCCACCGCCATGGCACAAGTGATGTACTATTGGAAATACCCCATACAGGGCGGCAGCCGCACCATCAACTACAGACCCTACACCAATGGAGGTACCATGGGCGTCCTGTCGTTGAAATACGATACATGCTATTTCAATTATGACCTTATGGAGGACGACATGTCGAACGTGACCGACGAACAAAAGACGAACGCCGTGGCGTTGCTCAACTATGCCTGTGGCGTGAGCGTGCACATGGACTACGACCCGCAAGGCAGTGGAGCCAGCACCAGCACTTATTTGATGGGGGCCTTGACAGGACCTTTTAAGTACAAAAACAATATCAAACAAGTCTCGCGCGACAGGGCGCCTTTCGTGAATACCACTGGAGTGCCAAGTTTGGGTGATACACTTTGGGTGGATACCTTGAGAAATGAAATCAACCATAGGCGTCCCGTAATATATTGCGGCGCGGATACGCGTCCTAACGTGGGCGCTGATGCGCGGCATGCTTTCATTTGCGACGGATACAATTCGATGAACAAACTTTTCCGCTTCAACTGGGGCTGGGGCTATATGGACAACTCGTGCTGGGTGAACGTGCTTACCAGCCGTCTCACTGCAATGCAATACGTGTTCAACTCGGATAACGTCATATACCTCAACGTGCAGCCGCCGGCAGACAGCGTAGCCATCGCAGAGGTGGAAAAACCCATCCTTCACGCTGCCTACCCGAACCCCGCCAGCATGCAAATACACTTGCCTTACACCAGCCAAGACAATGGTGTGATGCAAATATTCAGCATCGACGGACGCCTGGTGGAAAGCCGTAAGGTGCTTGCCGGCAGCAATGAGGTGGTTTTGAACTTGGCTGGATACCCGCAAGGTATTTACGTTTACCGTCTCAACGGTGCGTCAAGCAAGTTTATCGTCAAATAAGGGAGGCTTGCTGCCATCGTCTACGAGAGACATAGGCTGAAGAATGGTCTTACTGTGCTTCTGCACGAAGACGCGACAACGCCAATGGTGTGTGTGAACACACTTGTTGGCGTAGGGTCGCGCGATGAGGACCCCCAAAAGACAGGCTTCGCCCATCTTTTCGAACATCTCATGTTCGGCGGAACGCCGCGCGTGCCCAGTTACGACACTGTGGCTGAAAACGCGGGCGGAGAAAGCAATGCGTTCACGGGATGCGACTATACCGACTATCACCTCACCCTGCCGGCACAAAACCTGGAGACGGCACTGAGACTGGAAAGCGACCGTTTGCGCGGTCTGCTCTTCGACACCAAGAGCCTTGAAGTGCAGAAACGGGTAGTTACGGAAGAATATCACCAGCGCTACATGAACCAGCCCTATGGTGATGTGTGGATGCTCTTGAGACCCCTGTGCTACAAACGCTCGCCCTATCGCTGGTGCACTATTGGTAGCGACATAAGCCACGTGCAACAAACTACGGCACAAGACGTAAGACGCTTTTACGGCCAATACTATGTGCCAAACAACCTTATCCTTTGCGTAGCGGGCAATATGAGGTCAAAGGAGACCTTGGAGATGGTGGAGCAATATTACGGCGACATTCCCACTGGAGAGCCCGTGACGCACCACACGGACAAGGAAGAGAAGCAGACGGAGGAGCGTAGGATGGAGACAAGGCGGCACGTGCCGGCCGATGCACTATTTGTGGCTTTTCCCATGCCAGGAAGACTGGATAAGGACTTTGCAGCCTGCAACCTCTTGAGTGATATTTTGGGTAATGGTAGTTCCTCGCGTATAGCGCGGCGTTTGGTGAAAGAACGCAGGTTGATGACGGAGGTGGATGTGTATGTGACAGGCGAACTTGACGGAGGATTATTTGTAATCGAAGGCAAGATGTGTAAAGGCGCAAGTTGTGCCGATGCCGAGACGGCAATCGAAGAGGAAATACAAGCTTTGCAAGCACATGCCGTGGAAGAGCACGAACTGCAAAAGGTGAAAAACAAGAGCGAAAGCATCTTCCGCCTATCGCAATACAAGGCTCTTGACCGCGCGATGGCGCTATGTTACTATGAGTGGCTGGGGCATGCGGAGTGGATAAACGAAGAACCAAAGTGCTATGGAAAGGTAACACCGGACGACATAGCGCGGGTGGCGACCAACCTGTTTTGCCACGAACGAAAAAACACACTGCTTTATCTGAAAGATGGGCCGGAAGTTGTCTGAAACAAACCGAAAACTGATAGCCAGGTTGAGCGCGTTCGGCATAAAGGCGGCGCAGTTCTTTGCCCAATTGCCTTATAGGAGGATGGGCCGCGGCGTAGTGCGCATGGTAGGCGACGCGATGCACTACTTGCTGTTCAAATGGCTACTGCCCAAAAAATACCGAAACCTCACTAAACAGCAACTGTATGTCATCATCTTCAAGAGCGACACCCAGGCGGGCAAGAAATTCGACATTTGGTTGCTGGTGCTGATTTTCTTCAACTTACTGATAATGATGCTCGACAGCGTGCCCTCCATACACCATCATCTCAAGATAGTGCTGCTGGCGTTGGAATGGGCATGCACCATTTTCTTTACGTTTGAATACTATTTGCGCGTCTATTGTCTCAAGAGACCGTTGAAATACATATTCTCCTTCTACGGCATTATCGACTTCATCAGCATCTTTCCCGCATACCTCAGCATCTTTCTCCCTGCCACGCAAACATTGAGCGTGCTGCGCATATTGCGTTCATTGCGCCTGTTCCGCGTTTTGAAACTGCAACGTTTCATCGACGAAAGCAACTCACTGCTGGAGGCATTGCGAAGAAGCATATACAAGATACTCATCTTCATGATGTTCGTTGCTCTCACCGCGGTGGTGTTGGGAGCCATGGTGTATATGTTTGAAAATGGGCACAACCCACAGTTCGACAACATGCTGCAAGGTATTTATTGGGCCGTGGTGACCCTCACCACAGTGGGCTATGGCGACATCACCCCGGTGACGCATGCCGGACGTTTCATCAGCGTGGTGGTCATGATTTTGGGTTACTGTGTGATTGCCGTGCTCACGGGTATTGTGACGGTGGAAACCGTTCAGGCGAGACGCACCGAACAGGCGAGGCGCGATGCAAAAGGCAAGCAAGGATGGGACAACACCCACAAACGGAAGAAAGACGTTCCCTTTGAAGCATCGGATGGAGAAGAGGAGGTGAGGAGCGCAGTAGAAAATATGGTGGCCGACGAAGAGGAGGTGCAAGTTGTGGCGAAAGCAAAATTCTGCCCCCATTGCGGCTACGAGGAGACAGACGAGGAAGCGACATACTGCAAAGTGTGTGGCACACGCCTAAAGGAGGAACAAGCGCACAACTGGCTCAACGACTTCTTTGGAAAATAAGGCGGGAGGCTGGCATAAGCGCAGGACGAAAATAACGAAATTGAAACGCAAAATAAAATTTGATGATGTTAATAAGACATACCACGTTGTTGTTGCTGCTGCTGTTTGCTGCAGCCGCTATGGGACAAAGTTACACCATAAGAGGCACCGTGACAGACAAAAGCAGTGGAGAGACGCTGATAGGAGCCACAATCTACGACAAGCGCAGCGGTAAGGGCACTGTCACCAACTCATACGGACGCTATAGCCTTACACTGCCCAAAGACAGCGTGGACATCTCCATCTCGTTTGTGGGCTATTCCACACAAAGGGAGACTTTTTTATTGGACGCAAACCGCGAGATAAATGCCGTGCTGAATAACTCGGTGGAACTGCAAGCAGTGGAAATAACGGGAGAGAGGGTGAACGGGGTGCGCAGCAGCCAAACCAGCGCGCTGAATGTGCCGATAGAACATATCAAAGCCGTGCCAGTCATATTTGGCGAAACAGACATCCTAAAGGTCATACAACTGCTGCCAGGCGTGCAGTCGGGCACCGAAGGCATGAGTGGCATGTATGTGCGTGGCGGTGGCCCCGACGAGAATTTGTTCTTGCTGGATGGCGTGCCGCTTTATAATGTGAACCATTTGGGCGGTTTTTTCAGTGCGTTCAACAGCGACGCCATCAAGGACGTGACACTCTACAAAGGCAGTTTTCCCGCACGTTTCGGAGGCAGGTTGAGCAGCGTGCTGGACGTGACGTCAAACAACGGAAACGACAAAAAAATTCATGGAAACGCAAGCATTGGGCTGATTAGCGCCAAGGTGAATGTGGAAGGTCCCATAGTGAAAGAAAAGACAACATTCAGTGTGAGCCTGCGCCGCACTTATTTCGACCTCATCACGCGGCCAGTCATTCGAGTCATGGGAAAGACGGTTGGCGATGACATGACAGGCGGATACTTCTTCTATGACTTTAACGCCAAAGTGACGCACAAGTTCAGCAACCGCAGCAGACTATTCGCAAGTTACTATATGGGCGATGACCGCATCTTCGCCCGCGTTAGGTACAAATATGTATACGACGAAGGCAATTACAACAAAAGCTACAACAACATGGGATACAATTGGGGCAACATCGTCGCAAGCCTACGCTGGAACTACGAACTTACCCCAAAGTTGTTCATGAACCTTACGGGCAGTTACACGCGCTACCGCAACATTATCTCTTTGGGCTTGGAGGAAGAACAAAGAAGCGATGGTGTAATCAGCCGGGAAGAGGCGGAAATGACCTATCGCAGCGGCATTGGCGACATTTCGATGCGTGCAGACTTTGACTTTGCCCCATCGCCAGAACACGTGGTGAAGTTTGGCGGCAACTTGATACACCACATTTTCACCCCCGATGTGTTTGGACTGCACGTATCAGGCAGCGCCGACATAAACCAAAACATAGATACCACCTATTACCCTGGAGGAAGCAAGTTGCATGCGAACGAAATCAATGCGTACATAGAGGACGACTGGACCATTAACGAGACCGTCAAGTTAAACGCGGGCTTGCATTTGAGTTCTGTCGCCGTGCAGGATACGTTCTATCCCTCGATACAGCCGCGCTTGTCGGGACGCCTCATCATCACCGACGACTTTTCCTTCAAGGTGGGCTATGCTTATATGAAGCAGTATATGCACCTGTTGAGCAGCAGCAATATTGCGCTGCCCACAGACTTGTGGGTGCCAGTGACGAAGCACGTGCAGCCCATGGGGGCGCACCAAATGGCAGCGGGTCTGTTCTATAATTGGCGCAACCTGGTGGACTTAAGCGTGGAAGGTTATTACAAGAGTATGAACAATTTGTTGGAATACAAAGACGGGGCTTCGTTTTGGAACAGTAGAGCGGGCTGGGAAAACAAAGTGGCCATGGGCAAGGGCTGGGCATACGGCGTTGAGTTTTTGGCGCAAAAGAACGTAGGAAAATGGACAGGCTGGCTGGGATATACATGGAGCAAGACCATGCGGCACTTCGACCGCAAGGGCATGGAACTGAACAACGGAAACGTATTCCCCGCCAAATACGATCGTAGACACGACATCAACGTGGTGATTATGTACAAGCCTAACGAACGTTTTGACATCAGCGGCACATGGGTATATAGCACTGGCAATGCCGTAACGCTGGCCATGCAGTATTTTGAGGGCAGTAATGTATACGAAGGCGGAACAATGACTTATGAAGTGCCATATGTGGAGAGCCGCAACAATTACCGCATGCCTTCCTATCATAGAATGGATTTGGGCGTGAACTTCCATAAGGAGAAGAAACACGGTGTGCGCACTTGGAGCATTAGTGTATACAACGTATACAACCGCAAGAATCCTTTCCTCATCTACACTGACTACGGACGAGGCACCATCATGGATGATGGCACGGCTTATTCGCTTTCGCTGATGAAAGCCAGCCTGTTCCCCATCATCCCGTCCGTCTCGTACAACTTCAAGTTTTAAAGCCGACTTGGCTAATATTGGCAAAGCATTGTTTGATTGGATATAATATTAAAAATTATGAAGAACATCGGTAAGATTCCACTTGCGTCCAAAGCGGGCAGACTGGCGCTGGTCATCATACCCTTAACGCTGTTTGTCTTATCTTGCACAGAGCCGATAGATTTCAGCGGAAAGGAAACGGATCCATACGCCGTATTGCAATGCACGGCGAAAACGGACAGCACGCTGAATGTGCGCATGACATGGAGTCGCTTCTTTTTGTCAAACAACGTGAGACCGTTCACAACCATCGATGACGCGGACTTGCGCATCACCAGCAACGGCGTGCCCTTGGTATTGGCGGGGGTGGACAGCGGGAATTACCGTTTCAATTATGTGGTTCGCGAAGGCGACACCTTGGAGGTGCGTGCCGCTGTGCCAGGGTACAACAAGGGCGTGCTGAACGCAACGACCATCGTTCCGGCCAGGCCTGCCCTGCAGGTATTGGAAGTGAAGGTGGATTCCTCCGAGGGCGAATATTACTCAAGGAAGTACATTTATTCCATTAAGGTAAAGTTGGAAGACCCCAAAGAGGAAAATTATTATGCGATGAGCATTGATTATGCGAGAAGAAGCGATACAATGTACGGAACAGATGTAGGGTGGGTAAAGGGCAAAATATCCTGTAAAGACCCGTTGCTTTTGGATCCATCCTTAAATGTGGGCAACATAGTTGACGACGGAGGCCTATCCGATAATGCAGAACGCGAGTTTCGCTTTTCGGATGACAAGATAAATGGCAAAAGTCATGTTTTCACCGTACAACTATCCGACGAATATTATTATTCTGTTGATGAGCAAGATGATAACATAGGCAAGGATATTATTGATAAAATTTTTCAAATGCGTCTTACAATAGTTTCCATAAGTCCTGAATTGCATCGTTTCATGATGTCAAGAGACGCTGCGAATGATGCCGAAGGTAGTTTTTTCTCTGAACCGGTGCAGGTGATATGCAACGTGCAGAACGGCATAGGCTGCTTTGGTGCACAGACGTCAAAAAGCATTGTCTTTCCCGTGCAATAACTATGAGAGTACTTGTTACAGACAATTGCCATCCCGTTCTCGCCGAGAAGTTGCGCGCCGCAGGGCACGAGGTGGTCGTGTGCACGAACTACGACTATGCCTCCCTGTTGAAAGAGGTGGAGGGCTATGATGCCTTGGTGGTGCGCAGCAAGATTATTATCGATAGAGCTTTTTTGGAGCGAGCCCGCCATTTGCGCTGCATTGGAAGGCTGGGGTCGGGAATGGACACCATCGACGTGGCGTATGCCGAAGGATTGGGTATACGCTGTCTCAATTCCCCTGAAGGAAATCGCGATGCGGTGGGTGAACATACGACGGGACTGCTGTTGGCCCTCTTTGATAAGATTTGCGCAGCCAACAACGAGGTGCGGAAAGGAATGTGGCATCGCGAGGAAAACAGAGGGTTGGAGATAAAAGGGAAAAACATAGGAATTATTGGCTTTGGCAATATGGGTGCCGCCTTTGCGCAGCGCTTGCAAGGGTTCGAATGCCGCATCTTGGCCTATGACAAATACCGCCCCGTGGGATATGCGCCCACCTATGTGGAGGAGTGCACGCTGGAAGAAATACAGAAACAGGCGGACGTGATAAGTTTCCACGTCCCCTTGACTCATGAAACGCGGTATTACCTCAACGAAGAGTTCCTGTCGGCGTGCCGCCGTCCTGTGTTTGTGGTAAACACGTCGCGCGGAGCCGTGGTTAGCACAGAGGCGCTGACCTTGGCCATGAGAGAGGGTAAGGTACAAGGCGCAGCTCTCGACGTGGTTGAATACGAGGATATGACTAAAGATGGCTTGGCATTGGATGCGTTGCCTGCTGACTTTAGGTATCTGATTGAAAGCCCCCGCGTAGTCCTTACGCCCCATGTAGCAGGGTGGACCGTGGAAAGCAAATATAAACTTGCCGCTTTTTTGGCGGATAAAATGATAGAGGTGTTATGCTGATAGTTGGAAATTGCATCGTGTCAGACGACATTGCCGACAATCGTTTCTGCTGCGACCTTCAAGACTGCAGGGGGCGTTGCTGTGTGGAGGGTGACGCGGGTGCCCCTCTTGCCAGGGAAGAGGTGGAAGTGCTTGAGAGCCTACTCCCCAAGATAATGCCATATATGACCAAAAAGGGCAGGGAAGCGGTGCAAGAGCAGGGTGTGTACGAACTGTTTTGTTCGGAAGAACCTTGTACCACACTGGTGGAAGGGAAGGAATGCGCCTTCGTGATTTGGGAAGATGGCAAGGCGCTGTGTTCCATTGAAAAGGCCTTTCGTGATGGCAAGATATCGTTTCGCAAACCCATCTCTTGCCATCTCTATCCCATTCGTGTGGCCGACTATGGCGAATTTAGCACGGTGAACTACCATAGGTGGGAGGTGTGCAAGCAAGGCAAAGGCACTTGTTCCGCAAAGGAAGAGCTGCCTCTTTATATGTATCTTCAAGAGCCGCTGATACGCCGTTTTGGCCAGCAGTGGTACGATGAATTGGTAAAAGAAATCAAGATAAGAAATGGAAAATAACGCAGATGTCAGCCGCGCAAAGCGTAGCGGGCTGGTCATTGGCATCATTGCGGTGATATTGCTGGTGGATCAAACGTTGAAAATTTGGGTGAAAACCCACATGCAGATAGGGGAGGACATCCCGCTTATAGGCAATTGGTGCCGACTGCATTTCATTGAAAACGAGGGAATGGCATTTGGTATGGCATTCGGTGGCAAGGTGGGCAAGCTTGTCCTTTCCCTATTTAGGATTGTGGCCAGCGGTGTTATCTTGGTCTTCATAATCAAGATGCTGAAGAAAGGTAGCCGCGTCGTGCCGCTCATTAGCGTGTCGCTCATCTTTGTGGGAG
>JAXFQM010000197.1:0-13994 GCA_034178965.1 Bacteroidales bacterium | reverse complement strand
GGCACCTATGTCATCAACGGGGCCGAGCGCGTGGTGGTGAGCCAGTTGCACCGCTCCCCGGGTGTGTTCTTTGGCACGTCGTACCATAGCAATGGCACGCAACTCTATTCTGCGCGCATCATCCCGTTCCGCGGCTCTTGGATGGAATTCACGACAGACATCAACAACGTGATGTATGCCTACATTGACCGCAAAAAGAAGTTGCCAGTGACGACGCTGCTACGCGCCATAGGCTTTGAGGACGACAAATCCATTCTTGACATCTTCAACCTGGCACAAGAGGTGAAAGTGAACCGCATTACACTGAAGAAGCACGTCGGCCGCCAGTTGGCGGCACGCGTCGTGGAGACGTGGGCGGAAGACTTTGTGGACGAAGAAACTGGCGAAGTAGTGAGTGTGCCTCGCACCAACGTGGTGGTGGAACGTGATAGCGAACTCACAGAAGAAAACATTGAAAAGATTTTGGAACTTGATGTGAGGTCTATCTTGGTGAAGACGGATCAGGTGGAGGGTATTGACTACACCGTCATCTACAACACGTTGAAGAAGGACTCTACTAACAACTCCAAGGAAGCGGTGGAATATATCTACCGCCAGTTGCGCAACGCCGAGCCGCCTGACGAGGAAACGGCCCGCCAAACCATTGAAAAGTTGTTCTTCAGCGACAAACGCTATGATTTGGGCGACGTAGGCCGTTTCCGCATCAATACTAAGCTTAATCTTGATGTACCTCGGGAAACGCGAGTGCTCACGAATACAGATATTACGGAGATTATCAAATATCTCATTCTGCTTATCAACCAGAAGGCCGAGGTGGATGATATTGACCACTTGTCCAACCGCCGCGTCCGCACCGTGGGCGAGCAGATGTTCGGCCAATTCAGCGTGGGCTTGGCGCGCATGTCTCGCACCATACGCGAGCGCATGAATGTGCGCGACAACGAGGTGTTCACACCCACAGACCTTATCAATGCCAAGACACTGTCGAGCGTTATCAACAGTTTCTTCGGTACCAATCAATTAAGCCAGTTCATGGATCAGACCAATCCTTTGGCCGAACTTACGCACAAGCGCCGTATCTCTGCCTTGGGACCTGGCGGCTTGAGCCGTGACCGCGCTGGCTTCGAGGTGCGAGACGTGCACTATACCCATTACGGACGTCTCTGTACCATCGAGACCCCCGAAGGGCCCAACATTGGTTTGATTTCCTCCCTTGCTGTGTTTGCACGCATTAACAACTTGGGTTTCATAGAAACACCTTATTATCAAGTGAAGGAAGGAAAAGTGCTCTTCAATGAAGACCCCGTCTATACCACTGCTGAGGATGAAGAAGGACTGATTGTGGCGCAGGCTAACACTCCACAGGACGAACAAGGCAATATTTTGGGAGAGATGGTGAATGCCCGTCATCAGGCTGACTTCCCCATTGTGCCGCCAGCCGACGTGAATCTCATGGACGTGGCATCCAACCAAATTGCATCCATAGCCGCATCGCTTATCCCATTCTTGGAGCACGACGACGCAAACCGCGCCTTGATGGGATCAAACATGATGCGCCAGGCGGTGCCCCTGCTCAACCCGGAAATTCCCATTGTGGGCACAGGTATTGAACGGAGCGTGGCGGAGGACAGCCGCGATTTGATAGCTGCTGAATCTGACGGTGTGGTGGAATTTGTGGACAGCACGCGCATCGTGATACGCCATGCGCGCACAGAGCGCGAACGTCTCGTGTCCTTCGATGAGGATTTGGTGGAATATCCGCTCACCAAATATCAACGCACAAACCATTCCACCGCTATAAACCAACGTCCCATTGTGCACAAAGGCGACAAGGTGAAGAAAGGACAAATTCTTTGCGAAGGCTTTGCAACACAGGACGGTGAATTGGCATTGGGCCGCAACTTGATGGTTGCTTTCATGCCGTGGAAAGGATACAACTACGAAGATGCCGTGGTCATTAGTGATCGCGTGGTACGCGAAGACATATTCACCAGCGTACACGTGGAAGAGTACACCTTGGAGGTGCGCGACACTAAGCGTGGTACGGAAGAATTAACTCGAGACATTCCAAACGTGGGCTCCGACGCAACGAAGGATCTCGACGAAAATGGCATGATACGCATAGGTGCCGAAGTGAGGGAAGGCGACATCCTCATAGGAAAAATAACTCCCAAGGGAGAAAGTGATCCCACTCCCGAAGAGAAACTGCTGCGTGCCATCTTCGGCGAAAAAGCAGGCGATGTGAAAGATGCCTCCCTCAAGGTGCCACCCTCAGTGCAGGGTATCATCATCGGCAAACGCCTTTTTTCTCGCGTGGTACGCGACCGCAAAAGCCGACAGCGCGAGAAAGAACAAATGCAGAAACCCGAGGAAGAATATAAGGCCGAACTCGAGGAACTCAAAGAAAAACTTATCGGAAAACTGCTGATTATCCTTACGGGCAAGATGAGTGCAGGGGTGTACAACAACCATAAGGACGAAATCATTCCCAAGAAAGTCAAATTCAACGCGAAGACACTCAAGGCGATTGACTATACCGAAGTCAATGCCAACAAGTGGACCAGCGACAAGGAAACCAACGCGCGTGTGCGCGAACTCCTAAATAATTATAATCTGAAGGTTAGGGAAATCAACGGACGTTATACCCGTGTGAAGTTCCAAATTGCCGTTGGCGACGATTTGCCTGCAGGTATCATGCAAATGGCAAAGGTGTATGTAGCACAAAAACGCAAACTGCGCATCGGCGACAAGATGTCCGGGCGACACGGCAACAAGGGCATTGTGTCCAAGATAGTACGTCCGGAGGATATGCCGTTCTTGGCAGACGGAACCCCAGTGGACATTGTACTGAACCCCTTGGGCGTGCCATCACGCATGAATTTGGGGCAGATATACGAAACGGTGTTGGGTTGGGCCGGCAAGAAACTGAATCTACGTTTCAAGACACCTATTTTCGATGGAGCCTCGCTGGACCAAATTAACGAGTACATGCGCCAAGCTGGCTTGCCCGAAAACGGACGTACCTACATATATGACGGCGAAACGGGAGAACGTTTTGACCAGCCTGCCACGGTCGGTTACATCTACATGCTTAAGTTGCACCACATGGTGGACGACAAGATGCATGCACGTAGCATTGGCCCCTACTCTCTTATCACCCAACAGCCTCTTGGAGGTAAAGCCAATTTCGGTGGCCAGCGTTTTGGTGAAATGGAGGTGTGGGCCTTGGAAGCCTTTGGAGCCAGCCATGTGTTGCAAGAGGTTTTAACCGTGAAAAGCGACGATGTGAACGGACGCGCCAAGGCTTACGAGGCTATTGTGAAGGGCGACAACATGCCACAAGCTGGCACGCCAGAGTCTTTCAACGTGTTGGTTCACGAACTGCGTGGCTTAGGTCTTGAAATAACCTTCGAATAATACTGGAAATGGTAGGAGAGGCAAAAAAGCGTCCCACTAACCTCAAGAAAAGAACAAGAATATGGCTTTCAAACAAGAACAGCAGATAAAATCCGATTTTAAGTCGATAACAGTCAGTTTGGCCTCGCCAGAGAGTATCAAGAAACGCTCATATGGCGAAGTCACTAAACCTGAAACAATCAACTATCGCACATACAAGCCCGAACGAGATGGTTTGTTCTGTGAGCGCATTTTCGGCCCCACGAAGGATTGGGAGTGCCATTGCGGAAAATACAAGCGCATACGGTATAAAGGCATTGTATGTGACCGTTGCGGCGTTGAGGTTACGGAGAAAAAGGTGCGCAGGGAACGCATGGGGCACATCGAACTTGCCGTGCCCGTGGCCCATATCTGGTATTTCCGTACGCTGCCAAACAAAATAGGAACACTGCTCGACATCCCCAGCAAAAAACTTGAGCAGGTCATTTATTACGAGAAATTTATTGTGTTGCAACCTGGCAAGGCGGTGTTGAACGATGTACCTGTAAAGAAAAACGACTTGCTTGCCGTAGAAGAATACTATCAAATAAAGGAAACCCTTCCTGCAGACAATGACCAATTGCCCGACGATGACACCAACAAGTTCATAGTGGGGATGGGTGGAGAGGCTTTACATAAATTGCTCAGCAATATTGACATGGACAAGCTCTCTTACGACTTGCGTGACAGGGCCAGTAAAGAAACAAGCAGCCAGCGCAAGGCAGAGTGTCTAAAGCGTTTAAATATAGTGGAAAGTTTCCGCGAGAGCCGCAAAAAAATGCAAGCAAGAGGGTTGGAGAATAAGCCCGAATGGATGATATTGGAAATCCTTCCCGTCATTCCTCCCGATTTGCGCCCCCTCGTTCCCCTTGACGGAGGACGTTTTGCCACAAGCGACATCAATGAACTTTATCGCCGCGTCATTATCCGCAACAACCGCCTGCGTCGTCTGTTTGAAATTAAGGCGCCGGAAGTTATCATGCGCAATGAAAAACGTATGCTGCAGGAGGCGGTGGACAGTCTATTGGACAATAGTCGCAAAGTGGGCAGCGTGAAGAACGACAGCAATCGTGCCCTAAAGAGTTTATCCGATTCTATCAAAGGCAAACAAGGCCGTTTCCGCCAAAATCTGCTGGGTAAACGCGTCGACTATTCTGGCCGTAGCGTCATAGTGGTTGGCCCCGAGTTGAAAATGCACGAGTGCGGCCTGCCGAAGGACATGGCCAGTGAATTGTTCAAGCCTTTTATCATCCGCAAACTGCTGGAGCGCGGCATCGTGAAGACCGTAAAGAGCGCAAAGCGCATCGTGGATAGAAAGGAACCCGTAGTATGGGAAATCCTCGAGAACATTCTTAAGGGTCACCCCATTCTGCTGAACCGAGCCCCAACGTTGCACCGTTTGGGTATTCAAGCTTTCCAACCCAAATTGGTGGAAGGTAAGGCTATACGCCTGCATCCTTTGGTGTGTACAGGATTCAATGCCGACTTTGATGGTGACCAAATGGCTGTGCACGTGCCGTTGGGCAATGCTGCAGTGCTGGAAGCTCAGTTGCTGATGCTTTCTTCTCACAACATCTTGAACCCTGCCAATGGCGCCCCCATTACGGTGCCGTCGCAGGACATGGTGCTGGGTCTATACTACATTACCAAGCCGCGTCGCAGCGAAGAAGGAAAGCCCATGAAAGGCGAAGGCAGCACCTTCTATTCTCCCGAGGAAGTGCTTATTGCGCTTAACGAGAAGCGAGTGGACATGAACGCATGCATCACAGTGAAGTTGGAGCAGACCCACGGCCACGACGAATACGATTACATCATTAGCGATCATACTTTCTCCCAAGTCATTAAAGATAAAGACGGCAATCTGTTGACAGACGTGGACTGCAACAGCGCCGAGGAGAAAGCCCGACGCTGCCGCACAGAGTTTGAAATTGTGCGCGACCAAGAGGGCAACCCAGTTCTTGACGAGAAAGGGCATTACATAAAAACCGATCGCCTGCGCACCACGGTGGGGCGCGTAGTCTTCAACCAACGTGTACCCAAAGAGTTTGCATACGTCAACGAACTTGTTGGCAAAAAAACGCTCCGTGATATTATCGGCGATGTATTCACCAAATGTGGCAACGCTGTAACAGCCAACTTCCTTGACGATATCAAGAATTTGGGTTACCGCATGGCCTATCTCGGAGGCATGAGTTTCAACCTCACCGACGTTATCATCCCAACAGAAAAAGACGAGTTTATCTCAAAAGCCAATGAGGAGGTACAGGAGGTGATGGGACAATATGCCATGGGGTTGATAACTAACAACGAACGATACAACCACGTCATCGATATTTGGACCAATACCAACAACCTCCTCACGGAGACCCTCATGAATCGCTTGAGAAAAGATAACCAGGGTTTCAACCCCGTATTCATGATGTACGACTCGGGAGCACGTGGTAGCAAGGAACAGATTCGTCAGTTGTCGGGTATGCGCGGACTCATGGCCAAACCCCAAAAGGCAAATGCTAGTGGAAACGATATTATTGAGAACCCAATCTTGTCCAATTTCAAGGAAGGTCTCTCGGTGCTTGAATATTTCATCTCCACTCACGGTGCCCGTAAAGGTTTGGCAGATACTGCATTGAAGACAGCAGATGCTGGTTATCTCACTCGTCGTTTGGTTGACGTGGCGCACGATGTCATCATCACAGATGAAGACTGTGGCACACTTCGTGGTTTGCCTATTACGGCGCTTAAGAAGGGAGACGACATCGTGCAAAGCCTTGCAGACCGTATTTTGGGCCGCACCTCCGTCCATGATATTTTCCATCCTCACACAGGAGAGCTTATTGTGCGTGCCGGCGAAGAACTTACCGAGGACATATGCCAGCAGATAGAAGAGTCTGGCGTTGAAGAGGTGGAAATTCGGAGCGTGCTCACTTGCGAGGCGAAGCACGGCGTGTGTGCCAAATGCTACGGTCGCAACTTGGCCACAGGTAAGATGGTTCAGAATGGAGAGGCTGTAGGCGTTATTGCGGCACAAGCCATCGGCGAACCAGGTACACAGCTTACGCTCCGCACGTTCCACGTGGGTGGTGTGGCAGGCGGCAACATAGGTACCAACAATACCCTAGTAGCCCGTTACGATGGCATATTACGCATCGACGAACTACGATATGTGCCCTATACGGATCGAGATGGCAGGAACTATAACATCGTCATGGGCCGTTCCGCAGAGGCGCATATCATCGATGAGAACACGGGAGTTACGCTCTCTTCCGCTTTGTTGCCTTATGGCGCCAAGTTGTACAAACTCAACGACGAGCATGTCTCCAAAGGCGACAACATTGCAGAATGGGATCCCTACAATGCTGTCATTATGAGTGATGTGGCGGGACGAGTGGCTTTCGAGAATGTCATCGAGAATGTCACATATCGCGTAGAAAGCGATAACCAAACTGGTCTTCAGGACAAGGTTATCATTGAGAGCCGTGTGCGCACCAAGAACCCCACCCTTAACGTTGTGGATGCCACGGACAGCACAAATATTCTTAAAGTTTACGACCTTCCAGTGGGTGCACACATTGGCGTAGAAGAAGGCCAAGAACTGAAGCCTGGCTATGTTATGGCCAAGATACCCCGCACGTTCGGCAAGGCGGGCGACATCACGGGTGGCCTGCCCCGCGTCACCGAGTTGTTTGAGGCGCGCAACCCATCTGACCCCGCCATTGTGGCCGAAATCGACGGCATTGTATCTATTGCCAAGAAACTGAAGCGTAACAACCGCGAGGTTACCATCACAAGCCGCACTGGTGAGCAACGTTCCTATCTTATCCCAACCAGCAAGCAAATACTTGCCCAAGATAACGACTACGTGAAAGCCGGAACCCCCCTCAGCGAAGGTGCAGTTACGCCCGCAGACATCTTGGCAATCAAGGGCCCCATGCAGGTGCAAGAATACATCGTCAATGAGGTTCAAGAGGTTTATCGCTTACAGGGCGTGAAAATCAACGACAAGCATTTCGAGGTCATTGTGCGCCAGATGATGCGCAAGGTGGAGATAGAGGATCCTGGCGATACCCGTTACCTTGAAGGCGAGTTGGTGAATAAGCAAGATTTCCGCGATACCAACGACGACCTTTTCGGACGTAAAGTAGTGGAGGACAAGGGAGACAGCGAGGTCTATGAAAATGGGCAAATCATCACTGCGCGTCAGTTGCGTGACGAAAATTCCACACTGCGCCGCAAGGATTTGAAGACTCTCACCGTTCGCGATGCCAAGCCTGCCACCAGCAAGCAAATTCTACAAGGCATTACCCGAGCTTCGTTGCAGACTAAATCGTTCATAAGTGCCGCATCGTTCCAAGAGACCACCAAGGTGCTCACAGAAGCAGCCATTAACGCTCGCCGCGACGACTTGGAGGGCATGAAAGAAAATGTCATCGTGGGTCACCTAATCCCAGCGGGTACTGGTTTGCGCGAATACTCCAGCATCATCGTGGGCAATAAGGACGAAATGGCTATCGAACAGGCAGAAGTGATAGAACAAAAATGAACTTTTCGTCAAGTGAATAGCGAATGCGCCGATAGGCGTGTTTGCTATTCACTTTTATTAAAACAACGCGTTGGCGCAACTCAGAATTTTTGAAAATGGTAGGTAATCTTTGTGGGTAAGGAAATAAACTTTCTCTGCGTGTGCAATGAATTTAAACTGAAATAAATAACCATAGATTATCCATTAATGATTTTCAGGTACAAGAAGTTTTTGATAATTTCTTGTATTCCCAATGTGGAGTTTTCCTCAGCGGGGAGTGAGCCCTCAAATGAGTTCTTCCAACGGTAATAAACAATAATAGGCATTACAATGGCTAATAACAAGGTAAACAATCAGAATCTAAACATTACCATTAAGCCCGAGGTGGGTGCGGGAATATATAGCAATTTAGCCGTCATTTCCCATACACCAAGCGAAATATATTTGGATTTTGCCCAAATGGCGCCAGGCAACCCTGAAGGCACAGCGGTAGTGAATTCCCGTATAATCATGTCTCCAATGCATGCAAAGCGTCTTTTGGCAGCCTTGGCCGACAACGTCAAAAAGTATGAGGAACAATTTGGCACCATCAAAGAGCCTGGAGTTGACAATACCAGCGTTGACAGTCGAGGTGGCACTATACCTTTCGACATCAATCCGCAAGGCAATGCTTGAGACTTCCCCCTCAAAGAAAACGGTTTAAGAATCCCTTGTGTCGAAGCCGTTTTCTTTGAAAGGATGGGTATTCATCTTATTATGTCCAATAATATTACGATAAATACCCAAATGCCATACGCGGTTTTGACCAATGTGCCGCAAACAAAGCCTAAAAAAGAACCGAAAGCGCTTCGAATGGCGCTTTCTTTATTGCCTTTCCACTTCTCGCCGAGAAAGGCGCCCAAGAAAGGCCCCGCCAAGATGCCGATGATTCCGAACGGACCTATGGTGATTCCGAGCAAGGGTAGTATGAAGAGACTTATTATCAATCCCCAGGTGCTGCCTTTTGTGCCAGCCTTGGTCCCTCCCATTTTTTTGGTGCCCCAAATGGGCACAACATAGTCGATGATGCTGATAACGATGGCCACGGCACCATATATGCCGAGGTAGAGCAGCGAGTAGTCCGCAGCGTTGCTGAAGCCCAGAGTGAGCAGTGCGAGCCAAGAAAACAAGGCACCTGGAAGCCCAGGAACGATGGCCCCCACAATGCCTAATAGAGATAAGACAACAGCAGCGACAATCAGCACTATGCTCATTACGGTTTCATTAGATATTTCAACAGGTCCTGCCCTATGTCTTTTCGGTAGTAGCATCCGCGCCATGACACCAGTTTGGCAGACTGGTAACTCTTGAGCAGGGCTTCGGGTAGCGTATTGGCCAGCGATGTGAAGCAAAGCACGCGCCCTCCGTTAGTAACGTATTCTCCCTTGTCGTTCAATGCAGTGCCAGCGTGGAAGACGGTGCTGTCCGTAATCTTCTCCAAGCCTTCAATGGTAAATCCTGTCTTGTAACTTTCCGGGTAACCTCCGCTCACCAGCATCACGCTTGCGGCCGTTTGTGGGTTTATGTCCAAGGCGGTGTGCGTGAGGTGTTGGTGCCAGGCCAACCCCATTTGCTCTACGATGTCGCTCTGAATGCGTGGGAATACCACTTCCGTCTCGGGGTCTCCCATGCGGCAGTTGTATTCAATCACATAAGGGTTGCCCTCCACGTTCATCAGCCCGATAAAAAGAAAGCCGCGATAGTCCAGTTTTTCTCTATGTATGCCTTTTATGGTGGGGGCTATTATGTCGTGTTCCACTTTTTTCATGAATTCCTTGTCGGCGAAAGGTACGGGGCTCACGCTGCCCATGCCGCCCGTGTTTGGGCCCATGTCGCCGTCACCTATGCGTTTATAGTCCTTTGCTGCGGGTAGCACCTTGAAATGCTTGCCGTCCGTTAGTACAAACACAGAAATTTCAATGCCGTTGAGATATTCCTCTATGACCACGGTTTTGCCGGCGTTGCCAAATTTCTTTTTGGTCAGCATCTCAGCCAATGTTTGCTTCGCTTCGTTCAAGTCGTTCAGAATCACCACGCCCTTTCCCCCTGCCAGCCCGTCGGCTTTTAGCACGTAGGGCGGTTTCAACGTTTCAAGGAAGTTTGCCCCTTCATTCATTGTTTCGCGTCTGAAGGCTTTGTATCGTGCCGTGGGTATGCCGTTGCGCAGCATGAAGTCCTTGGCAAATTCCTTGCTTCCTTCCAGTTGCGCGGCAGCCTTGGAGGGTCCAATCACCATCACGTCCTTCAGTTGTGCCGAACGTGCAAAATAGTCCACGATGCCACCCACCAAAGGGGCTTCCGGCCCCACCACTACCATTTGTATTTCGTGGTTGACTACAAATTGTCCAACGGCGTCGAAGTTGTTTGCGTCCAACGGCACCGTAGTGCCGCAGTCGTTCATACCGGCGTTGCCGGGGGCAATGTAAAGTTGGTCACACAGCGTGCTTTCGGCTATTTTGGTGGCCATGGCGTGCTCACGGCCGCCCGAACCAAGAAGAAGGATGTTCATGATGAAAGTGAATAAGGGTAAGAAGATCTATTGTTATCAGAATATATTGCAGCGAGGGGTTGGGGGAGGGCTGGGCAAGGGCCTTCCGCATCGAGAAAAACAGTTTCAGGCAAGGCCGCTTTCTGCTTGTTGTGCAGGCAAAAAATGGAAAATTGTGGCGCTCCGTGTACCATTATTTCATTATAATATATTAGTATTCAGGTGGAACGGCATGAATGTCCTTTGCCATTTCATCTTTCAAAGATAACACTTTTTTTATAAAGGACTGTAAAAAAAAGCAAAAACAGGTCTCGTTGATAATAAATGCCCGTTTATTGTGTTATCAATAAAAATAATCAAACCAAATTGACTCATTGGTTGAAATAAGCATTCTGAAAGATAATGGATAACCCGTTGGCGGAATTAATCTAGATCATATTTGATATGGCCAATGGGCCTACCCGAGAGATAATTGACATATTGTAATGTAGTGAAAGATGCAATCTTACTGATGACTTTGGCGAATAGCCCCGCTGGTTGTTTGGCATAGTTACGGTTTTGCATAAACTGCCCCACAAACTGAGAGAAGTCGGTTTCGATACGCTTTCTAACCTTTGCAAAAGGAATAAAAGTCAGCTTCCAATCCTTCTGATTCAGTCGGTAAGGTACTTCCAGGCGAATGTTGGCTGATTCAAAAAGATCCAGCTGCATAGATGCGCTGATATAGCCACTATCACCGAAGATACAGCAGTCGTGATATTCATATTTGACATCTTTCAAATAATGAATATCGTGCACGTTTGCCTTGGTGATGTCAAATGAATGGATAACTCCGCTGAGGCCGCAGACAGCATGCAGTTTGTATCCATAGTAGATAGTAGTAGGTGTTTTGTGACGCACAGAAACCAAAGGAAGGTGCAGTCTCGTAGTCAGACTTGCCGAGCCTGCATCTTGAGGACCTGACGATACGACACACCTCAATGGGTTTTGAGTCGATGCAAAAGAAAGACTCTCCGCCATCAATTTCGTCAGCCATACGTTCCCGAATGGTATTACAAACCGAGAGGGTCAACTTGCGCCTCGTGTTGAATTGCCTTTTACTTATCAGGTTGGGAAACAAATCTCTATGTTGGTTCAATCTGGCGAATAAGAAGTTTTCGCTGTCAATACTGAGAGATTCGGCCGTTAGCGACAAAGCAATCACCTCAAGGTCTGAAAACTTGGGCACAACACCTCTCCTGGGCACATTGCCAAGTTCGTTGCCAAGATTATTCGAGAAACGCTTGCAAATATCAAGAATTTTTGCGTACTTTGCATAAAAGTTGTGCATATTGATAGTCTTTTATAATAAATTGATTTTCACTACAAAAACACGGAAAATTATTGACATGCACAACTTTTTTGAAAGAAATTACTAACAAATTAATTCATCCAACAAGTAATGAATATTATGACTGCAAATGATCAAAGAGGCGGGCGCTCTGTGCGTCGAGGTGTTTTGGCCTTTCTTTTTGGCCTTCTTTCATGTTTCAATCCGTGCAAGTACATGCACAAGATGGTACGGGTATCGACGGCAAGAAAGTGCTATGGGGTGTCCACGTGGGGTTATCCACAAACAAGGTGGACATCTATTACGTTCAGGATGGCAGCGCGTATGCGTTGAAACAGGGCAACCACTCGTTCTACGTGCCTGGGTTCGACCTTGCCGTGTTTGCCAACGTGCGACTGGCACGCAGCTTTCGTCTGCGTGTAATGCCGGGGATGACGCTCTTCGGTCGCGACTGGAAACCTAGCAATGCCGCCGTTCTTCCCCTCCCGGCATCCAGCCAAAAGTGGAGAGCGTGTGCCTGAATTTGCCCGTGGATGTTAAATTCAGTCCCTTCCGTCTGGGAGCCTTTTGCCCCTACCTGTCTGGCGGCTTGGGCTACAGCCTTGATGTCTCCTCGCTGCATGTCAATAGCGAAAAAATCCTGCGGCTCAACGCCAGCGACCTCCGCTGCCTTCTAGGGCTGGGGGTGGACTACCACACAAGCGGGCTCGAGATTGGCGTGGAGTGCAAAGTGGGTTTCGACTTACTTGCACCGAGCACAGATGCCGCCGATTGTTCGAACGGATACTACTTCCAAAACAGTCCCATGTTTGTCGTAGGCATCAATGTAGGTGCCTAAGCCAGGAAAAGCGGCATAATAAGGCAAAACGATGTTTCGCCCACTGGGGTGGAACATCGTTTTTCGTATCCTGTCGCCGCTATTAAAACGGACTCTCGCATTTTTTGGGGATAGCATTGTCGCCCTGTCTTTTTTCGGACAGGACTGTCAGCCCATCGCTGATAGGGGATGACGCATTGCTGACAATTCGTCACAATATCGCGCCCGTGTCGTCCCATGGTACGGTAATTGTTGGAAACTCCCATGAGTTTGTTTCACAAGAAAAAATAAATTAAAGATATGAGCAAGATTATAGGTATCTACATAGATAAGAAGAGATGAGTGAGAGATACTTTTAATTTCTATGTTGAAATTGCTTCAGCGAGAGGATAAAACTCAAATGAATTCTTCCAGCGGGGGTAAAATAAAAGCGTATCAATATGAAAAGAATGGTGGCGGCATTTGCTATGCTGCTTTTGTGCATTACTGGCATGGCTCAAACAGAGGCCAGCAGGACGAAGAAAAACCCTGATGTCATTTGCGGCGTATACCTCGTCTCATCTCCCAAGAACGATGTGGACAAAATCAAGGTGCGCATTACCCGTACCAGCAAAGGTCTCTATCAAGGCCGCATTGTGTGGGTCTATCCAGACAAGAACCCTGACGGCACAGAACGTACCGACCAAAACAATCCAGACAAGAGCCTGCGCAACCGTAAAGCTACCGACATTGTCATGTGCTGGAATCTTAAGTATGTGGATGGTGCGTGGGAAGACGGTATACTATACGACCCCACCAGCGGCAAGAGGTATAACATCCAGTTTTCGTTAGCATCTAACGGCAAGGACCTTGTCGCCCGCTACTACAAAGGCCGTCCCGCCTTTGGCATTAACCAGCAGTGGACAAGGCAATAGGGATTCTGACCATGTCATTCATTGGCGTTTGCGAGGGCTTGCTTGGCCAGCCTAATCATCTCCTCATCGCAACCCAAAATGGTTGCAATTCTCAGCGCTTCTTGCGGCGCGTCGTCGCTGTCGTCGGGCAGCAGGCTATAGTCCATAAATCGATTGATGGTGGCTGGCGAGAGGGGAGCGTCCGACAGGCTTTCCACAAAACCTTTCACCCTTAAGCGGCGGCATTGCAGGCCGAGTCCGCTGTAGTGTGTGGTGATGAGCGACAGGCTGTTGCGCCGGTTCAGCATCTCCCCTATGGCGTGCACGATGGCTTTACCTTCGATGGGGTTGGTGGTGCGCGCGGGTTCGTCTATGAGTATCAGCAGGTGGCGCTGGGCACTGCGTGCCAACGTGCCGCTTATTTTGATGATTTCGCTGGCGAAGGAGGATAGGCCATTCATTTCGTTTTGCTT
>JAXFQM010000167.1:0-2940 GCA_034178965.1 Bacteroidales bacterium | reverse complement strand
ATTTCATTACTTTTTGTTTTCTGCCAAGTTCCAAGTAAGTTGGATGCGTAGCGTGTTGGTGAGCGGATTGTTGCTAAACTTGTTTGTTGGCACCAAGTAAGAGAGGTCCAAGTTGAAAGTCTTGTAGCGTATACCTGCGCCCACCGTGAAATATTGCCGTCCTCCTTTGTCGGCATGCTCAAAGAAATATCCCGCCCTAAGGGCAAAGGTGTTTGCGTACCAATATTCCGTTCCCAACGCGAGACTTATTTCTTTTAGTTCCTCGGCTATTCCTCCCGGAGCGTCGTGGAAGGAGTGAAAGACACCGGCTATGGAGCCCGTGGTGCGATAATCGGACCAGCTATTGTAATATTGGTTCACCGTGCTGTCGCTGGTTGGCGGCGTTGGGACAAGCAACTTATTCACGTCAAGCATGACGTTTATTTTGTTGTATTCGTTGTACTCGAAACTGTAACGGCCCCCTATGCGCAGATTTGCGGGCAAAAACTCGCTTTGCATGTCGTCGTCGCTGTAGCGCAATTTGTTACCCAAGTTGCTCACAAAGGCGCCTACGGCGAAGTTTTGCTTTGCATCCACATGTCCCTCATAATAGAGGCCTACGTCTGCGCTCAAAGCCCCTGCAGCCTTTGTGGTAGCGGTACCTATGTCCAAGCCATTGGTGAGGTCGCTGCGCAGGTAGCGTCCTGTTGCGCCCAGCGAAAGATTGTCGCTCAATTTCATTGCGTAGGTCACATCGAAGGCTAACTCGTTGGGGCGGAAGTCACCATAGTCCTCACCCGCATCTCCTGTGTGCTGAATCTTGCCCAACGAAAAATAGGTAAGACTGGCCGCCGCCGCGCTGCGCTGGTTAATTTTATAGTAACCGGCCAAATATAGAAAATTCATGTCGCTTACCGACAAGTTGCGTAGCCAGGGCGTGTAGGTGGTAGTAAGAGACATTTTATCTTTTACAAACGCGAATTTGGCGTTGTTCCAATGGGCACTGTTGGCGTCTGGGGTTGATGCGGCTCCCACGTCGCCCATGGCGCTGCTCACCGCGTCGGGCGCCACGAGCAGTATTGGAATGCCAGTGTAGATGTAGTTTGCTCCAGTTTGTCCAGCTAAGTTGGTGTTGTTATCCTGTGCCTTCACCGTGGCACACGCTCCAGCGACAAGCAGGACCGCAAGAAGGCTCTTATTTGCCATAATTCTCATAAATACTTTTTCGTTTCTCGTTTATAGTCTATAACGCGGAGGTACGCATATTATTGTTTTGCTTTAACAATTTTTGTTATTGCGCCATGCGTTTTTCCATCCGTGGTAGTTACGAGCGCCCTCGCCACATACACCCCATTGGGTTCGGCAGCGCAATGCCATACGATGGGTCCCAGCACGCTACTTTGCTCGTTTGCCCGTGGGGAGAATCGTGCCACGGGGCGTCCCGTTTGGTCGAAAATTTCCACCACGGCATCGCGTATGTTTCCGCTATTATTAAATTCCAGCACAAGGCTGGCTTGGTCGGCGGCGGGATTGGGATAACTGTAGAAAGCTCCGCATTGGTTGGTATCAGCGCCCTTCACCACAAATTTCACCGAGGCTTCCGAACTGAAATTGAATATGTTCCACGCCTTCATAACTAACACGTGCGGTCCTGGCGCAAGATTTTGGAAACCATAGTGAACGTATCCCCGCCGCGGGTTGCGTATGTCGGTTTCGTAGAAATCGTTCAGCACCACCGCGTCGTTGCCATTGTTGTCAAGCACGCAAATAATGTCGTGTCCCAACCCACATCCTGCCGCATTGATGCCTATGCTGTCCTCAAGAATGGCGAAGAGATGGGGGTTCTGCCCCGTCACCCCGCCGCTTCGGAAATTGCTGTCACCCATGAAAAGGCGTAGCAAGGGGCGCGTTTCGCCCAAATCCACCGTTTCATCGAAGCCGCCCAACGCCAACCCTTGGTATGCGCCCGTTGCGCAGTCACCGCCGCTTTTTGCAAAATGGCTCAATTTGGCGAAATCGAACTCGCTGCGCACGTCGCGCGGCACGGTGAAACTATATGTAAACTTCCCGCTCTTCACCTCGGCACGTCCTTTGTAGATGACATTCTTTTGCTGCGAGAAACACACTTCTGTACCATCGTTGTCGTTGGCTAAGGTGTATGCCGTGGTGGCGCGGTCGAACACAATGGGAAACAGCGTTCCGTCAAAGTCGTCCTGCAGTTCGTCACCCTCTCCCCGTATTTCGCCCTCCACCGTCACTGTAGAGAGCACCAAAGCGCTATCCGTTAATCCTTCTTGTACGGCTTTGCCGTTGACGGCCGTCACCACCACCTTGCTGGTTGGCAAGGAGAGGTGCAGCGCAGGGTCGCCCAGCAGTTGTATGCTGTGCGACATCGCCGTGCGGTTCTTGGCATAGCGTAGCGCATCGCCCACGGAATACGCGGGGTCAAGTACTGTGACACAAATATCGGTGTTGAAGCGTTCCACATGACTGATAGGGCGACCCGCCGATATGGTCCCCACCGCGCCGCCTGAAGCCAGGATTAGCGCTTCGGCGCCGCAGATGTCGTCGGGCATATCGTAGCGGCCATAGCTGCAAGTGCTACTTACAAAGAAAAAGAGCCTATCTATGTTTTGGTAGCGGCTGATGTCGTTAAACTCCACGTAGCGCTCCGTGCCTATGTATTGCGGCGAGCCATGCCCTATGTAATTGAACAGTAGGGTTCCATAATCCAACCGTTTCTTTAGAGCGTTGTTCACATCGGGATAGTAACTTCCAATGGCCCCACTCTGTTGAGGATAGGCATCGGCATATATCTTGTCGAAGTTGTATTGCGGGTTTCTGTATGCGATGCGTTTAGAGAGCACCTCCATCGAGGTGGCGAACACCGTGTCTCCACTTTGGCTGGGGTCCGCATCGTCGGCCAGCAAGGTTATTGTATTGCGCCAGTCGCCTCGCTGC
>JAXFQM010000160.1:0-6641 GCA_034178965.1 Bacteroidales bacterium | reverse complement strand
CAAATTATATCATCCTGCGCACCGCATGGCTCTACAGCGAATACGGAAAGAACTTCGTGAAGACGATACTCAACCTTACGGCCTCAAGGCCAACACTGCAAGTAGTTTTCGACCAATGCGGCACACCCACCTACGCGGGGGACTTGGCACAAGCCATTTTCCACATCGTGGAAAACCGAAAATATGAAGGCAACACGGGCATCTACCACTTCAGCAACGAAGGAGTATGCTCGTGGTACGACTTTTCCATAAAGATTGCTGAAATAGCCGGAAACACGGGCTGCGACATCTTGCCTTGCCACAGCAACGAGTTTCCGTCTCCTGTGAAGCGGCCGGCTTACTCCGTTTTGGACAAAACCAAGTTTAAAAAGACCTTTGGCCTACGAATTCCATATTGGACCGACAGTCTTAAGCGCTGCATAGGCAATATCGTTTCCCAAACGTAACGCACAAAAAGACATGTAACGATAAAAAATCAAAAGAAACAGAACGAAATAATTTTATTTATGAAAAGGAACATCATCGTAACGGGCGGCGCTGGCTTCATTGGAAGCCACGTGGTGCGCTTATTTGTGAAAAAATATCCTGAATATAACATCTACAACTTGGATAAACTTACATACGCCGGCAACTTGGCCAACCTCCAAGACATTGAAGACAAAGCAAATTATCACTTTGTGAAAGAAGACATATGCAACTTCGAAAACATCCTCAAATTGATGCAGGACAAGCACATTGACGGCATTATACACCTCGCCGCAGAAAGCCATGTGGATCGCAGCATCAAAGACCCCTTTACTTTTGCGCAGACCAACGTGATTGGCACATTAAGCATGTTGCAGGCAGCAAAAACATATTGGGAAAGCTTGCCTGAAAAATACGAAGGAAAGACTTTCTACCATATCAGCACCGACGAAGTGTATGGCGCATTGGAAATCACCCATCCCGAAGGCATTGAAAGCCCTTTCACCACGGCTGCCAGCAGCGAACACCATCACGCATACGGCACGGAGTTTTTCCTGGAAACAAACAAATACATGCCCCACAGCCCCTATTCCGCGGCAAAGGCTAGCAGTGACCATTTCGTAAGAGCTTTCCATGACACTTATGGCATGCCCACCATTGTGACCAACTGTTCCAACAACTACGGCCCCTACCAATTCCCTGAAAAGTTGATACCGCTTTTCATCAACAACATCCGCCACCGCAAACCTCTGCCAGTCTACGGCCAAGGCGAAAATGTTCGCGATTGGCTGTATGTCGAGGACCATGCAAGGGCCATCGACATCATTTTCCATAAGGGCACGGTCGCTGAGACCTACAACATCGGAGGTTTCAATGAATGGAAGAACATCGACATCATCCACGTACTCATCCGAACCGTAGACCGTCTGCTGGGTCGCAAGGAAGGCGAAGACGAGGACTTAATAACCTACGTTACCGACCGCCTCGGCCACGACATGCGTTACGCCATAGACAGCCGTAAACTGCAGAAGGAACTGGGGTGGGAACCTTCCCTACAATTCGAGGAGGGCATCGAAAAAACCGTTCAATGGTACCTCGAAAACCAGGCTTGGATGGACAACGTCACATCCGGCGACTATCAGAGATATTACGATGACATGTATAAAAACAGATAGATAAAGCCACAAAATGGCACATCTGCATCCGTGCTTTGGCAAGCCTGCTGCATGAGATGCACGTGCCATTAGGCTTCAAAGGATTGCCTCGAAAAGCGCCCTGCCTGCTACAGCAGAAAAACAGTAAGCATGCAACATGTAGTCTGTAGTGTATCGCAAACGAATACCGCGCTTATCAGATAACGCCATTCTAAATCACCGTATAATTGAAATGAGCCCATGATAATATCGATGCTGCTTTTGATA
Organism: Bacteroidales bacterium; assembly: GCA_034178965.1. GTDB lineage: Bacteria > Bacteroidota > Bacteroidia > Bacteroidales > P3 > Colimorpha. The sequence continues at coordinate 4,755 of JAXFQM010000160.1, read as the reverse complement.
TTTATTGTATCTTTGCTAATAACCTTTGCCATTATTGGCCGGCCCAGGTTGGTGCATGACACCGATAGGGTGCGATTGGTGATGGGACTGCCACAATTGGGGAAAAAGCCCAGCGGCAAGAGACTGGAGCGTTGCAAGCAATCCCCGCAATGGAAAGACGGTATGTTCCGCAACGAAAACGAGACGAAGGTGCTGACCAGCGAACAAAACCTCCTGCATACCGTCTTCGAGTTCTTCCTCAAAAAACACCCTGGCGCAAGACCCGATGCCATGGAGGCAATCAAGACCAACCTCAAGACACTGCCCAAAGAGCAAGACCTTATCGTTTGGTTCAGCCACAGCAGTTACTACATCCAATTGGGTGGTCTGCGCATCTTGGTAGACCCCGTCTTCTACAATGCTTCGCCAGTGGATTTCGTATCGCGCCCTTTTAAAGGAACCAACATCTACAAACCCAACGACATGCCCGATATTGACGTGCTTGTCTACACTCATAACCATTACGACCATCTTGACCACGAAACCTTCAGAAAGATGCGCCATAGGATGAACAAAGTGGTGTGCCCACTGGGAGTGGGAGCCAGCATTGAGTTTTGGAATTATCCCTCAAACCGCATCGTAGAGATGGACTGGTGGGACGAGACCATACTTGATTGCGGCATGAAAATCAGTTGCACACCTTCCAGGCACTTTTCAGGACGCATGCTCGGCGACCAAAACAAGACGTTGTGGGCAAGTTTCGTATTGGAATATCACGGCAAGAGAATCTTCCTTGGCGGCGACAGCGGCTATGGCCCCCATTTTAAGCGCATCGGAGATAAATATGGACCTTTCGATGTGGCATTCCTTGAAAACGGACAATATAACACAAACTGGCGCTTCGTCCACACCATGCCCGAAGAGATGGCTGCTGAATGCCAAGATATCAACGCAAAAAAAATATTCAGCGTGCACCACGGGAAATTTGCGCTGGCTTTCCATCCGTGGGACGAGCCCTACAAAAATATTGAGGAACTGCGCTCGAAAGGCTTTGACGTGCTTCCCAACAACATAGGGCAAATCGTAGAGATATAGAGAATACTGCTTGGGAGCGGGCCTGTCTCCAACAGCGCCGTTCCGCCCGCCCCAAACCAAAACGACAGAGCATACAGAGCATTAAGCCTTTCGTTTTGGAGAAACGGTTACCTTGGCAATTTTTTTCATCGCCACGCCCCATCGGTTTCTTGCCGTTTATCCGCATCACCCTTTGCCAGGCATTCCTCCCACTCCCAGTCAGCAAGCACTCAAAAGGGTGTTCACCGAACACAACAATGCCAAAGTCCCGCTCCACAAGCCGCTAAAAAGAAACCCTAACAATGCCTGGAACCCAATCCTATTCCTGCCATTTTTTAATGCTAACCCTTTCTTGTACCACAAATCCATGAACCGACCAATACATTAGAAATATATGAAGATTATTGAGATTACCGACTATTTGGACAGGCTTTTCATACCATATTATCAAGAGGAATGGGACAATTGCGGCCTGCTGGTGGGAGACCCCAGTCAAGAAGCAACAGGTGTGCTGGTGGCTTTAGATGTAACGCCATCCGTGGTGAACGAGGCGATTAATAAGGGGTGCAACCTCATTGCCAGTCACCATCCTATTATTTACAAAGGACTAACGCGCATCACCCCCTCCACCGAATTAGGACGCATGCTAACGCAACTGGTGCAGAATAATATCTGCGTCTACGCTGCGCACACCAACCTGGACAACTTGCGCAACGGCGTAAGCGGCGAACTGGCAAGGCGCTTAGGGCTTGAACGAGTGCAGGTATTGGAACCCAAAAACGGCTTGCTCAAGAAACTGGCCACTTACGTTCCCGCTGCCAATGCCGACGCAGTGAGAGAAGCCCTCTTCAAGGCTGGAGCAGGCGGCATTGGCATATACGATGCCTGCAGTTACAATTCAGAGGGCATGGGAACGTTTCGCGCTGGCGAGGGGGCACGCCCTTTTGTGGGCAAAATAGGAGAACTGCACCATGAAATGGAAACAAAGATAGAGGTAATCTACGAAACAAGGATGGAGCGCAATGTGGTTGCGGCACTCCTCAAGTCCCATCCCTACGAAGAGCCTGCCTACGACTTGTTGCCGCTCACAAACGCCTTCCCCATGGTAGGCAGCGGCGCAATAGGGTGGCTGAAAGAGCCCCTGAGCACAACTACGTTCCTCCTGTTTGTGAAAAACGTATTACGGCTGCCTATGGCACGCACTTCGGAACTTTGCAAAGACACCGTGCAACACGTCGCGGTATGCGGCGGAAGCGGAGCCTTCCTAATAAAGGCCGCCAAAGCGCAGGGCGCAGACATTTACCTATGCGGCGACTTGAAATACCACGACTTTCAACAGGCCGAGGGCGAGATTATCTTGGCAGACATAGGCCACTATGAAAGCGAGCAATTTGCAAAAGAAATAATTTCCGCTGCCATAAAAGAAAAATTTCGTACCTTTGCGTGTGATATTTCGCAGTGCGATAAAGGCTTCGTTTCCTATATTTGATTAAGACATAGCGCTTTGCACGCACGTATAATTCGATTGAAAAATTAAAAAATTAAGATAATGGCAAAGAAAGTAACCGCAAAGAAAGCCTCCCCGGCCGAAAAAACCACGCAGGTGCAGGAAGTAATCTATCACAACGAGGTAGACCCCGCCATCGAAAAACGCTTGGTGGCACTTTACACGCTGCAACTTGTGGATAGCGAGATAGACAAGATTCGCACCATCCGCGGCGAGTTGCCCGAGGCTATCCAAGACTTGGAGGACGAAATCACAGGCCTCGACACGCGCATGGAAAACTTCGGCCATGAGGTAGAAGAACACAAGAAAATAATTGAAGACGAGAACAAGAAGATAGAGGATATCAACGCCCGCATAGCCAAACTGCAGGAGCAGCAGAACAATGTACGCAATAACCGCGAATTTGAGAGCATCAACAAGGAATTAGAATACAAAGACTTGGAAATAAAACTTGCCAAACGTCATATCAACGAGGCGAACGACAGCATCAAGGAAACTGAACAGCATTGCGAGGCGGCACAGGCGATGAAACAGGAACGTTTGGACGAGGTAACGCAAAAGAAAGAGGAGTTGAATAGCATCATCAGCGAAACGGAAATAGAGGAACAACGCCTACTGGAAAAGAGCAAGGAACAAGAGGGATACATAGACGAGCGTTACCTTGCCGCCTACAAGCGCATACGCAACGCCGCCCACAACGGCCTGGCCGTAGTGCAGATAGACCGCGACGCTTGTGGTGGCTGCTTCAGCCAAATACCTCCTCAACGCCAAATGGAAATCCGCATGCACAAGAAAGTAATCGTATGTGAGCATTGCGGCCGCATCATCGTTGACGACGACATAGCAAACAAGGCAGAAGAACTGCTGAAAAAGTAACGACAAATCATGCAGGCCTGCAAGGCGCAATCGCCTCGCAGGCCTTAGACCTATAATTCAAGCATTAAGTTTTTATGGTACACAAAATAAGCAGCGAACGCCTCACGTTGGAGCGCGTTCAGGATATCGTTGACAAGAAGATGACGCTTGCCCTCAGCGCGGACGCAAAGGCAAGGATAGACAAATGCCGCAAGTATCTCGACAAGAAGATGAGAACCCAGAAAGAACCCATCTACGGCGTAAGCACCGGTTTCGGCAGTCTATACAACGTGAGCATTGGCAAAGACGACTTGAGCCAACTGCAAAAGAACCTCATGATGAGCCACGCTTGCGGCGTGGGCGAAGAGGTGCCACAAGAAATCGTGAAACTGATGTTGCTGGTGAAAATCCAAAGCCTCAGTTATGGCTATAGCGGCGTGCAGGTGGAAACCGTTCAGCGTCTCATCGACTTTTACAACAACGACGTGCTTCCTGTGGTCTATCAGCAGGGCAGTCTTGGTGCCAGCGGCGACTTGGCACCCCTCGCACACCTCTGTCTACCCCTCATTGGCTTGGGCGAGGTGAACCACGATGGCAAACGTCAAGATGCTGCCACCGTGCTGAAGCAATTTGGCTGGGAACCCATAGAGTTGCAAAGCAAGGAAGGTCTTGCACTGCTCAATGGTACCCAGTTCATGGGCGCCTTTGCCGTGTGGAACATTCTCCACGCCATGCGCTTGAGCAAACAGGCCGACATGATCACGTGTGTGTCGCTCGATGCCTACGATGGTCGCATAGAGCCTTTCTTCGATGAGGTGCACCTCGTTCGCCCGCACAACGGACAACTAGAAACGGCCCGCACCATACGCCAGTATATGGACGGCAGCGAAATCATTTCTCAACCCAAGACCCACGTGCAGGACCCATACAGTTTCCGCTGCGTGCCGCAAGTGCATGGCGCCTGCAAAGACACCATTGCCTATGTGGCTTCCGTCGTTGAAACCGAAATCAACAGCGCCACAGACAACCCCACCGTATTTCCTGACCAAGATATGGTTATCAGTGCCGGCAACTTCCACGGCGAACCCCTCGCCTTGGTGATGGACTTCCTGGCCATAGCTGTGAGCGAGTTGGGCAGCATCAGCGAGCGCCGCACTTTCCAACTTATCGACAACAAACGAGGCCTGCCCAGTTTTCTCGTTGCCAAGCCTGGTTTAAACAGCGGTTTCATGATTCCCCAATATGCCGCCGCCGCCGTGGTGAGCCAAAGCAAGATGCTGTGCATGCCTAATAGCGTGGATACCATCCCCAGCAGCCAAAACCAAGAAGACCACGTTAGC
>JAXFQM010000148.1:0-6397 GCA_034178965.1 Bacteroidales bacterium | reverse complement strand
ATAGACAAAAGCAAGTGCATTGAGTGCGGCAAATGCACCACCGTATGCCCCTATAACGCCATCATAGCCCAACACCGCCCCTGCGTGGTGGCCTGCAAGGTGAAGGCCATTAGCATGGACGAAAACCAAAAGGCCGTCATCGACAACAGCAAGTGCATCGCCTGCGGCGCATGTGTATACAAGTGCCCATTCGGAGCCATCGTGGACAAGAGTTTCCTGCTCAACATTCGCAACATTCTTGAGGAAAGCGACCACAACAAAAAGTATAAGGTGTACGCCATCATAGCGCCTGCCATCGTGAGCCAATGCCGATACGGTCGTGTGAGCCAGGTTGTTACAGCCATTCACAAACTTGGCTTTCACCAAGTGGTTGAAGCCGCGTTGGGGGCCGACATCACGCTGTTCAAGGAAGCTAACGAATTTAAGGAACGAGGCGGCACGCCAATGACCACCAGTTGCTGCCCCTCTTTCGTGCGTTTCATTGAAATCAATTTCCCCGAATTAACGAAATACATCTCCTCTTCTGTAAGCCCCATGGTGGAGACTGCGCGCCTCATCAAGCGCGGCGACCCCACCGCCAAATGCATTTTCATCGGACCCTGCAGCAGCAAGAAATTCGAGTTCCGCCTGCCAAAGACGGAGGGGCTCATAGACTGCGTGATGAGTTTCGAGGAATTACAGGCTTTCTTGGACGCCAGAGGCATAGACACCACGCAACAGGAAGACACCGAACTTGACAACGCCTCCTTCTACGGACGCATCTTCGCCCGTGGCGGCGGACTGACACAAGGTGTATCCGACGTGGCCAAGGATTTGGGCATCGAGGGAGTGAAGCCCGTGGCGATGAGCGGGATAGATGACATACGCAAAAACCTCACGTTGTTGAAGATGAACAAGAGCGTGAACAACTTCTTTGAAGGCATGGCTTGCGACGGAGGCTGCATCAACGGAGCCTTGATGATCAACCATGGCCCCCGCAACGCCGCCGAAGTGGACAAATATGGCATGGAAGCAAAAGAAAAGACCATTGAAAACAGTGTCCGCCTGATGAAGTTGGGAGAGAAAGCTACGAAAAGCCCCACACTGAATTTCATCCTCTTTGGCGCCCCTGGAGCTGGAAAGGGAACACATGCCGACATCATTGCCAAGCGCTACCACCTAAACCACATCTCCACCGGCGACCTGTTGCGCAAGGAGGTGGCCGCCGAAACAGCGTTGGGCATTCAGGTGAAGGAGATTATGGACCGTGGTGACTTGGTTAGCGACGCCATCGTTGAAAGCCTTATCGAAAAGGCCATCCGAGACGACGAAGAAGGCCTCATCTTCGACGGCTTTCCACGCACGGTGCAACAGGCCGATGCTTTGAACCGCCTGTTCGAGAAATACAATCGCACGCTCTCTTGTGTCATTCGCATCAAGGTTGACGACGAAGAACTCATTCGCCGCATGAAAGAACGTTCCAAAATAAGCAACCGCAGCGACGACAACGAAGCCACCATGCGCCACCGCCTTAACGAATACAACGACAAGACCGTCCCCCTCCTGCAATACTACCAAAACGCGGGCCTGCTCATCACCGTGGATGCAGGAGGCGACATCGACAGCACGCAAGCCGCCATCGTTGAAGCCCTCATAAAGCACGGCAACTTCGACAAGAAAAGCATCAGCAATGGGCGTGAAATAGTGCGTAAACAGGTGCGCGACGCCCTCATGCAACTACAACACGTAAAAATGGCGCAAAGCGACAAAGCCTAACCGCGTGTGTCAGGAAACCCTTTTTATTGAAAATACATAAATAAAAATTAGTAATAATCATGGTTAAGAAATCATTTCGTACCGAGACCGACCTACTGGGTAGCAAAGACGTTCCCAGCGAAGCATTGTATGGCATCCAAACTCTGCGCGCCATCCAAAATTTCCACATCAGCGGACGCCCGTTGAGCGAATACCCCAACTTCATCAAGGGCCTCGCCTACACCAAAAAAGCCGCCGCCATCGCCAACGAGAAAGTGGGCATGATCACCAAGGAGCAAAGCCATGCCATCCAGGCTGCCTGCGACGACCTGCTGGCTGGCAAGTATCATGACCAGTTCCCAGTGGACATGATTCAGGGCGGAGCTGGCACCAGCACCAACATGAACGCCAACGAGGTCATCGCAAACCTCGCCCTCGAGCGTATGGGTCATGAACGCGGACAATACGAGTTTTGCTCCCCCAACGACATCGTAAACGCCAGCCAAAGCACAAACGATGCCTATCCTTGTGCCATACACATCGCCATGGGGTTGGAGCATCTTGAACTCATTCCCCATATTGAGGCTCTCATCAAGGCTCTTGACAAAAAAGCAGAAGAGTTCGCGCATGTCGTCAAGATGGGTCGCACCCAACTTCAGGATGCCGTCCCCATGACTCTTGGCCAAACTTTCAGCGCTTTTTCCGCCGCCTTGCGCCATGAAGTTCGCAACCTACAAATTGCAGCCCGCGAGTTTCTTACCGTGAACATGGGTGCCACCGCCATCGGCACCGGTATCTGCAGCCTACCAGGCTACACCCGCGCCGTCATCGATGCCCTGCGCAAGGTAACGGGCTGGGACGTAGTACTTGCCGACAATCTGGTAGAAGCCACCAGCGCCACCAGTTGCATGATTCAATACAGTGCCGCCATGAAACGACTCTGCATCAAAGTCAACAAGATATGTAACGACCTGCGCCTCATGAGCAGTGGCCCCCGCTGCGGCTTGAACGAGATACACCTGCCCGAACGCCAGCCTGGCTCAAGCATCATGCCCGGCAAGGTGAACCCCGTCATCCCCGAGGTGATGAACCAAGTGGCATACAAGGTTATTGGCAACGACTTCTGCATTTCCATCGCCGCCGACAACGCGCAACTTGAGTTGAACGTGATGGAACCCGTTATGGCCTACACTCTCTTCGAAAGCGTCCATCTGCTTATGAATGGATTGGACACCCTGCGCATCTTCTGCATCGACGGCATCATCGCCAACGAAGAGCGTTGCCGCCAACTGGTGGAGGGCAGCATTGGTATTGTCACCATGCTCAACCCCATCATTGGCTATAAGCAGAGCACCAAGATTGCCAAGGAGGCCAGCGAAACGGGCCGCGGTGTGTACGAACTGGTGCTTGAGCACAACATCCTTACTAAAGAGCAACTCGACTTCGTGCTCAAGCCTGAAAACATGCTTGAGCCCATCGACTTGAAAGAGATGCTCAACGCCAATATGGAGGCGAAAAAATCAAAGAAATAGTTTTTTGATAATTTACACATAACATTTAGGACCGGCAGTGGCGGAGCACAATCCGCCGCTGCTTTTTTTACGGTTCCCACGCCAATAAGCACACATCCTTCTCTTCCGCAGCGCAGCAAAGGTCTCCAGTTGCTTAGTCAAAGGGGCAGGGCTTGCGTTTCTCGCCAGTTTTAGGGTAATGGGGAGGGAGATGGCAACTTGGTTAGCACATAAGATTGGCGCGGCAAAACTGAAATGCGCCTTGGAGGCACAGGGTGAATGCATGGGTGTTTTTTCGGACAAAGCCGTTCTTTTTTGCCTCCTTTTCCTACAAATGCAATAAAAGAACAAGTCTTACGTTATTTTAATAAATGCACAGTCTCTATGAAAAAGTTCTTACTTCCTTTGTTCTGTCTTATGCTTTTGCTGTCTGTCTCTTGCAGCAAAGACACGCTCACCAACACCGTTTGGCTCAACGTGGATAGCGTAGTAATGACGAATGGCGACTTTGTCTCGTCGGACAGCATCACGCTTGATTTCGTGGACAACCAATCCGCGCATTACAAGAAGGTACACACCACCAAGTACTCCAACACCACAGAACGCGCTACCTTCTTCTACACCTATACCGACGGCCATGGGCAATTTAGCATAAAAAGCACTTACGACTTTGAAGTCGTAGGCAATACGATGCTTGTGCGCCACGCCAACGACACTACTTCAGATACTATAGTATTCAACAAGATATATAGCGAATAACCCGCCGCAGCCTTGTCATGGTCATCGCCAACATCTTGCTGGACGGCCAGCAGAAAGACATCCTCGTTGAAGGGAACCGCATCAAGGATATCCGCCCCTCCTTGTCTGCGGAGCCGCCGCGCTACGCCGCTTTCCCTGGCCTCATAAACTGCCACACACATGCCGCCATGACCCTTTTGCGCGGCTATGGCGACGACATGCCCCTCGAGAATTGGCTTAAGGACAAAATATGGCCCGCCGAGAAACATTTGGATGACGAGACGATTTATTGGGGTAGCCGTCTAGCTTGTCTTGAAATGATAAAAAGCGGCACCACCTGCTTCAACGACATGTACTTCTTTCAGGACGCTACGGCCCGCGCTGCACAGGATAGTGGCCTGCGCGCCGTACTATCGTTGACAGGTATGGACTTCTACGACCCCCATCAGGCGGAAGAATTAAAGCGGCGCTGCCTTGAATGGGAAAAAAAGATTGTACCCGAACGTCGCAGCGCCACACAATCAGAAGGCATGCTGCGTTTTGCGCTTGCCCCACACGCCATATACACCGTAAGCCCATCTACGTTGCAATGGATGAAGGCTTTCGCCGACGAACATGAAATGCTTTTCCACCTCCATCTCGCCGAGACGCAGACGGAGGTAGACAACTGTATGCTGGCAAACGGGGTATCCCCCGTGCGTTACCTGCACCAGCTGGGGCTCCTTTCCCCCGCCACCATCCTCGCCCACGGGTTATGGCTAACCCCAGATGATATTGATTTGCTGGGCAGCAGTGGTGCCAAAGTGGTACACAACCCAAACAGCAATCTCAAACTTGCCAGCGGCTACCGCTTCCTTTACAACGAACTGTGCGCTGCTGGCGTAACGGTGTCGCTCGGCACCGACGGAGCCTCCAGCAGCAACAACCTTGACCTGTTGGAAGCCACCAAAACAATGAGTTTGCTACAAAAAGGCTGGCGCGGCGACCCGCAGGCCCTTCCTGCCGACGAGGCGTTGCGAGTGGCCACGCACAACGGCGCGGAGACACTTAACCTTAACGCTGGCGAGTTGGCCCCAGGTAGGCTGGCCGACATCATCCTTGCGGATTTGAACAATCCTGCGTTCACCCCTTGCCACAACGCCGTCAGCAACCTCGTCTATTCCGCCCATCCCGATGCGATCGACACTGTCATCATTAACGGTAAAATTGTCATGCTGCATCGCATAGTGAAAGACGAGGAATTGATAGTGAACGAAGCCCGCCGCTGCGCGCAAAAACTTGTGAAATGAAGAAATCGTCGTTCCTGGCAGCTTTTTCTCTTTTCTTTTCCCTGTTCATGGTTTCATGCCATGATACAGACAACGATGGCAAGATGATTTTCCGCTACAACGAGGTAGCGGGCATCGCCACCTTGGACCCCGCTTTCAGCAAGGACCAAGCTTTAAACTGGGTCAATAGCCAACTGTATGGGGGGCTGGTGCGCCTGGACGAGAACCTCAACGTAGAGCCATGCATAGCCGAGAACTGGGAAACAAGTCCCGACGGAAAGACATACACTTTCCACTTGAGGCACGATGTGACGTTTCATAAAAATGGCGTAATGAAAGACTCCACCCGGCGCGTGGTGGCGCAAGATTTCGTGTATAGTTTCAACCGGATTCTGGATCCAAAGATAGCCTCTCCTGGGAGATGGATTTTCAACGTCATCGACACCACTTTCGGCTTCCATGCTTTGAACGACAGCACCTTGCTGATAAAGCTCAGCGTTCCGTTCGCACCATTCCTCTCCATGCTATCCATGCCTTATTGCAGCGTGGTGGCGCAGGAAGTGGTGGAACACTATGGCGAAGACTATCGCCGCCACCCCTGCGGCACGGGGCCTTTCCGTTTGCAAATGTGGAAAGAGGGGGTAAAACTGGTGCTGCGCCGAAACCCCGATTATTTCGAGAAAGACAGCACCGGACATCCCTTACCCTACTTGGATGCCGTTTCCATCACTTTCATCATCGACAAGCAAACAGCCTTCCTGGAATTCATCAAGGGGAATTTGGACTTTATGAATTCGCTCGACGCCAGTTACAAGGATGAAATTATTACCCGCACGGGCCAACTGAAGCCGAAATACAGGGAAAAAATCGTAATGACGTCAACCCCTTTCCTTAACACGGAGTATTTAGGTTTCAATATATCCGAGACAAAAGTCGCTAATGCAAAAGACAGCCCCATCAACGACAGAAGAATAAGACAAGCGATAAACTATGGCTTCGACCGCGTGAAAATGATGAAATACCTTCGCAACGGCATAGGCCGGCCAGGGACGTTGGGCTTCATTCCGTTGGGTCTGCCTGGCAGCGACAGCACATCCTCCTATGGATATTACTACAATCCCAGCAAGGCGCGCGCCTTGCTGGGAT
>JAXFQM010000124.1:0-20650 GCA_034178965.1 Bacteroidales bacterium | reverse complement strand
ATCCAAACGCCAAACTGCGGTGCATGTAGCCCAGTATCAAGTTTTTCTTGCTGATGCGCAGGTGCAGCAGCCCCTGTGCAAACGCTTCTACGATGGCGGGGATGAATTTCCACGACCAAATGTTCTTGCGTATCACTTTCTGCTGCAGTTTGTCAAATCCCCTTATCCAGCGCCAGTATTTCCAAACGCTGAACGCCAGCAATGCCAGCACTCCCAGCAGAAACGGGATTACGAATACGGCGAAATCGTTGGCGTTATTCATGTAGCGTCCTCCTCATGTTTATGATTAGTGAGCGCAGGTTCACGCCTCGCGGGCATGCCAGCGTGCACTTCCCGCACAGCATGCAGTTGCGCATTTTTTCCTCCAGGTCGTCGTATTTGCCGCGGCTCATGGAGGTATGGCAGCGGCGTATGTTGAAGTCGCAAAACTGTCCCGCGGTGCAAGCGCCGGTGCAAGCGCCGCATCCTATGCACAGCCGGAAACTGGGCACGCGTTCCGCCACCTTGTTGGCCTTGTCGCGCTTCAGGCTGTCGTAGTCGATGCTGCGCGTGGCGTTGATTGAGAAACCGAAATTAATCATGGTGTGATGTTTCTTGATTTGGCAAAGGCGCCGATAGGCATCTATGCTTCTTCGACGTCTTTTTTGAGTTTTAGGCCTCCTGTCACCTCAAAGATGCGGCGCACCTCCTCAAGGTCTTCCTCGGGTATTTCGCGCAGTGCGCCGGGGCCTTTGCCGTGGTAGTTGGCTCCTATTTTAGGTGCCACCTCCTTGATGTGTTCCTTATACCAGGCGAATACGGGACCCTGTTCGGGGTGGTAATCCACGTCAATGCGGTCGGGGTGCACGCAATAGCCTATTTCCAATATGTTCTGCCCAATGGAACCCATCAACTGCTTTTGTTGCAGCCCCATGCGGCTTTCGGCGAAGTAGCCCAGTTCTTGGCTGGCGCGCCGCAGCACGCTGACCAGCTCTCCCGGCACGTTGCCGCGCGGGCAGCGCGTCTTGCAGCTCATGCATTGGCCGCACATCCAGATGGTGTCTCCCCTCAACAGGTTTTCTATGCCATCCTCGTTGCCGCGCTGCACGGTGTCGCATATTTGGCGTGGGTCGTAGGGGTAGAATTCGGCGGCGGGGCATACCGCCGTGCATACACCGCAGTTCATGCAAGCCTTTAGGCTTTCTTGCATGCGCGGGTCTTTTTTCAGGTAGTCGGTTAGTTTTCCCATAGCGGTATCATTTTACTCGGTTTAAACCCATGAGACGGAAGAAGACCTTGGGGAAGGCTTTCCCGCGGTTGCGCTTCAGCATGTTAATGTAGAGGTGAGGCTTCTTGAGTAGGGTGATTTTGTGGGCTTCCACCAGTTCAATCAACGTGCCGTCCGGGTCTTCGATGTAGGTAAAGTGTCCACTGGCCTCACCCATGTCGAAGTGCTCGTCCTGGGGGCAGCTGTCCACCGTGAAGTGATAGCCTTTTTCGTTGAAGGCTTGTTCCAGTGCACGCATGTGGGTCACGTCGAAGCATATTTGTATGAATCCAGGGTCGCCCCAATAGCGGCCTTCGAATATTTTGCGCGGTGTGCGGTCCAAAGGCTGCACCAATTCCAATGAGCTTTCGCCCAATAGTGGCGCGAAGGCCCCTTGCCGAGGTTTGCTGCACGCCAACTTCACGCGGCGATAGTGTTGGTTTCCTCCTTTCATGCCAGCCAAGTCGGCAAACTGTCCTTGCTTGTCATACACCACCCTGTCGTATCCCAGCACCTCATGGTAGAGCGCCAGGCTGCGGTCTATGTCTGTGCAGCCCACCATGGCGCCGGTGATGCCGCCCGCCAGGCTGTGCTGTTCGATATACACGTCCTTGCGCTCTTCCACATAGAAATAGTTCTTCCAAGGGTCCTGCACCACAAAGGCTTTCACGCCGTCCGGAGCCTGGTAGATGCTGCCCAATTCCCATAGTACGCCGTTGGCTGCGTCTTCGTTCTTCTTCCGTTCCAGTTCGGCATGCAGTGCTTCCACGTCTCGGCTTTTGATTTTGGCGGCGAAAATACCGAGGTCTCCAACCTGCACCTCAAAGGCGCAGGGCACGGGTTGGCGCTCGCTGTAGTTCCATATCTCGAAGCCGCCGCCCCCTTGCAGGTTGAGGGCTATGCAGGCGTGGCGCTTTTGCGGCATGTTGCCCGTATAGGGCAGCATGCGCTCCGCCACGGTGTCGTCTTCCAACACGCGCACGTCCATTTGAAACATGCGAATATACCATTTCCATGTCTCCTTGAAGTTGAGACATCCCACGCCCACTTGCTGTATGCCCGAAATGAAATAGTTCTCCTTCATAATATTTTGAAGTTAGATTTATTATGTTTCAACTGTTTATATTAATATAGACTCAAGAATGCTTTCCTCGTTCACCAAGCAAAGTTACGGAGAAAATTCGTCACTGCAAAATAATTATGCTTTTTGTTCAAATGTTAAAAAATGAGCGCCGTCCACGATGCCGTCGCGGGGTGGGTAACGAAAGATGCGCCGGCCGCCGGCAGGAATAGGGGTTAGGGAATAGAGAAGATAAGGAGAGGAGACGCGAGGACGGGCTCTTTGCGTTTCGCCCCATAAAAAATGCGTGTTGGGAAGGCGGTGGCGCTTTTCGGGCAAAAAAAATGCATGCAGTCTCTTTTTTTTTCGTAATTTTGCAAAATGACTGAAAAAAGAAACTATAAGGAAAAATGCAACGCACCATGCGCACACTGAAATACTTTGCCCTATTCTGCTGGGTGGCGCTCGCCCCTTGCGTGGCGACGGCCCAAAGCGTGCGGACAGGTGCCGAGCGCATGTCGCTCTACCTGCCTCTTCTTCAAGGCAAGCGGGTGGGCTTGGTGGCCCACCAGGCAAGCATGGTCTACCACTGCGACCTCGACACGTTGCCGCCCACTCACACCCTCGACTTGCTGCTGGGTCACGGCGTGCAGGTAGTGCGTCTCTTCAGCCCCGAGCACGGCTTCAGGGGCAACAGTGAGGCTGGCGAGCAGGTGGGCGACAGCGTGGATGCCCAAACGGGGCTGTGCATTGTGTCGCTAGATGGAAACAATAAAAAGCCCACGCAACAGCAGCTGGACAGCATCGACGTCATGGTGTTTGACCTTCAAGACATGGGTGTGCGCTTCTTCACCTACCTCTCCACGCTGCATTACGTGATGGAGGCTTGCGCTCAAAAAGGGGTACCCCTTGTAGTGTTCGACCGCTACAATCCCCACACCTCTTATGTGGACGGCCCCATGCTGGACAGCAGCCAACGCAGTTTCGTGGGCATGCACCCCGTGCCGGTGGTGTATGGCATGACGATAGGGGAGTATGCCCTCATGATCAATGGGCAGCACTGGTTGGACCAGGGTCTCTCCTGCCAACTTGTCATCATCCCCTTGCAAGGTTTCGCGCACGAGATGTCGCTCACGCCCTCCGTGTCTCCCTCGCCCAACCTCTCCACCCGCCGCGCCATGCTGCTCTACCCCAGCCTGTGTTTTTTCGAAGGGACCAACGTCAGCGTGGGGCGCGGCACGCCGTGGCCCTTTGAGGTGGTGGGCGCACCTGCATATAAGCGCCATAGGGGCATAGCCAGAAGGGGCCATCACGATTTCTCTTTCACGCCGCAGCCCACCGCACTGGCCGCCTCCCCCCTTTTCAAAGGAAAGCAGTGCCACGGGTTGGACTTGCGCCACTACCCTGCGCGTCCAAAATTGGACTTGAGTTTCCTCATCCAACTATACGAAGGCATGCCGCGCGATGCTTTTTTCTTGAAAAACGGCTTCTTCGACCGCTTGGCCGGCACCACGGCCTTGCGCACGCAGTTGCAACAAGGCGCGTCGGAGGACGACATGCGCGACAGTTGGAAGCCAGGCATAGAAAAGTTCATGGCCGTGAGAGGCAAATACCTTTTGTATCCCTAACGCGACCAAGCAAATTATCCTATCACGAAACATACAACTATTCCAAAACACCATGAAAATTCTCGTTCTAAATTGCGGCTCTTCTTCCCTCAAGTATCAACTCATTGATGTCGGCACGCGCACCGTCATGGCCAAAGGCCTGTTGGAGCGCATCGGTCTTGAGACGGGCGAATTCACGCACAAGTACAAGGGCCGGGTGCACACGCAGACCCTTTCCGTGCCTGACCATACCACGGGATTGCGCATCGTCATGGAGGCTTTGGTGGATCCCGTCATCGGTGTCATCTCCGACCTAAAGGAAATCTCGGCCGTGGGGCATCGCATGGCGCATGGAGGTGCCTTCTTCAACAAGAGTTGCCTCATCACCGACGAGGTGATGGAGAAAGAACGCTCCCTAACCCGGTTGGCGCCCTTGCACATCCCGGGCAACCTTATGGGCGTGGAAGCCATGAGGAGCGTCTTGCCCGAGGTGCCCCAGGTGGGAGTGTTCGACACCGCGTTCCACATGACCATACCGCCCAAGAACTACCTCTACGGCATCCCCTACGAGTATGTCGAGAAATATGGCATACGCCGCTACGGTTTCCACGGCACCAGCCACCGCTTCGTGGCCAAGAAGGGCGCCCAATTAATAGGAAAGCAATGGAAGGACCTGAAGATCATCAGTTGCCACCTGGGCAGCGGCGCAAGCATCTGCGCCATAGACCATGGAAAGAGCCTCGACACCACTATGGGAATGACTTCACTGGAAGGGCTCGTCATGGGCAGCCGGTGCGGCGACATAGACGTGGGTGCGGTGCTTTACTTGATGGAAACGGCCCACATCGGCGTGAAGGAGATGAACGACATCCTATACCGGAAAAGCGGATTGGCCGGGTTGAGTGGTGGCGTGCAAGACATGCGCGACATACGTGTCGGCCGCGACAGCGGCGACCCGCTATGCACAAACGCTTTCGAGGTGTTTGCCCAACGCTGCAAGAAGTACATCGGCGCCTACATGTGCGAGATGAATGGGTGCGACCTGCTCCTCTTTACGGGGGGTATAGGCGAAAACGCCTGGTTCATGCGCCACGCCATCCTGCAAGACACCGATTTCCTGGGCATTGACGTAGACATGGATCTCAACGACCAGGTGGCGGGCGAGGACAAGGTGATCACCAAACCAGGGTCGCGCGTCACCGCCATGGTGGTTACCACGGACGAGGAACTCGCCATAGCGCTCGACACGTACAAGATTGTCTTTGGCCAGGGGGTCTAACCCCTCTTGCGGTCAAGGCGGGATTAGCCCTCCTCCGTCAACGGTTGCTGTCTACCACCACGTGTGTCTTGCCAAACACGGTACCCTTGTTTCCGCCGCCATACACGTTCTTGCCAATGCGGGCGCCGCCGCCAATCACCACAGAGGTGGAGTTTTCGTTGGGGGCTCCCACGGCGTTTTTGTCGCCCACTGCTGCGGCGTTGCCCCCGCCAAACACGTTGGCTCCCACCGAGGCGTTTTCGCCGACAAACACTTTCGTGTCTCGTGCCACGTTGGCGGCGTTGCCTCCGCCAAACACGTGCTGTCCTATCTCTGCCGTGCCTTTCACGTCCACTATCGTGCCATGGTACACCACGGCTTGGCTACCCTTGCCTCCGCCAAACACGCTTTGCATCACCTTTCCGCCCGTAATGAGCACATGCGGTTCTCGAACCGCCTCGTTGTAGATCGTTCCGTAGGAGGCTTCGTTTCCTCCGCCATACACGTCCTGCATCACCACGCCGCCCGTCATCACCACGTCCACCGTGGTCAGTGGCCGGCCCGATAGGTTGTTTCCGCCAAACACGGAGCCTTCTACCGTGGCGCCGCTCATTATCACAGAGTCTTTGCCCGCCACATTCGCTGGGGCTCCGTTCATGCCATAGCCGCCGCCGTACACCGATCCCTTGATGAGCCCTTGCCTTATCCTCACCTGGGTAGACTTATTATAGTCAAGGGAGGTGCCTGTGGTGTTCACCATGCCTTGTTGGCTGCCGCCATACACGTCGCCGTATAGGGTGGGCTGATTTGCCACGCCGCCTTGCATGCCTATGCCCACGGTCACGTCGCCTCCCACGCGGGTGCTTGCTCCCAGTCCTCCGCCGAAGACGCTGCTGGCGTGGGCGCTGTCGCCCACCGTGCCGCCGGTTACCTGCACGTTTGTTGTGCCTGTGATGGTACCCGTGGTGTTGCTGCCGCCATATATGCCACCTATCACCGTGCCCCCTTTCATGTAGACCTCGGTCGTTGTGCCGCCTTTTTGGTTGCTGCCGCCGAATACGCTTTGATATACACGACCTCCCAGTATATGCACCGCACCGTTATATTGAGCATAGCCCATGTTGCCGCCGCCGTATACGCATTGCGCCACCTGGGCCGTGTCGGCCACCACCACCACGGTGTTATTCACTTGTCCGGTTTCGGGTTGACTGCTGTTGCCGCTGCCGGCGCCAAAGATGTTGCCGCCCTGCGACTGGTTGATCTGATACTGTGTGGCGGCAGGCACGTCCCCCTCAAAAATGCCGCATTTCGCATTGCCGCCGAAATAGAGGTAGGTGTTGGATGGCAAAGTGCCGCCGGCACTGGTAGGATCGGTTCCGTTGCAGCCCCCCGCTATCCAGCCTTTTATTTGCCCGCCGGTGATGATGTATTTCCTATGCCCTTGTGCTGCGGCAAAGGCGCCTGCACCATACAAGGCGCTGCGCAACGTGCCTCCGTGCATGCGTACGACAAACGTGGTGTCTGTGGGGCTGTTGTACTGGTCAATACCTCCCGCTATGCCCATCAGTTCGCCCCCTTCAATGGTGATGTACCGGTGCCCCACGTTGCATTGTTGGCCGCCCAAACTGGCATAGAAGCAGTCCCCTGCATCGGCCTTAATGCTGCCATTGACAAGATCGGCATCGGTTTTGTCTGTCTGGAACCTGCCGCTTTTAACGGTGGCGTCAAAACGATGGTTTCCGTTAGTGGGGTAGATATTTTGGCTCACGTAGCCCATGTATAGATAGGTGGTCAACGTGAGATTGGCGTTGTTGTTTGTGGCGCGGTCGTAGTCGTTGCCCAAAATGCCGCGCACCCTGTTTGCAGGCCCCCTACACACGCTGCTACTTTGAGCGCCATCATAGCCTGCGACGAAAGAGATGTTGTTGTAAACGCCGCTTTCTATGCGGATTACGTAGTTTAGGTTGTTCGTGTAGGCGGTGTTTGTTCTGTATATCCCTTGAACGTCTTTCACGCACACTGCGCCTGGGGTGGTGTTGCTGATGCCGCGGCCCAAAATGAGGGCGTTGTCGTGAGGGTTGCTATTGGCGTTGTTGGCGGTGTAGGTGGCTTCGGTGCCGTTAAGGTGGATGTATTCAAACTTGGTGTCGTTGTAGCCTTGGAAATTGCCCCCAAGGTAACTTGTATTGGAGGTGAAAGCGGGGGAGGCTGTGCCATCGGGGTAGACCATGGATATGGTGACGGGAACTCGGGGGTTACTGTAGATGTCAGTCGTGTTTGTCCCCCCCGTAACGACGATGAAGTTTTTCTCGTAGGAATCGCCATTTAATGAATAGTCATAGTCATAGAGGGAAGAACTCAGCCGGCTGGCATCACAGGTTACCACGTATGCGATATCCCATTGCGCGGTGAGTTCCACGGTTGCCATCGTGGCGTTGGGGGTGGGGTTGGCGCAATCGAAATAGAGAGTAGTCTCGGCGGGAATGACATTGCCCACGGCGTATGCCGTGCCGCCTGTGGCGGCGTTATACACGGTTCCCGTTCCGGTGATGCTGGTTATCTTCCAGCCGTTGAATCCATAGTAGACTTTGCTGCTCCCCGTTCCTGTCGCAGGCCGTTTGCTGAAGGGGTTGGGGATGGTGGCGTAGGGATAGCGTGCCCCCGCTTTCTCCAAGGTCTTGTAGTAGTCGAACTCGTTCACGCTGGGAAGGTCTATGCCCACTCCCACCGCACTGGCGCCCTCCACGCCGCCACCCTTGTACTTGATGGCCACGTTGCAGGGGTGCAACGAGTGGATGGGGCTGTCTTCTGTGTAGTAACTAAAGCGGTGGTCCTCGTAGTCGTTCAGCACAACTACGTTGCCGTATAGGCCCGATTTGCCTGCTATCTTCTTTGCCGCAGCAGACGGGAGGTGGCAGCCGTCCAAGAGCACTGCTTGCACAAAAGAGCCTTGGCTGGTGCGGAATGGGACGCTGTAGATGGGGCTTTGCGCCGTGGGGGTGGTGCCATCGGTGGTGTAATGTATTTCTGTGCCGGGGGGTGTGGTGTTGTCGGGCATATATTGGATGGTGACCTCCCAATTGTTATCAATGGTAATGACGGGCGTAGCGGCTATCATGAGCTGGAATGCGGTGTCGGTCACGGTGGAGAGGATGCCGTTGCGCTCCGTGACGGCCTTGACGTAGACGGTGCAGATTGAGGGGGAGATGGCGGTGTTGTCGTAGAGCAAGGACTGTGGCGAGCCGGGATACGCATCGCTATTGCGGTCGGGGTCGGAGGGCTCGGAGACGCCAATGGTATAGCGTAGTTGGGCATTGGGGCTTTCCGTGGCAAGGGTGAACGTGTTGGTGCCCTCCACGCGGGCAATGATGGGAGGGGCTAATTTTTGGCCGTAGATGGAAACCATTCTAGAGCCGGTGGCGGTAACGCCGCTGTTGCTGTTGTAGGAGACCGTGGCGGTGATAGGGAAGGTTTGGTCGTATTCGGGTGTGCCCGTCACGTGGAGGGTGGAGGAGTTGGGCGTGAAGTCCACAAAGTCAGAAGACTCGCTCCATGTCCAGGAATACCCGGAGGTAGAGGTGGAAATGCTTGCGCTGTAGGTATTTGCAGGTGCAGAAAAAGCGGTGCCGTTGGCCGTGACGGAATAATCCGTTTGGATTTGCGCAATGGCTGTGGCGCTATAGGTGGCGCTTTCGGAAACCACGGCAGGCTCTGAAATCTGCACGTTGCTAAGTGCGACGGTTGACATTACCGTAGAAACGCTCGTTGAAGAACCTCGCGTGCCAGAAGTACTATTATAACGGGCAATCCACCCGGAATTGTTATCGTATCGTAATTCGACGGTATAATAGGTATAGAAATAACGATACGTGTAAGAGAAGTTTCCGTTATTGTTCCTTGTCCATCTTGTCACGGATGAAGATAAGGACAGGGTAGTGCCGTTGCCATAAAGGTAGGAGCCTGTGGCCACGTTGCGTAGGTAGCCATTGGAGGTATATTCCCAGATGCAGGCTGCGCTGAATCCGGCGTTTGATGTTAGTGGAATGTCGGTCACGCCAGTTTTTGCTGTGTTTGCTGCGAGGAAATGGGTGATGTTGCCACTGGTGGTGTATATCACGTAGTAGGTTTGCGCCCAGGCGCCGCTGATGCCCAGGAGGAGGGCGGTGAAGAGGGCCATCGCGCGGTGGCGGGAGGAGAGAGACGTGGCGTTTTTCAAGGGCGTTGTCATGGTTATCGCTTGGGTTGATGAGGTCGTACATTCTTTGTGTCGGGGAGTTATTTCCTTTCCCAGGTGGCGCCATCCTTGCCGTCTTTCACGGCGATGCCTACGGCGGCGAGACTGTCGCGTATCCTGTCGCTGGTGGTCCAGTCTTTGTTGGCTTTGGCGGTGGCCCGCAAGTCCAAGATGGTGCGCATCAGTCCTTCCACCAGGCCGCTGTCGTTGTCGGCGGCGCTTTCGTCCCGCAGCCCCAGTATACCGAAGAGGAATGTGTCGAAGAGACCTTTCAGTTCCTCTATGTCGCCCTGCGCAAGGTGGGTGCGGTGGTCGGCGGCGGTGTTGATGGCCTTGGCGATGTCGAAGAAGAGGCTGATGACCACGGGGGTGTTGAGGTCGTCGTTCAGGGCGTCGTAGCACCGTTGCCGGTAGGTGCTCACCTCTGCGTCGCCCTTCGTGGCGGGCGTCAGGCGCAGCAGGGTGCGATAGGCCTCCATCAGCCTGTGGTAGCCCTTCTCGGCGGCTTGCAGGGCCTCGTTGCCAAAGTCCACAGTGCTGCGATAGTGCGCTTGCAGGATGAAGAAGCGTATGGTCATGGGGGAGTAGGGCTGCGAAAGCAGGGGGTGGGTGCCGCCGAAGAACTCGTCCAGTGTGATGAAGTTGCCGAGGCTCTTGCCCATTTTCTGCCCGTCGATGGTAATCATGTTGTTGTGCATCCAGTAGCGGCAGGGCTCGTGCCCTGTGGCGGCATAGTTCTGCGCTATTTCGCTTTCGTGGTGGGGGAACATGAGGTCCATGCCTCCACCGTGTATGTCGAATGGGTTTCCGAGGTATTTCGTGCCCATTGCCGTGCACTCGGCGTGCCACCCCGGGAAACCGTCGCCCCAGGGGCTTGGCCAGCGCATGATGTGGCTGGGCTGCGCCTTTTTCCACAGGGCGAAGTCGGCCGTTTCGCGCTTTTCCTCCTGCCCTGCCAGTTGGCGCGTGGTGGAGAGTTGGTCGTCCAGCGTGCGCCCGCTCAAGCAACCATATTGGTGGGTGTCTGCATTGTATTTCCGCACGTCGAAATACACGCTGCCGTTGCTTTCGTAGGCATATCCCGCATTGAGGATTTTCTTCACGAGTTCGATTTGCTCAATGATGTGCCCGCTGGCGTGCGGCTCAATACTGGGGCGCAGCACGTTGAGACGGTCCATGGCGTCGTGGTAGCGGTTGGTGTAGTATTGTGCCACCTCCATGGGTTCCAGTTGTTCTAAGCGCGCTTTCTTGGCTATTTTGTCTTCGCCATCGTCGGCGTCGTGTTCCAGGTGGCCCACGTCGGTGATGTTCCTCACGTAGCGCACTTGGTAGCCGATGTGTGTCAGATAGCGGAAAAGCACGTCGAAGGTGATGGCGGGGCGTGCATGCCCCAGGTGCGGGTCGCCATATACGGTGGGGCCGCACACATACATGCCGGCATGCCCTTCGTGGAGGGGGCGAAAGAGTTCTTTGTTGCGGGAGAGGGTGTTGTATATGAATAGTTCTTGCATTGCGGTACAGCGTGTTATTAGATGAAATGTCTTCTTGTTTCAAATTGCAAAGATACGTATATTTTTTTACATGCACGTTTTCTTTTTTCGTCTCCGTTCCTGCGTGGCACGTCATGCTGCAAAGGGGCGCTATGGCTGCTCTGCGGAACGGGAAAGGCAGCACTCATCTCCTGCTTATCTCCTACCGCGGCAGGAGATAAGCAGGAGATGAGTGCTGCCGAGGTGCTGCCGAGGTGCTGCCGAGGACGAGGAGAAGGGAATGTAAACCAGGCGGCGTTACTTTTTTTCTGCCACAAAGGAAAAATAGCGTATCTTTGCAAGTTGGTAGAAACAGAAACGATAAGTAAAATAATGATTATAAAAAATTGTGATTATGTACACTAAATTTCAAGAGCATCTGCAAAAAGAGTTGGCACAAATCAAGGCCGACGGACTCTACAAGGAGGAACGTGTCATTGAGTCACCCCAAGGGGGCGAAATTTGGGTGAAAGGCAAAAAATGCCTTAACTTTTGCGCCAACAATTACCTGGGGTTGGCCGACAACGCCGAGTTGATACAAGCCTGCAAGGACGGCATGGACCAACGTGGCTTTGGCATGGCCAGCGTCCGCTTCATCTGCGGCTGCACGGATCTGCATAAGCAACTTGAAAAGAAAATAGCCGAGTTCTTCGGCACCGAGGACACCATCCTCTTCGGCTCCTGCTTCGACGCCAATGGCGGCGTGTTTGAACCCTTGCTGACGAGCGAGGACGCCATCATTAGCGACAGCCTCAACCACGCTTCCATCATCGACGGCGTGCGCTTGTGCAAGGCGCAGCGCTTCCGCTACCAGAACGCCGACATGGCCGACCTGGAGGCACAGTTGAAGGCCGCCAAAGATGCCCGCTTCCGCGTGATAGCCACCGACGGCGTGTTCAGCATGGACGGCAACGTGTGCCCCTTGGACAAGATATACGAACTGGCGCAAAAATACGACGCCATGGTGATGGTGGACGAGAGCCACAGCGCTGGCGTGGTGGGCAAAACGGGTCGCGGCGTGACCGAACGCTTCGACCTGCGCGGCAAGGTGGAAATCATCACCGGCACCCTCGGCAAGGCCTTTGGCGGCGCCATGGGCGGCTTCGTCACCAGCCGCAAGGAAATCATCGATATGCTGCGCCAGCGCAGCCGTCCCTACCTGTTCAGCAACAGCATGGCCCCCGGGCTGGTGGCGGCAGGCATCAAGATGTTCGACATGATGAGCGCCACCAACGCGCTGCAAGACAAACTGCACAAAAACACCGCCTATTTCCTGCGTCGCATGCAGGAGGAGGGCTTCGACTGCAAACCCAGCGAAAGCGCCATCTGCGCCGTGATGATATACGACGCCGCCAAGGCAGGACGCTATGCCGCCAAGATGCAGGAGGAGGGCATTTTCGTGACGGGTTTCAGTTATCCCGTAGTGCCCAAAGGGCAGGCACGCATACGCGTGCAGGTGAGCGCGGCGCACACCCGCGAGATGCTGGACCGCTGCATAGAGGCTTTCAAAAAAGTGCGTAAAGAGATTGACGGAGAGTAAGGCCATGAAGAAAATCCTTATCGTCGGCGCCGGCGGACAAATCGGCTCCGAACTTACGCGCAACCTGCGCGACATTTATGGCGACAGCAATGTGGTGTGCTCCGACCTACGCCCCTTGAAGGGGGAGGACTACGAGCGCGGCCCCGTGGAGCGCATCGACTCCACGCAAATCATGCAGATTGCCGCCGCAGTGAAGAAATACGACATCGACACCCTCTACAATCTCGCCGCTATCCTCAGCGCCACCGCCGAACTGAACCCTATGCTGGGCTGGAACGTGGGCATAGGCAGCCTGGTCAATTGCCTTGAGGTGGCGCGCCTCTTTGGCTGCGCGGTGTTCACCCCCAGCTCCATAGGCGCTTTCGGCCCCTCCACGCCCCACGACAACACCCCGCAGGATACCATACAGCGCCCCAACACCATCTACGGCGTGACCAAGGTGACCGGCGAACTGTTGAGCGACTACTATTTCACCCGCTTTGGCGTGGATACCCGCTCGGTGCGCTTTCCAGGACTCATCAGCCACCTCACGCTGCCCGGCGGCGGCACCACCGACTATGCCGTGGAGATATACTACGCTGCGGTGAAAGGTGAAGAGTTTGTGTGCCCGCTCAAGAAAGGCACTTTCATGGACATGATGTATATGCCCGACGCGCAAAAGGCCATGATAGACATCATGGAGGCCGACCCCAACAAGTTGAAACACCGCAATAGTTTCAACGTCACTGCCATGAGTTTCGATCCCGAGATTATCTACCACGCCATACGGAAACACTATCCCAACTTTAAGATGACCTACCAGCCCGAACCCATCAAGCAAGCCATCGCCGACAGTTGGCCCAACAAGATGGATGACAGTTGCGCGCGACAGGAATGGGGCTGGAACCCACAATACGACCTCGACCGCATGACCGAGGACATGATCGCCAACCTAAAGAAGAAACTTCTTTAAGGACTACCAGCATGCAGAAGCCTGCGAAATCCAACGATTGTCGAAGGCTTCTGCTTTGCTTTGCTGAATGCGTGGCCCCGCCCGAGCCGACACGCTCCCCTGCACATGGCGAGGAAAAAAACGAAGACAAGGGACATGTTTCGCGTGGAACATCGGTCTTAAAAGGCTATTCTTCAGCCTCTTCGATATGAGGAGGCCCGTTGTGCAAGGATGCCCCTACTTTATTTTTGGAATGTTTATTGTAAATCGTAAAAGACAGAGTATGAATAAGAAAAAATCTCTCTCCGTTGCCTTCTTGGCAGCTGCGTTGGCGTTGGCCGATGTTTCCTTCGCCTGCACCAACTTCCTCTTCACCAAGGGCGCCACCCGGGATGGCAGCACCATGATAACCTACGCCGCCGACAGCCACGTGCTCTATGGCGAGTTGTACTACCGCAAGGTGGCCGACTATGCAGAAGGCACCCTGTTCAAGGTATATGACTGGGACAGCGGACGCTATTTGATGGATATACCCCAAGTGGCACATACCTACAGCGTGGTGGGCAACATGAACGAACACCAGCTGGCTATCGGCGAAACCACCTTTGGCGGCCGCGAGGCTTGCTGGGGCGGACAAGGACTGGACTATGGCAGCCTGATATACATCACCCTGCAGCGCGCCAAGAACGCACGCGAAGCCATTAAGGTACTGGCAGGCCTGATGGACACCTATGGTTATTGCAGCGAGGGCGAGAGTTTCTCCATCTGCGACCCTAACGAGGTGTGGATTATGGAACTCATAGGCAAAGGGCCTGCCCAATATGACACCATCAATGGCAAGGCGCGTTTGAAAAAGGCTTTCAAGAATTATCGCCCCGGCGCCGTGTGGGTGGCGCGCCGCGTGCCCGACGGATATGTGTCCGGCCATGCCAACCAAGCGCGCATCACCACGTTCCCGCAGGCCGTGAAGAAGAGTTACAAGAGTATTACCAGCAAGCAGATGGACGACATATTCCGCCCCGAGGTGGAATGCGTGTATGCGTGGGACGTCATCTCTATTGCCCGCGCCAATGGCTGGTATGAGGGGGAGGATAAGGACTTCAGCTTCACCGATGTGTACTGCCCGCTCACCTTCGGCGGCGTACGCGGCTGCGACGCCCGCGTGTATGCTATGTTTCGCCGCGTGAACGCCAGCATGGGCGAATACGAGGACTATGCCATGGGCAGGAACATGCAAAAGCGCATGCCCCTTTGGATTAAACCTGACCACCAAGTGGATGTGCAAGAGGTGATGGCGCTGATGCGCGACCATTACGAAGGCACCAAGATGGACATGACGCAGGACGTGGGCGCGGGATACTACCATTGCCCCTATCGTTGGCGCCCCATGAATTGGGAATACGAGGGCAAGAAGTATGTGCACGAGCGCGCCACCAGCACGCAGCAGACGGGGTTCAGTTTCGTGGCGCAATGCCGCGGATGGCTGCCCAGCAAAGTGGGCGGCATTTTGTGGTTTGGCGTGGACGACACCTATAGCACCGTATATTGCCCCATGTACTGCGGCATCACCGAAATACCCGAGTGCTTCCGCGAGGGCAACGGCAGCATGGTGGAATACAGCCCCACCAGCGCCTTTTGGCTCTTCAACCGCGTCACCAATTTCGTCTACAGCCGCTACGACAGCATGATAGTGGACTTGCAACGGGTGCAACGTGGCCTGGAAGACGGCTTTGTGAAAGACGTGGCGCGCAACGATGCCGTCGCCAAGGGCTTGAAGGACGCCGACCTGACGGCACAACTCAACCAATTCAGCAACGAACAAGCGCAGAAGATGTTCGAGGATTGGACCCAACTCGACCACTTCCTGCTGGTGAAATATATGGACGGAAATATTAAATATGTGAAAGACGGCAAGTTTGAAACCACCCAATACGGCGGCTGCAAATTTCCTCGCCAGCCAGCTTATCCCGAGTGGGCCTACAAACGCATCGTGGAAGACCACGGCGACGTGGTGAGGGAACGTTGACGGGGGCTCTTTAGAACCCTTTTTTAGGTGGGTTCTATAAATGGATTTCCGCACTTTTGAAGCCTTGTCGGCATCGTGTTGTTTGTCTCCTGGCAGCATAGTCCGCTATGCGCCCGAGTTTCGCACCGCAAGCTGTTCGGCAATCCCATCAAAATAGCAAGAAAACCATTTATAGAAACCACCTTAATGGTATTTTCATTATCTTTAGTCTTGATTTGAGAGACCGCTACTTGAAGGCACACTCCGAAGTTCCACAAGAAGAGGACCCGGCAGAAGAATAAAGAAAAACAATATAAACGAAAGAGGGTGAGGCTGGGAGGTCTCACCCTCGGAGTTTGGTAGGGGGATCCAATGGGGAGTGTTGGGGTATAGTGGATGGTGGTGTGTGGGGTTAGGGTTCCTTGCGGTTATTTGATTGATTCAGCGGGGGACGGTTGCCTTACGGTTCGCCGAGGAAAGAGAAGAGGATTTGGAGTTGGCGGGGGAGAGACGTTTTTGGGCGGGGCGGTAGCCGGTGGGGCGGAGAGCGTCGAGGAGGCCGGGGGTGGGGTTGATTTCACGGGCGAGGCGGCGGCTCGCGGTTTTCTTGCTACAGCCATCAAAATAGGCCATGGCAAGGTCTTGCTTGAACTTGTACATAATATTGAAAATTTAAATGAAACAATAGGCCCGGAGGCCGGAATTAGAATCAAGGAAAGATTCATATTATGCATCGAGTCACCAGCAAGACTATAAAAAAGAGCCACGGCAGGCGCGATGTGTGCCTGCCGTGGCAGTGAGTGTTATAGAAAAATCTGTAGGGTCAGTAGACGATGAGAGTTTTGGAGTCGAGGGGTGAGCCCTGTGACTCGATGCGGACGGTGTATTGTCCAGTTGGGATAGCCTGTAGGTTAACGGTATGGGTTGTCTGTGTCACATCGAGCGGTGCGGAGTATAGCACTTGACCTGTGGCATTGGCAATAACGATAGACGCACTGGTAACATCGGAGGCCAAACGGTAGCTGACCACAGTCTGGTTATTGGCGGGATTGGGAGTGAGTGCAGTAATGGCAGCACGGCGTACAGTGACCGTCACGGTGTCGACATCCTTATAGTTGTCCTCGATTGACACCACTTCAAGAATGTACTGGCGTGTTGTATTCTGTGATGTTTGCAACAGGTCACCAATAGCAAGAGTATCACCCACCGTACTGAACCAAGTGTATTGCGCATCCTCAGAAATTGCTTGTGCTGTAAAGGATGTGCTATCACCAGCAAGAACAGTCTTGTTTTCTAAAGCAATGGCTTTAAACCTTTTTGTAGAATCTTTGATGGCCAAATAATGTTCTCCTCCGATAATTTCTTTTTCTCCTTCTTCTATGATATCAAATTCAAACTCATTGCAGAGAGGGGTAGTTTGAGTAAAGAAACGCACTCCAGCTTCAACAGTATAATGACGGCCTATAGGCATTACAATATTTTCGAGATAAAAGTCCGGTTCTTGTACGAGGAATCTGTTTTCGCCCAGATACTTGCCACCCACGCAGACGCCTCCGCCATCCTTCCACAGCCTGACAAGTTCATCATCCAAACGGATAAGTACATCGGCGTGTTTGAAGATAATGTCACCAGCTTTGTTGGGCCTGGTTCTAAAATGCAGACGGAATCTTTGCAAGAAGTCGAATGGATTGGAGAAGGAGACGACTGCGGTATTATATTGAGCATCCAAAATAGATATATTCTTCCAGGCAACATTGTTATTATGTGTAGTGAAAGTACCCATATCTGCATTACTGCTGTTTTCGTATAGTATTTCATCACCATCATGAATTCTTGCGACAAGACAGAAATGCCATCTGTCAGAATCAAATTGGGTGCATTCTGCGTAATCTTCGGCCATTGGAGTCCTCCATTCAATACGTACTACTCTTGATTGATGGGCAGCGATACTTGGAATTGGAATGCCGTTCCCGGAATCGATGACACCTCCTTTCACAGGGGAATTTCCGCAATCGAAATAATTGTTACCAGTCCAATTATAATTCCACCTTAAATCACAACCTGCCTTGGCCCAATTCAAGAATAGACGTTCATCACCACATGAAGATATGTCGCTATTATTCCAAATACGTACACATACATAGCAAAGTGTATTCCCGTGAGGATTACAAACATTCCCGCTTGCATCTTCAATCCATATGTCAGGACTATCCCACATGATTTGTGCGTTGCTTGAGGTTATGCCATTGTCATTCTCACTATCACGAACAAACAAATCATAAGATTGCGCCATCTGTACGGCAGCGTAGGCGTCTACCATTCCATAACCAGTCTTATTATTCCATGTACCATTGGGGTGTTCTTCGCGCAACTGATAATCATAGTTCCCTGTTTTCCTGGCCGTCACCTCAATTATCTGTTTTACTTGAAGATATGTGAGATTTTGATTCGCCGATAAGATAAGGGAGGCAACACCGGCCACATGTGGGCAGGCAGCTGATGTACCACCAAAATTGCTCACATAAGAACTTCCTATTGTTGTTGTGTAAACATTTGTTCCAGGTGCTACTATACTTAATTTTGATCCAAAAGAGCTCCCAGGTTTATAGTTATTTGGCCATGGATCACAGGGATCTTCAGTTATATCACTACGCCCAGAACGTTGTCCACACCTATCAACTCCACCAACAGCGATAACGCCATTTGTTGATGACGGATATTCTACTTCTGAACGATTACTATTTCCCGAGGCGAAGACAACAACGCATCCTTTTCCATTGCGACCATTCTCGATCGCATTCTTAATCGCATTATCTATTACTGTGCTAAATGCCCCTCCTCCCCATGAATTGCTTATTATGCTAGCATTATGTGCAACGGCATAATTTATTCCTGAAGCAAGCCAAGAATTAGTATAATAGTTACCGTATGTTACGTGTATTGGCAATATCTTACAAGAAGGAGCAATGCCAGCAACCATATAATTATTATGGCTGGCGCCTATAATCCCAGCACATGCAGTTCCATGATTTTCGGTATTATTAAGTGGCCCTCCATTCGTTCCGTTTCCTGTTGCGTCGTATCCTGATATTAGGTTGGCCGTCAAATCAGGATGATCTAATTGCACTCCATTGTCAACAACTGCAACCACAATGTTAGCAGAACCAGTCGTGATGCCCCACGCTGGTTCAACATTAATGTCTACTCCCGCTATGCCGCCATTCTGCCCTGTGTTTTTTAGTCCCCACTGATACTGAAATAATGGATCCGATGTATTAAATGCATTATCTACAAGGAAATTGGGTTCTGCAAACTCAAATAACCCTGTTTCAAATAGTAAATTTGCAGCTTCGAGTGTTTTGTTACCGTCTTTTTCGTTAATGGATACAATAAATTGTTCTTTCACAAATAGGTCACTGTCTTTGATAGAATACTCTAATGATTCAACTACACTATCAAGTTGCGCTCTTGTTTTCTCTGGAGCGAGTTTGAGGATGACTTCTCCAATACAATACGATGGGACGGCGAAGTCTTCGCATATGAAAGCCGGTGAATAAGTTTTAACCAAACTACTATTAGATGCAATGGAAATCACATCGTTGAATACTTCTTTATGAGGAATTTCAATGGAAACGAAACCGTCAGTCTTAGATAGTTCGTAATGAACTTCTCCATATTTTCATTTATTAAGTCAAAAATACCATCTGTATTATGAACCATGAGAACAAGCGAGTTTCCTTTGGTTTGGAGGGGGATGCGTTGTTTCCCATACATATAATACAAATCTTGCGCCGAAATTGCAAGAGACAATATCAGCATTAATGCAAATAAGACTACTCTTTTCATGTTGTTTATTGTTTTATGAATTTGTATGTGTCTATTGTTCCAAAATAAGTATTATTAAATCCTTTATATTGTAATTCAACCTCTCCTGTTGAGGTAGCATAGTATCTAAACTCCCCCAATGGCATAATATTCAAAGAGGTATCGGATAACAGCGAGTAAACATATGAATAGCCATCTTTGAATAGTAACTCAAACTGTTCACCGGAGGTTGTTTTATGCACGTTGCAATTTGCTGTTTTTTCGGCCTTATCAACACTCATGGTAATGGTGTAAGCATTGGGCACATTACACTGCCAAACCTCCAGTCTGTCATCTCCGTTTTTGCCGCAAGCTGTCATTGAGAGAGCCAAGGCCGCCAAAAGGATTGGCGGGAGATTTTTTAATGTTCTTTTTGTTTTCATTTCAGTTATTTTTTTTAAATTCAATATATGTGTTACTGCTACTATAGAGCCTTATAAAACCAGTCGTTTGATCAATTCTTATGGCAGAGTTTAACCCTGAAATCATTTTTTCTTCATATCCGGTCTCGTCATATATTTCAGTATTACAGCCGATGGATATCGAAATGTTGTTGTGGGTCAATGTATAGTGCCCCGAGTATGTGTTTACACCATGTCCCGATAACTCTCCATTTTGAGAGAACTTGATGAAATAATATAGTGTATCATTATTCCAAGTTGGATAAGTGTAGAAACCATCATGTACGAATTTGTCTAATTGCCATGAGGCATCTGTTAGAGTTACTTCATCTGAATCAGTTTGTTTGTTGCAGGCTGTTATGGATAGAGCCAATGCCGCCAAGAGGAATGGGGACAAAAAAATGTTTTTTCTTTTGTTCTTTTTTTCATGACATATATATTTGCTGAATTCAAGTTTCAAATGCAACTTTGTAACAAGTTGATAAATTTATTTTCGGGTGCAAAGATACGAAGAATTTCTTGAACTGGCGAAGAAAAGTTGAGTTTTTTTCTCGGACGACTGTTTATCATCAGGCTTGCCATAGCCAGTGTGTCTTTATCTAATGTCTGAAAATCAGTCCCTTTAGGTATGTATTGTCTATAAAGACCGTTTGTATTTTCATTCGCTCCGCGCTCCCAAGAATGATACGGTTTTGCGAAAAATATCTTGATTCCCAGGGCTTCCGACACCTTTTCGTGATGGGCGAATTCTCGTCCGTTGTCAAATGTCAGGGTATGCAGCTTCCCCTTGAAGGGCATGAGCATACGTATGATTGAGTCCGCCACATGGTCTGAGTCCTTCTCCTCAAGCTGCTCCGCCCATGAATATCCGGTCAGCCTGTCGACAATTGTCACGATTGCCCCTTTGTGGTTCTTTCCGATGATGATGTCTCCTTCGAGGTCGCCAAACCGTATCTTCTTGTCCACAATGTCAGG